>JBCCVT010000063.1:0-12500 GCA_039195015.1 Pseudomonadota bacterium
GACGTCGACCGCGGCTCTGACAGGTGAGCTGGTGCAGATGTTCTCCTCGGGTTCGGCACCAGTGACCAGCGACGCATCAACTGGTGATGCGGTTGAAATGTTCTCCTCGGGTTCGGCCCCGGTGACCAGCGACGCAACAACCGGTGACGCGGTTGAGATGTTCTCTTCGGGTTCTGCCCCGGTGACCAGCGACGCAACGACCGGTGACGCGGTTGAGATGTTCTCCTCGGGTTCTGCTCCAGTGACCAGCGATGCGACCACGGGTGACGCGGTTGAGATGTTCTCGTCGGGCTCCGCTCCGGTGACCAGCGACGCGACGACTGGTGACGCGGTTGAGATGTTCTCCTCGGGTTCTGCTCCGGTGACCAGCGACGCCAGCAACGGTGACGCGGTTGAAATGTTCTCCTCGGGTTCAGCTCCGGTAACCGGCGTCAGCGCTCAGGGTGGCGATCGCACCGAAATGTTCTCGTCGGGCAGCTAAGCACCAGCAGGGAAACGGGGCGCTTTGGTGCCCGTATGAAAGAAGGAACAGTCAGATGTCCAACGTCATTCAACTGAACGTCCCGTCCCCGCGCCAAGCCGAAAAAGACCGGCTTTCCGCGCTGATCGCGAGCTTTGCGTCACACCGCCGCTTTGGTGACGACGTGTTCTGGCTCAAAGAGAATGCGGAACTCCTCAATATCCTCGAGTGCACGGGGGCTGACCTGGCTCCCGATGCACTGGACCAACACGTCGGCTTTTATGATCAGGTGGAAAAGCGACTGGGCTTTTTTCCGCAATACTATCGGTTCCTGCTGTCGATTTGCCTGGACCTCGAAGATCTGGGCATGGCCGGCACCAAAGGTCAGGCCCTGTGCAACTGGATTGCTCGCGAAGGATTGGCACAGGCGGAACTGTCGGATCTGCAGCGCGCAGAAGCCCGCAGGCTGCTTGCTCGGCGCGGTTTTGACCCGCTGCCAGATGACCAAGGACTCACCGAAAGACTTCACGCCTTCGTCGACAGATCAGAAACTTTCGCAATGCCGAATAAGAAGGCTTCCTATGAGTTAACACATATCGTATTCTACCTCAGCGAGTACGGTCGGACCGATCCGCACCTATCGGATGCGGCGCTGACCAGCCTGACATTTGCGGGACTTCTCGCCTATTTGGACCAGAACTCTGATCTTCTGGCCGAAATTTGCGTGGCCTTGCGCTACGCGGGGCAGACGCCGCCGGAGATGTGGGAGGACTGGTTGGAACGAGAGACGCACAGGTTCACGGTGGAAACCGGAAGCCATGTCAGCGCGCAGGACGACTACCATGACTATTTCGTGTGCAACTGGCTGATGAGTGCCGCGGGACGCGACAGCTTCGTGAAACCGGCCGAGAACGATCGCATGGCATTCTTCCGTGCAACCCCTAGCTCGGCTCCGTTGCGTCAGATGTCGCAGTTCATGTTTGACATGGCGGACCGTCGCAGTGACGACTGGACCCGGATGCGCCCGGAAATCGAAGGCGCGCTGACGGGCGAGGCTTATGAGATTTTACAAGAGGCTCAGGACAGCACCGAACAGTTCGATGCGTTCTTTGCCGGATTTGCCAGGACAGGACTGAGAGGGGTGACCTTGTGAATTCACGCGTAACGAGGACATCGTTAATCGGCGCGGGGCTGGTTGTCGCCTATACGGGCTTCATCTCATCAGCCGATGCCATCACAAAGCTGATTGCCGCGGACTACGCGGCACCTCAGCTTTTTGCGTTGTCGGGCCTGTTGGTGATGCTTTTCAGCGTCGGGGCCAATCGGTTTTCCAAGCAGAAAGCCGGGCTTGGCACGACCTGCCCGCGCGCAATGGCGGTGCGGTCGCTGGCGACGGTGCTTGCAGCGGTGTGCTTCTTTTATGCGTTCCGGTTCCTGCCGTTCGCGGACGTTTTCCTGTTCATCGGGCTTATGCCATTGATGGCAGGGCTTTTTTCAGGGCTGATCCTGAGGGAACATGTGCGGCCCGCGGCCTGGGGGGCGTTGATGGCAGGATTTGTCGGGATCCTATGCCTCTTTCCGCAAGGTTTGAACATGATCACGCCGGGGCACATGTTTGCCTTTGGGGCGGCTGTGTTCGGGACGTTGTCAATGGTTATGGCCCGTTACATCGGGCGGTATGAAACCAACGCATTGGCGCAGGTTTTCTATCCAAATGCGGCGATCTTCGTGTCCATGGCAGTGGCGCTTCCGTTCGTCTGGAAGCCCATGCCTGTGGTCGATCTGGGCTGGGTCGTGGCCTATGCGGCACTGCTATTTGCGGCGCGCTGGCTGCTGGTCGTGTCGCTGCGCCTGTTGGCGGCTTACGCCGTGACGCCGCTGATGAACCTGCAATTTGTCTGGATGGTGATCCTCGGCGCGCTGGCTTTTGGCGAATTGCCTGCTGTGGCGACCGTGATTGGCGTCGGGATCGTGATCGCCTCGGGGCTTTTCCTGGTCTGGGACCAATTCACTCCACAAAGTGAGCGTAAGCCTTTGTTCCCGCGTCTTTTCGACCGGTTTCGAACAGACCCCTGAGCGACCCGCTCAGGGTCAAGGTCCACGGTGGATTACATCGAAAATGATGTGCCGCAGCCGCAGCTGGACGAGGCGTTCGGGTTTTCGATGACAAACCGCGCACCGATCAGTTCTTCGGTAAAATCGATCGTTGCGTTTTCCAGAAACGGTAGCGACACCGTGTCCACCACGACGCGCTGCCCCTGACCTTCGAGGATCAGGTCGTCGTCATTTGGCGTATCCAGTGCGATCTCGTATTGAAACCCCGAACAGCCGCCACCTTCGACCGCCACGCGCAGAACCTGACCCTGATCCGCTGCACCGATCTCGGCCAATCGCGCAAAGGCGCGATCCGTGACTTTCGGAGGCAGTTGCATGGCGTACTCCTGACGGTTTCCATAGGCGTGCGCGTGCAATATAGAAACCTCAGGGACAGGCGACAAGGATCGTAAGCATATGCGCGCGCCATTTGCCTCGGATCCCCGGCGTAGCAAGGGACGGCGCGTCGCGGAAGAGGAAAGCAGCTTTCGTTCCTGTTTCCAGCGGGACAGGGACAGGATCATTCATGCCAGTGCCTTTCGGCGGCTCAAACACAAGACGCAGGTGTTCGTTGAACATGAGGGTGACAGTTACCGTACGCGGCTGACCCACTCGATCGAAGTCGCACAGGTCGCCCGGACCATTGCCGGTGCGCTGCAGTTGAACCAGGAACTGACCGAAGCCGTGGCGCTGGCGCACGATCTGGGACACACCCCCTTTGGTCACACAGGCGAAGACGCACTGCACGCGCTCATGCAACCGTATGGCGGGTTCGATCATAACGCCCAGGCCATCCGCATCGTCACCTGCCTGGAGCGTCACTATGCCGAGTTCGACGGCTGTAACCTCACCTGGGAAGCCCTTGAAGGCATTGCAAAACACAATGGTCCGGTCGTGGGAGAATTGCCCTGGGCGCTGGCCGCTTGCAATGATGATCACGATCTGGAATTGCATACTCATGCGGGGGGTGAAGCCCAGGTCGCGGCGCTGTCAGATGACATCGCTTACAACAATCATGACTTCCATGATGGCCTGCGCGCGGGGCTGTTTGTCGATGACGAGATCAGCGAGTTGCCGATCTTGCGTGAGTGTTACGCGGGGGTCGACCGGAAGTACACCGGGCTCGACCCTCATCGGCGCCGGCATGAGGCTTTACGGCGTCTCTTCGGCGTCATGGTCGGTGACGTGATCGACCGGTCCCGCGCGACGCTCAAGGCCTCGGGCGCGCAAAGCGTGGAGGAGATCCGTGCTCTGGGCCAGCCGGTCGTGCGGTTTTCCGACGACCTTTGGCGGGATCTGAAGGAGATCCGCGCCTTTCTCTTCCGCCGCATGTACCGTGCGCCAACGGTCATGGAGATCCGCGCGCAGGTAACCGAGGTCGTCGAAGGCCTCTTTCCGCTCTACCTCGGCGATCCGTCTCTTTTGCCCGCACGCTGGCAGGACGATGTCGCGCGCGCCCAGGATGAGACAACGCTCGCGCGCATGGTGTCTGACTACATCGCCGGTATGACCGACCGTTTCGCCTTGCAACAGCACGAACGGTTGGTCGGTCAGTCGCGCCGCGCGAGCTGATCACTCCACGGAAATGTAGATGAGAGCCCAGACCTGCTGGCTTTGCAGGTCTTCGGCCAGCGTTTCGCCCTCGGCCACGGGGAAGACGATCGCGGCTGGGCCATAACCGCCGATTGCCAGGGGGCCATCCGCGCCATGTGTGGCCAGAATCGGCTCGTGTTCGGTGATGGTGTCCCAGGTGACCTCGGCCGCATAACCGTCAAGCGCGACCGCCTGGATGGTCCGACCCTCGGCGCCCGCCAGCGTTAGCACTGCGCTCAGGCGCGGGCCGGAAAAGGCAAGTTCGGGGTAGGGGCCGTAAGGTACGGTCAGGGCGTGTTGTTCAAGTCCGCCCAGCATCGCATCATCCAGCCCGACTGCTGTGTCATAGGTCAGATCGAGGAAGTTGAAAAAGCCTGCATCCTCCTCGGTGCGCGCGGGCAGATTGCCCGAAGGCAGGTCGCCCGCAATCGTCACAATCACCCGACCTTGGGGCGCGGCAATCTGTGCGGTGGCGGGCATGGCCAAAGTCAGAAGAACACTCAGTACAACAAAGAAACGCATCACAAGATCCCTCGGCAGCTGATGTCCGCCCAGTATAGCGTGATTCCATGCGGGTCTTGAGGTATTTGGCTCGGATCCCGCACCATTGACGCCAAGACCTTGCATGGTACACCGCCCCCAAGCAAAGGGACCAGAAAGATGAACCTGTTTTCCGAAATCCGCGATCTCGTCACGCAGACATTGGGACAGATGCAGGCGGATGGCGATATTCCGGCCGGGATGAGCTTTGACAACGTGACTGTCGAGCCGCCGCGTGATGCAGCGCATGGCGACATGGCCACCAATGCCGCGATGGTGCTGGCCAAGCCGACCGGCCGCAAGCCGCGCGACATCGCCGATGCGCTGGCCGAACGTCTGCGCACGGATCCGCGTGTCGCCTCGGCCGAGGTTGCGGGCCCTGGCTTTCTGAACCTGCGGCTCGCGACAGGTCTTTGGCACGATGTCGTGGGTGCGATCCTGACGTCCGGCACGGCCTTCGGTCGATCCGATATGGGGCAGGGGAAGAAGGTCAATGTCGAGTTCGTGTCGACCAACCCGACCGGCCCGGTTCACGTCGGTCACACCCGCGGCGCGGTCTTTGGTGACGCGCTGGCAAGCTTGCTCGGCTTTGCGGGCTTTGAGGTCACGCGTGAATACTACATCAATGACGGCGGCGCCCAGGTTGATGTGCTCGCGCGGTCGGTCTATTTGCGCTACCTCGAAGCGCACGGCAAGGCTGTGGAGTTTCCCGACGGAACCTATCCCGGAGACTACCTTGTGCCGGTGGGCGAGGCCCTCATGGCCGAGGTCGGCGAGGCCTATGTAGACCAGGACGAATCCGTCTGGTTGGCCGAGGTGCGTAGCTTTGCCACCGACGCGATGATGGATCTGATCCGCGAGGATCTGGCCCTCCTCGGCGTGACGATGGACGTGTATTTCTCGGAAAAATCACTCTATGGCAC
Source organism: Pseudomonadota bacterium (assembly GCA_039195015.1). Taxonomy (GTDB): domain Bacteria; phylum Pseudomonadota; class Alphaproteobacteria; order Rhodobacterales; family Rhodobacteraceae; genus JBCCVT01. The sequence continues at coordinate 5,611 of JBCCVT010000063.1, forward strand.
CGGACAGATCGAAGCCGCGCTCAACACGTTGCGCGATCGCGGACTGATTTACGAAGGCGTGCTTGAACCGCCCAAAGGCAAAAAGCCCGAGGATTGGGAGCCTCGCAAACAAACCCTGTTCAAATCCACCGAACACGGGGACGAGGTTGACCGCCCGGTTATGAAGTCCGATGGCAGCTGGACTTATTTCGCGCCGGACATCGCCTATCACTTCGACAAGATCGAACGTGGTTTCCACATGCTGATTGATGTCTTTGGCGCGGATCACGGCGGCTATGTCAAACGGATGAAGGCAGCGGTGTCGGCGCTGTCGAACGCCACAGTGCCGGTTGATATCAAGCTGATTCAGCTTGTCCGGCTCTTCAAGTATGGCGAGCCGTTCAAGATGTCGAAACGGGCGGGCAATTTCATCACGCTCCGCGACGTTGTCGAACAGGTCGGCCCCGATGTGACCCGGTTCGTAATGCTCACGCGGAAAAACGACGCGCCGCTCGATTTCGATTTCGACAAGGTGCTGGAACAGTCCCGCGAGAACCCTGTCTTCTATGTGCAATATGCCCACGCCCGGGTGATGAGCGTGCTCCGGCGCGCGGCCGAGGCCGAGATCCCGGCCGATGATGCAAGCCTTGCGGCCGCGCCGCTCGACCGGATTACGCACTCCGCCGAGCTGGATCTTGCCAAGAAACTGGCTGAATGGCCGCGCCTTGTCGAGACCGCCGCACGGACCAATGAACCACATAGGCTTGCTTTCTATCTCTATGAATTGGCAGGCGAATTTCACGGGCTCTGGAACCGTGGCCATGACGATGCATCGTTGCGGTTCCTGCAGGAGGGCGACACCGCCACAAGTCAGGCAAAAATCGCGCTCGCCCGCGCCGTTTCCGTTGTGATTTCCACGGGCCTTGGTATTTTGGGCGTAACGCCGGCGCAGGAGATGCGATAGCCAATAATCGCCCGACACGCCGGCCCGAGGCAGTAAAACGAAACCCGGTCCAACACGCAGTTGCGATACGGGACGGCGAGGCGAGACATGAGCAATCCTACCTACATCCCGGGGACGGGCCCGGTCACAGTGCACGAAGTGTCGCGTGGTGCGATACTGGCGCGCGCAACGAACCTTTTGGGCGCGGTCGTGTCGCTCGGGCTGATCGTCGGTGTCTCAGTTTGGGGCTATAAGCTGGTCATGCGGGATGTCACCGGGCTTCCGGTGGTGCGCGCGATCGAAGGCCCGATGCGGGAGCAACCGAAAAATCCTGGCGGCCGTCCGGCCGATCACCAGGGATTTGCAGTCAACACCGTGGCGGCCTCTGGTGCCGCAGCGCCAACTGCAGACCGGCTGATGCTTGCGCCCGCGCCGGTAGACCTGACCGCAGAAGATACGCCCGTTTCAACAGAAGCTGCGACGCCTGAGGTCGAGGAAACCGATACGGCACGCCCGGTTTCCGAAGCCGCGCTTGCCGCCTTTCGTCAGGGGGCCGTCGACGCGATCGTGGCCGAGCTGACGCAGAACGTCGAGCCGATCGAAGGCACCGAGGCCGCATCCGCAGATGAACCTGCCATCGATCCTGCCGACCTGAAACCGCGCCAACCGGTGATCACCAACGCCTCGGTCCCGCAATCGCTGCGTCCTGTCGCGCGCCCGGCAAAGTTTGTCCGGGCCGTTGCAAAGCCCGCACCGTCCGAGCCCGCCGAAGTCGAGGCCGAAGACCTCCCCGCCGGGGCGCGGCTTGCGCAGCTTGGTGCATACGAAACCGATGAAATCGCCCGGCAGGAATGGGACCGCCTTGTGCCGCGCTTTGGAGATTACATGGACGGCAAGTCACGCGTGATCCAAGAGGCTACAAGCGGCGGGCGCACATTCTATCGCCTCCGCGCGGTCGGGTTTGAAGATCTCAGCGATGCCCGCCGGTTCTGCGCTGCCCTTGTGGCCGAAGGTGCTGATTGCATTCCGGTGACCGCCCGGTGACCTTTGGCGCGACGATCCTGGACGCAGAAGGGCTGCGTCTGACCGCCGACGAAGTGGCGCTTTTTCGCGAAGCTGACCCGTTTGGTTTCATCCTCTTTGCCCGCAACATCGACAGCGCCGATCAGGTCCGCGCGCTGTGCGACGACATGCGCAATGCGGTAGGGCGGGATGCGATTATCACGATCGATCAGGAAGGCGGCCGGGTGCAGCGGCTGGTGCCGCCCTTGGCGCGTCAATGGCGTCCGCCGCTGGACCATGTGGCTGCAGCGGGCGATGCCGCGCAGCGTGCCATGTACCTGCGGTATCGCCTGATCGCACATGAGCTGCGAGAGCTCGGCATTGACAGCAATTGCGCTCCGATGGTCGACCTCGTCGCGAAAGAAACACATCCCTTCCTGAAAAACCGATGCTATGCGTCGAGCCCGGACACCGTGGCCCGGATCGGCAAGGCCGTTGCGCAGGCGCATCTCGATGGCGGTGTGCTTCCCGTGATCAAGCACATGCCGGGGCATGGGCGCACCACGCTCGACACCCATTTTGATCTGCCGACCGTCTCGGCGCCCAAAACCGAACTGCTCGAGACTGACTTCGCTCCGTTTCGGGCGCTTGCCGATCTGCCGCTCGGCATGACTGCGCATCTGGTCTTCGAGGCAATTTCGAATGCGCCCGCCACGCTGTCACCTGACATGATGCGCGTGATCCGGGAGGAGATCGGATTCGCCGGTCTTCTGATGACAGATGACCTGTCGATGAAAGCGCTGCAAGGGACACATCCCGATCTGGCCGCCCGCGCGATTGCAGCGGGTTGCGACGTGATCCTCTATTGCAATCAATCGCTGGAAGATCGCCGCCGCGTGGCCGAGGCTGCCGGGCGGATGTGCGAGGATGCTCAGGCGCGGGCCGAAGCTGCGTTGGCCCGGCGTCAAACACCTGCCCCCCTTGACATCGATGCGGCTGAGGCTGACCTTGCCGGCCTCATGGACGGGCAGGTGTATGGCTGAAGAAGGGGTGCCATTTGCAGAAGATGCGATCTCGGTCGCCGACCGCCTTGCGGCCGAGGCGCTGATCGTTGACGTTGACGGGTTCGAAGGCCCGCTTGACGTGCTGCTCAGCCTGTCGCGCACTCAAAAAGTCGATCTGCGCAAGATTTCGATCCTGCAGCTCGCGCAGCAATACCTGACCTTTGTCGAAAAGGCCAAGGTCCTGCGGATTGAGCTGGCTGCGGATTATCTGGTGATGGCCGCTTGGCTTGCCTTTCTGAAATCCCGGCTGCTGCTGCCACCCGATCCCACCGAAGAGGGTCCGTCGGGCGAGGAACTGGCCGCGCATCTGGCCTTTCAGTTGGAAAGACTGCAGGCGATGCGGGATGCGGCTGCTCGGTTGATGGCCCGCGACCGGCTGGGTCGCGACGTGTTTGCGCGCGGTCAGGCCGAAGACGTCACCCGGATCCGAACGGTGACCTACACCGCGACACTTCTGGATTTGATGCAGGGGTATGCGCGCATCCGTACTCGCGATGATTTCCGTCCCTTTGTGATGGATCGCGACGCGGTCTTCACGATGGAACAGGCGCTGGAACGCATGCGCGGGCTGATCGGGTACTCGGCCGACTGGACCGAGATCTCAAGCTATCTACCGGACGGGTGGGAAGTTGATCCGCTCCGCCGCCGGTCGGCAACCGCCTCGACTTTTGCCGCGTCACTGGAGCTTGTGAAGGAAGGGCGGCTTGAAATCCGGCAGAGCGAGACCTTTGCGCCGATTCAGGTCCGCAAGAAGGACGGTCACTGATGGCAGAGCCGCAGGACATGCCCGGCGCCGTGCCCGATGATGATGAAACCGAAACTGGCACCCTGTTCGAAGCACCTCCTTTGGCGGAGCAGGAACGCATGGTCGAAGCTGTGCTCTTTGCCAGTGCCGAGCCGGTGAGCCTCAAGGATCTGACGGCGCGCTTGCCGCATGGCAGCGACCCGGGCGCCGCAGTCGAGCATCTGCGCAAACGATACGAGGGGCGTGGTGTGCGCGTCGTGCGCGTGGGCGATGCTTGGGCGATGCGGACGGCGCCGGATCTTGGGTTCCTGATGCAGAAGGAAACGGTGGAACAACGCAAGCTCAGCCGCGCTGCGATCGAAACGCTCGCGATCATCGCCTATCAGCAACCGGTCACCCGGGCCGAGATCGAAGAAATCCGGGGCGTGTCGGTGTCGCGCGGCACAATCGATCAGTTGCTGGAGTTGGAGTGGATCCGTTTGGGTCGGCGCAAGATGACGCCGGGACGGCCGGTCACATTTGTGGTGACGCCCGAGTTTCTTGACCATTTCGGACTAGAAAGCGCGCGCGATCTGCCCGGGCTCAAAGAACTTCGTGCTGCGGGTTTGCTGGAAAACCGGCCGCCGCCCGGCATCACACCAGAAGAACGCAAAGCCGAAGACGGAGATGACGAGGATCAGACCGAGCTTTTTGAGGATGAATGACCGCGCAAGGTCCTGCCAATGCCCTGAAATCGGCCTGATTGCACGCTATATCATCTTTGGGTTCGGCATGAGGACAACGCGATGAACTTTGACAGGCTCGTACGGATGGCGACGCGGATGTTCCTGCGCAAGGCCGTGTCGCGCGGAGTTAGTGCCGGTTTCAAGGCCGCGAAATCCGCATCGACGGCCGAAACGAAACAGCAGAAACGCAAGCTCACACCAGAGGAACGCGCCGCGCGGACGCAAAAACGCGCCGCGAAGAAGCAAGCGCGCCAGGTGCGTCAAGCGACGCGTATGGCGCGGCGGATGACAAAGCTCTGATCCCAGGCGCTTTTCTTGGAAAGTGACCGGCGTTTGCTGCTGAGGTATACCGGTTATCTCGGGCGCTCAGGTCTCTGCGCGAAAATGCTTTGAGAGTTTCAATCCCTGACCCTGGTAGTTCGATGCGATGCCGGCGCCATAGAGCTGTTCCGGCTCATCCTGCATCCGTTCATACACCAGCCGACCAACGATCTGCCCGTGTTCCAGTACAAATGGCGCCTCGTGGCAGCGCACTTCGAGAACGCCGCGCGAGCCCGTTCCGCCCGCCGCGTCGTGCCCGAACCCCGGATCGAAGAACCCGGCATAGTGCACGCGGAACTCGCCCACCATCGCGAGGTAAGGCGCCATTTCGGCCGCAAAGAGCGGCGGGATATGTACGGCTTCTCGGCTGACCAGAATGTAGAACGCGCCGGGGTCGAGGATGATCTGACCGGTGTCAGTATGAACCTCCTCCCAATAGGCGCGCGGGTCGTAATGGCCGATCTTGTCCAGATCGATCACACCGGTATGCGGCTTGGCGCGGTATCCGACCAGCGAGGTGTTTGGCAGCCGCAGGTCTACCGAAAAGGCCAGACCGTCCTCGATCACGGCTGGCACATTGACCAGAGGGCTCTGGCCATGAAGCGCCTGCAGGTCAGCGTCGCTTAGCACGGATTGGCCACGCCGGAAGCGGATCTGGTTCAAACGCATGCCGGGACGTACGAGGACAGAAAAGGATCGGGGGCAGATCTCGGCATAGATCGCGCCGGAATATCCGGCCGGGATCCTGTCAAACTCGCGACCCCCATCCGTAATGGTGCGGGTCAACAGGTCGAGCCGCCCGGTTGAGCTTTTTGCGTTTGCAACAGCAGAGAGATCGTCTGGTAGGTCCAGATGCTCCTGCAGAGGGACGAGATAAACGCAGCCCTTTTCCAGCACCGCACCGTCGCTCAGGTCGATGCGATGCATTTCAAAACTGCGCAGGCGGTCGCGCACGGTCTGGCCCGCACCGGCAAGAAAGGATGCGCGGACGCGGTAAGCGACTGTTCCCAAACGCAAATCAAGGCTTGCGGGTTGGATCTGCCCATCAGTCAGAGGCGACGCAGGTTGAACCGCGCCCTGATCGACAAGCGCTGCGATATGCTGACTGGCCAAGACGCCCATGACGGCTATTCCGTTCCCTTTCGTCCAAGGTGCGGGCGGGTCGTCATCACAAGAGCGGTGGGGTTTTTGGTCGGGCTAGCAGGACTCGAACCTGCGACCTTCCGTCCCCCAGACGGACGCGCTACCAGGCTGCGCCATAGCCCGACTAAGCGCTCTTCATACCGGTTTTCCGGATAGGGACAAGAGGGAATCATCCGATTTCGAGACGCGCCGCTTCGACTTGTCGATCATAGAGCGATTTCAGTTCTTGCGCGATCGGCGCCAGCGCCTGGGCCTGCTCGGGCGAGAGTTCCCGCAGATGCGCAAGCCGCGAGAGCAGACCTGCGGTGGCCTCTATTTCATTGTCAGCGGGCGGGTCGGGCGCATCGACGTCGCGGGCGCGCGATCTCGGTTCTTCGGTCTCTTCCGTGTCTGGTGCAGCTTCGGCGGGCGAAGGTTCAGCCGGAACGTCGTCGCGCCTGTGCCGCAGAAATGATGGCAACGCGCCGGTCGGGGTTTCTCCGGCCTCAGGGGCCTCTGCGGTGACGGATTCTTCTGTCACTGGTTCTGCCAGGACGTCCTCGGCCGGTGGTTCGGCGGATGAAACGGTGTCTTCTTCGGCGGCGCGCGCCAGGCGGCCACCCGCACCGGGATCAAGTTCCGCCGCGACCTGGTCGGGGTCTTCCTCAAGCGTACTGTCGCGTTCAAGTTCCGCCGCGCTTTCTGCATCACGCGGCATCGCAACGGTGCCGCTACCGGGTTCTCCGGCAGCTTCGGCCGGTCCGCTTGCCGAGGCCAGACCGGGGGCGCCAATGTCGAGCTCGATCTGTCCATTTTCGACATCGGCCTTTTCCTGGAAGACGAGAACACTCGGGCCACCCTTGGCAGCGGCGATCGCGCTTGCAACGGTTTCGTCCAAAGACGGCGACAGCGACGAGACGTGATCGACACCCTGTTCGCGCAAGAGTTTTTGTACGCCCTTGATCGTCATGCCGTCATCATGGAGCAGC
>JBCCVT010000064.1:0-12477 GCA_039195015.1 Pseudomonadota bacterium
GTGTGGTCAGGCGCTTGATTTGCATGGCTCAACGCGGCTCCTGCACAAACACGGTTGTCGACACCAGCGCGAACTGTCCGGCGCCATCCTTGTGAATGTTCTGGCCGAGGCCCGAGGTTGGGAACACCGGATCGATCTTGGCGCAGGCCCGAAGGACCATCAGCTCGTTATCCATCCCGTTCACAAAGTTGCGGACGGCCGTCGCCTCCTCGGACTGATCGGTGCAGTCCGCATCGGACTGAAGCCCGGCCCAGTTGCGCGGATCGACCTCGATCATTTCCAAACGCAGGTTTGTCGTGCAGTCTTCGATGAAAACGGCCTCGTTGCAGATCTTGGTCTTGATCTCGTCATGCTGCGGGGTCGATCCGGTGCCCAGGCGGATTTCGCGAACCACGATGTCCATTGCGCGTTCAAGCGAGGCATGCTGAAGGTTCACCATCCCCAGCTCGACACCTGACAAGAGCAGCATCAGCATGGCGGGGAAAGTCAGCGCAAATTCAATGGTGGCCGAGCCATCCTCGCGGCGGACGAACCAACGCGCTTTTCTGGTCATGCGACTAATCATTGGGTCAGCCTCAGTTTGCGGATCGACGAGGCGATCGACGCGAACGCGTCCGAAATCTCCAGTCCTTCCACGTCAAAGAAGTGGTTTGGAGAGCTGGCGCAATCGCGCAGGACCGCTTCACCGCCGGACGGCGCCTCGAAGGCAATGGTGTACACGATCACCTGCTTTTCCTTGGCGGTGTTGCACATGGTCCGCGTGCGCGCATCCTTGGTCGACCAACCGACATAGTTGCGAACACCGTAGTACCAGTCGTCCCAGGCGTTATTGTCGATCATCCAAGGCGTATAGAGCTTGGTCACAATGCGTTGCAGTGTCGTGTAGGCCCAAAGGTCGGGATACTCGACAATCTCGGCGGTGCCAGGTTCGTCGATCGTGACCGTCGTGGCGATGGTCTGATAGTTCCGGCACGAACCGTTCCAGTAATAGGACGTGCATTCGTAGTCATACGTCGTCTTGTCATATGTGCCTTCGCCATAGGCGTGGTCGTGCCAATTGCCATCGAAGGTCCAGTAAAAGAGCGGCTCGTCATAGATGCCGTCGCCATCTTCGTCGTCGACGTCCAGGCCGACATAGACGGAGTACTGCTCTTCCTGCTCATTCCACCAGATGTTCGAGTCGCCGTCGCGGAACTCGTCATTGATGTAGTACTGGCTGGTGTTCTCTCCGTCCGTCATCAGCACCACGACTTTGATCGTTTCGCCATCGTTGTAATTGTTCGGACGATTCTTGAAATCGTCATGCACGACGCCCGCTTGGTTCAGGCTGGACACGACGGTGCGCAGGCTGGGGTCGAGCAGCGCAACGCCCCATTTCATACCCACGTCGAGCGAGGTGTTCCCGCGTGCGACGAAGCTTTCGATATAGGTGTTGAGATCGTTCTCACTCTTCGACAGAGGCATGATTTCGCGATTGGCCATCGCTTCGCAGACAGGCAGGCTGCTGTCGAGACCATTGTCCAGGCCGATCAGTTCAACGGGATCGTTGTCGCGCCCATCCCAGTTGTACCAGGGGTCGAAATGCATTGTACGCTGCAATTCGTCAGAGGTGCTCATCGAAGTTTCAGTGAAGTCATCGGCTTCGAAATTCACGCAGGTTGAATAGTCATGCTCGTCCGTGATGTTGAATTCAGCTGCCATCTCGGAGGGAATGGAGACCTGCGTCGCGTAGGGAATGATCGAGATCGACAGCTTGCCGTCCTGCGAATTCGAAATCATCTCGGTAACGAATTTCTTCGCAGCAATCTTGAGGTTCGTCAGGCGGCTGTTGTCGTTCATCGAACCTGACACATCGAGCACCAGCGAGATCTCCACGCCGTCGATCCGTTCCTCCGCGGCGCCGGCCGCAGGTGTCGCCAGCGTGTCAACGCCGCCCATATGCATGAACTGGGTGTCGAACTGTCCTTCAGCAGTGGCGCTCACCGTCCGGAACCCGAGACCCGACGACACCGTGACCGACGCCAGGTACTCACCGAGTCCAGCCTTGGAGAAGTAATCGTTCACAACCGTTTGCGGGTCGAGCGTCTGGTCAAGGTCGGCAGCCGCCAGAACGGCACGGTCGAGGGTCGATTGCAGATGCGTGCGGTCGCGTTCAAACCGCATCAGGTCGATTCCGATACCGCCCACAAACAGCATTAGGACGAACATGTAGACCGCAAAGATCGTCAGCGATCCGCGCTCCTCGCGCGCGAAGCGGCGCAGACCGCGTTTCGCCTCAGATGCACGAGCATCCAAGTTGCGCAAAAGGGGACCATCGAAGCCGTAACCCATCATGTCTTCGCCTTTCGTTACGCGTCACCGGCAAAGCCCCCACAGCCATAGTGATCGACTTTAAGCCTGTGCACGGGGAATGGGGCGAGAATTGGGCGGATTTCGCGCAATCCTGCGTCTGAACCCCGCCGTTGCGAGACGATCAGACCAAGCCTGCAGGGGTTGTTCACGGGCGGTTAACAGTGGCGGCCCGGCATCGCCGATTCGACGGCGGACATTTTCATGCGCCGAAAATGCACAAAAAAAATGCGATATCGTAATCTACAGGTCATAGTCACCCATGCAGTAACAGACGACATGAGTCGTGAATGCGTGCATGGAGAATGAAATATGTCGCCCAGAAATGAGCCGAGCTTCCGCGAAAGCGTCGACCTGATGTTCAACCGCGCTGTTGCGCTGATGGACCTTGCACCGGGACTGGAGGAAAAGATCCGGGTTTGCAACGCTACTTACATGGTGCGCTTCGGCGTGCGTCTGCGGGGCCAGATCCAGACATTCGTGGGCTACCGGTCGGTGCACTCTGAACATATGGAACCGGTCAAGGGCGGCATCCGCTATGCGCCGACGGTGAACCAGGATGAGGTCGAAGCGCTTGCTGCGCTTATGACGTACAAATGCGCCCTGGTCGAAGCACCCTTTGGCGGCTCCAAGGGCGGGCTTTGCATCGATCCGCGCGAATATGACCAGCACGAGCTGGAACAGATCACGCGTCGCTTTACCTATGAGCTTGCCAAGCGTGATCTGATCAACCCGAGCCAGAACGTCCCGGCTCCGGACATGGGAACGGGCGAGCGGGAGATGGCCTGGATGGCCGACCAGTATTCACGCATGAACACCACAGATATCAATTCGCGCGCCTGCGTCACTGGCAAACCGCTCAACGCCGGCGGGATCTCGGGCCGGGTTGAGGCAACGGGCCGCGGTGTTCAGTACGCGCTGCGCGAATTCTTCCGCCACCCCGAGGACATTGCGCGCGCAAACATGGACGGCACGCTCGACGGCAAGCGCGTTATTGTGCAGGGGCTCGGCAATGTGGGCTACCACGCCGCAAAGTTCCTGCAGGAAGAAGATGGCTGCCTGATCACCGGGATCATCGAAAGGGATGGTGCCCTGTTCAGCCCAGATGGTCTGAATGTCGAAGCCGTGCGCGCTTGGATGGCGTCGCATGGCGGTATCGCCGGTTTCCCGGATGCGCGCCATTCGGCCGAAGGCAGCGATGTGCTGGAAGAGGATTGCGACATCCTGATCCCGGCCGCGCTTGAGGGTGTGATCAACCTTGAAAACGCCGCGCGCATCAAGGCGTCGCTTATCATCGAGGCCGCGAACGGGCCGGTTACGGCCGGCGCTGACGACATCCTGCGCCAGCGCGGAGTGGTGATCATCCCTGACATGTACGCCAATGCGGGTGGTGTGACGGTGTCCTATTTCGAATGGGTCAAAAACCTCAGCCACATCCGGTTTGGTCGGATGCAGCGGCGTCAGGAAGAGTCTCGCCACCAGCTGATCATCGACGAGCTGGAACGTCTGAGCGCGGATACCGGAACCGGCTGGCAGCTAAGCCCTGATTTCAAGGAGAAATACTTGCGCGGCGCGGGCGAATTGGAGCTGGTGCGATCCGGTTTGGACGATACGATGCGGATCGCTTACCAGTCCATGCGCGAGGTCTGGCACGATGGCGAGAATGTCGAGGATCTGCGCACCGCTGCATACCTTGTATCGATCGGCAAGGTTGCAGCAAGTTATCAGGCCAAGGGGCTCTGATTCCACGAAAAACGCAGTCTGCGGTGGTTGCACGGCGGGGTCGATTTCCTATGTGATTTGAAAGCCTTCAGCATTCCTGGGAGATTGTTCAATGCGCCGTGCCGCCATCCGTTTGTTGACACTTGGCGGAGCCGGCATCGCGCTGGCCCCGGCCGCTGCCGCGCAAGGCGGACCACCGCTTGGATGGTCGACCAGTTTTGACACGCTTTTCTTGTACCAAGGGGACACTGACCTTTCGGACGCGGGTTCGGTTTCCGTGAACCGCGGCTTTTTGCGAGGACGTGCGCTTTATACTTCAGACCAGGGGTATTCCGCCGGGATATCGCTTGGCTACGGGCGGTACTTTTATAACTTCGACCTGCCCGGTGCGATGCCTTGGGACGATGTCGAGGATATCAGCCTGTCCTTCCCGGTCAGTTTCCCGATCAACGATCGGGTAAACATGTTTGTCGTGCCGTCGCTGCGCTATGACTATGAGAGTGATGCAAAGGCATCTGACGGAGATACCTACGGCGTCTTTGCTGGTGTGACATGGAAACTCAGTGACCGGTTGACGATTGGACCGGGTCTTGGGGCTTTCACGCAGATCGAGGATGACGATCTGGAGGTTTTTCCATCGCTGCTGATCGAATGGGAGATCGCGGACCGCTTGTCGCTGTCGACGCTGGATGCGCCAGGCGCGTCGCTCGGACCAGGGCTTGGGTTGAACTATGACGTGTCCGATACGCTGCGAATCGGATTATCGGCGCGGGTTCAAAGCACACGGTTTCGGCTGGACGATGACGGGATTGCACCTGGCGGTGTGGGCGAGGACACCAGCTTGCCCGTTGTGGTGGGGATGCGGTACCGGCCGAACCCGGGCATGAGCTTGTCCGCCTTCGTCGGGGCCGATTTCGATGGCGAGCTGACGCTCGAAGACAGCAACGGCAATACCGTGAGCAAACAGGATTACGACACCGCACCTATTGCCGGGATCTCGTTCCGTCTGGCGTTCTGAGGCGCTCTGTCGCAGTGTGACCGGTTTTTGTCGAAAAGCGCCGTGGCGCGTTGGACGCGCATTGCTACTCCTGTGTGAAGTTGGTTCTATCGCCCAGAACGAAAAAGGAGGTCGCCATGCGCTTTTCCGGGTTACGCATCCTCAAGGAGGGGCTGACCGGAAATCGTGGATGGCAACCACATTGGCGGGATCCCGAGCCCAAGGCCGAATATGACATTGTGATCATCGGTGGTGGTGGTCACGGGCTCAGCACCGCTTACTATCTGGCGCGCGACCACGGGCTCACGAATGTGGCGGTGCTGGAGAAAGGGTATCTCGGCGGCGGCAATGTGGGACGCAATACAACGATTGTGCGCGCCAATTACGGGTTGCCGGGGAACTCCGAGTTCTATTCCCATTCGTTGAAGCTTTGGGAAGGGCTCGAGGCTGATCTCAACTACAATGTGATGCATTCGCAGCGGGGGATCATCAACCTGTTTCACTCCGACGGCCAGCGCGATGCAGCGGCCCGGCGTGGCAACGCGATGATCAATCAGGGTGACGACGCGATCCTTCTGGATCGTGACGGGGTGCGCGTCCATGCACCATATCTTGATTTCAACAATGCGCGGTTCCCGGTCTATGGCGGGCTCTACCATCCGCGCGGCGGCACGGCCCGCCATGATGCCGTGGCCTGGGGCTATGCCCGTGGTGCGGATCGGCGTGGTGTTGATCTGATCCAGAATTGCGAGGTGACCGGCATAGATATCACTGACGGTGCGGTGACGGGCGTACAGACGTCACGCGGGCCGATCCGCGCCAAGAAGGTTGGTCTTGTCGTTGCGGGCCGGTCCGGGCAGGTGGCTGCGATGGCGGGCATGCGCCTGCCGATCGAGAGCCATGTATTGCAGGCCTTTGTGACCGAGGGCCTCAAGCCCTGCATCGACACCGTGATCACCTTTGGAATGGGCCATTTCTATATCAGCCAGTCCGACAAGGGCGGGTTGGTGTTTGGTGGCGATCTCGACTTCTATGCCTCGTATGCGCAGCGCGGCAACCTGCCCATGGCCGAGCATGTGATGGAGGCCGGCATTGCGCTGATGCCCATGATCGGCAAGGCAAAGCTGCTGCGCAGTTGGGGCGGCATTATGGATATGTCGCCGGACGGATCGCCCATCATCGACCGGACCCATGTCGATGGGCTCTATCTGAACTGCGGATGGTGTTACGGCGGCTTCAAGGCCGTGCCGGGTTCCGGCAGTGTCTTCGCGCATCTGATGGCGACCGGACAGTATCACAAAGCGGCCACCCGATACCGGTTGGACCGGTTTCGAACCGGCCTGGGGATCATGGATGAAGAGGCCACCGGGTCTCAGCACAATCTGCACTAGGCGCGAGAGGCGACGGACAGAATGCGAATTTGGAACCAGAAAGAAACAAGGGTCTGAGATGCGGATCATCTGTCCGATTTGCGGCGCGCGCGACCGGCGCGAATTCTTCTATCAGGGCGCGGACGTGATGTTGCACCGGCCCGACCCGGACGCCGACGCTGATGTCTGGGACGCCTATCTTCATTTGCGCGACAACCCGGCAGGTGTGACGCGCGATCTTTGGTATCATGAGGGCGGCTGCGCGGCCTGGATCGTTGTGACGCGCAACACGGTAACCCATGAGGTTATCAGTTCGGAACTGGCCACCGAGGTTGCGCGATGAGGGTCGCGGGAAAGGGGCTGATCGACCGGTCGCGACCTGTGTCCTTCACGTTCGACGGCAGGGCTTATGCGGGGTTTGCGGGCGACACGCTGGCCTCGGCGCTGATGGCCTCGGGCGTGCGGGTTATGGGGCGGTCATTCAAATACCACCGTCCGCGCGGCGTTCTGACGGCCGGGAGCGAGGAGCCGAATGCCCTTGTGACCCTTGGCGACGGGCCGGGGCAGGAACCGAATGTCCGTGCGACCACGCTTGAGATCCACGAGGGGCTTGTGGCGAACAGTCAGAACAGATGGCCGTCGCTCGGTTTCGACCTCATGGGCGTGAACGATCTGGCTGCGCCGTTTCTGGGGGCCGGGTTCTATTACAAGACCTTCATGTGGCCGCGCGCCTTCTGGGAGCGGGTCTACGAGCCGTTGATCCGGCGCGCCGCGGGTTTGGGGGCGTTGTCGACCGAGCACGATCCGGATCGGTATGAGCGTGCCTACGCCTTCTGCGATGTGCTTGTGATCGGGGCCGGTCCAGCCGGATTGATGGCAGCTCTGACGGCCGCGCGTGCGGGTGCGGATGTGATCCTTGTGGATGAGGACATCCTGCCCGGTGGTCGCTTGCTTGGCGAAACCGAGGAGGTTGCAGGGCAGGCCGGGACTGAATGGGCTGCGTCGATCGTCGCAGAGCTAACAGCACTTGGCAATGTGCAGGTGATGACGCGCACCACTGTGACCGGTGCCTATGACCAGGGCACCTACGGCGCGCTGGAGCGTGCCGCCGCCAATCAAGCCGACGCTGGTGCACCGCGCGAGACCTTCTGGCGCATCGTCGCGCGACGCGCCATCCTGGCCGCTGGCGCAATCGAGCGGCCGGTGGCGTTTCGCAACAATGACCGTCCGGGCATCATGACCGCGGGCGCGGCGCGCGCTTATCTCAATCGGTGGGGCGTGGCGGCAGGGCAATCCGTCGCCGTATTTGGCAACACGGACGAGATCCATCGCACGGCGCGCGATATGCTGGCGGCGGGTGTCCATATCGCAGGTGTCATCGACAGCCGGTCCGACACGCCGAACGCGGACGCTTACCGTGTTTATCCTAATGCGGTTGTCGAGAATGCCTCGGGCCGGCACGGGCTGGACTCCATCACCGTCCGGCATGGGAACGGGCGGGATCGAATTCGAACCGACTGCCTTGCGGTCACCGGAGGGTGGAACCCGGCGATGCACCTCACCTGCCACATGAACGGCCGGCCGGTTTGGCGTGACGATATCGCGAGCTTTGTTCCCGCGCCGAGTGCCGTTCCTGGTCTGGTAGCAGCGGGCGCGTGCAACGGCACATTTTCAACCGCCGGATGTCTGCGGGACGGGGTGGCTGCCGCACGCGACGCGCTTGATGATCTGGGCATGACACCGGTTGAAATTGATATCCCGGAAGCTGAGGACGATCCTTACCGGATCACGCCGATCTGGCATGTGCCGGGGCGTGGGCGCGCGTGGCTCGACTTTCAGAACGACGTGACGGTGAAGGACGTCAAGCAGGCCGCTCAGGAAAACTTCCGGTCTGTTGAGCACATGAAGCGCTACACGACCCAGGGCATGGCAACTGATCAGGGCAAGAATTCCAACGTGGCGGCGCTTGCGATTCTCGCCGATGCGACCGGACGCGCGGTTCCTGAAACCGGAACAACAACTTTTCGCCCGCCCTATGCTCCGGTATCGCTATCGGCGATGGGCGCAGGAGCGACAGGAAAAGGGTTTGCGCCAGAGCGGTTCACCACCTCCCATGCGGATACGGTCGCGCGGGATGCTCCGATGATCGAGGCTGGCTTGTGGTATCGCCCCAGCTATTTTCCGCGAGCGGGAGAAACCACCTGGCGCGAGAGTTGCGACCGGGAAGTGCAGATGGTGCGGGACGCGGTCGGTGTCTGCGATGTGTCGACACTTGGCAAGATCGACATCCAGGGCCCGGACGCGGCCTCATTCCTGGATCTGCTTTACGTTAACATGTTCAGCAGCCTAAAGCTGGGTCGGGTCCGCTATGGTCTCATGCTGCGCGAGGACGGGCATGTGATGGATGACGGCACCACGGCGCGGTGGGGCGATCAGCATTACATAATGACAACGACCACGGCTGCCGCCGGACAGGTGATGCGCCATCTGGATTGGGTACATCAGGGTCTGCGACCGGATTGGGACCTGTCATTCATTTCGACAACCGAGCAATGGGCGCAGTTTGCGGTGGCAGGACCCGAGTCGAGAGCGCTGTTGAACGCGATCCTGGATAGCCCCATCGACAATGACCGCTTTCCATATATGTCCTGCGGACCAGTTCGCGTGGGCGGCGTCGGTGCGCGGCTGTTCCGAATTTCGTTCTCGGGCGAGCACGCGTACGAGATCGCGGTGCCCGCGAGGTTCGGCGCAAGCCTCTTCCGGCATTTGGTGGCCCAGGCCGAAGCGCTGGGCGGTGGACCGTACGGTATGGAAGCGTTGAACGTCATGCGCATCGAAAAAGGATTTATCACCCATTCCGAAATTCATGGGCGCACGACAGCTTTCGACATCGGGATGGATCGGATGATTTCGAATAAAAAGGACTGTATCGGCAAGACAATGGCCCGGCGACCAGGTTTGGTTGATCCCGATCGGGAACAGCTTATCGGGCTGTCTCCGATTGGCACGGTGCGTGATCTAACAGCGGGTGCGCATCTCTTCCGTTCGGATGATGCCGCAACGCGCGAAAACGATCAGGGGTACGTCACTTCGGTGGGGTATTCGCCGACGCTCGGCCACATGATCGGTCTCGGTTTTCTCAGAAATGGTCGGGCGCGGTATGGTGAGACGCTGCGCATGGTCGACCACCTTCGGAACCTGGAAACCTTGTGCGTGGTGCAGCGACCGGTCTTTGTCGACATGTCGGGGGAGCGGCTGCGTGGTTGAGCTGAGGTCCGAAAGCCCTTGCGAGGGCATGTTGCCGATCGCAATGGGCTCGGCGACTCTCAGCGAAGTGGACCCGGGCGTCATGACATCGCTCAGCCCGTTTGCCTGGGCGGGCGATGCGATGGCCGAGGCCTTAAAGACCGCCCACGGGATGGCCTGGCCGCGTCCGAACCGCGCAACGGGCAAAGAAGGCGCGCGCGCGATCTGGTTCGGGCGCGCGCATATCCTTTTGGTGGGGCCGAGCCCCGATGCCGCACTCGCCGCCCACGGAGCACTGACGGATCAGTCTGATGCCTGGGCCGTGGTTCGGTTGGAGGGCGACGACGCGGTCGACGTGCTTGCGCGCTTGGTACCTGTGGATCTGCGCGCGAGCGCGTTCCGTCGCGGGTTTACGGTGCGCACCCAGCTTCAACATATGACAACCTCGATCACCCGGGTTGGTGAACGTGCGTTCCAGATCATGGTGTTCCGGTCGATGTCCGCCACACTGGTACACGATCTCAAAACCGCCATGGAAGGGGTCGCGGCGCGACGCTAGAATGATCGTCACAGTCCTGATTCCGGAGACCATCATGATCCGCTTCGCCCTTGCCGTTCTTCTTGCCACTACCAGCGCCGCCGCTGCGCAAGAATCGAAAAAGGAGGAAGTGTGCGGAAACATGGCGCAAGTGGTCCGGGCCATTCAGGAAGCGCGGCTTGATCGTGTGAAAGAACGCGATGTTGAAGAGATCATTCTGGCCCAGGCCCCGACCTGGCCCGAGAATTACAATCGAGCGATCCCGTTGATGACACCCTGGGTTTATGAACAGCGCATGCGGGATGTGCGCCGCAACGATCTGGGCGAGGCTTGGGACGAAGTCTGCCAGAACAATTGGCAATCGCTCGCAGAGCAATTTGAATAAGGGGCGCCATGTCCCTTCCACCCGGTTTCCTGGATGAATTGCGCAGCCGCTCGAGCCTGTCTCAGGTGGTGGGGCGCAAGGTCATTTGGGATGCGCGCAAGTCAAATCAGGGTAAAGGTGACATGTGGGCGCCTTGCCCGTTTCATCATGAAAAAACCGCCTCTTTTCATGTGGATGATCGCAAGGGTTACTACTACTGCTTTGGTTGCCACGCCAAGGGAGACGCGATTTCCTTTGTGCGTGAGACCGAAAACGTCAGCTTCATGGAAGCGGTCGAGATCCTGGCGCGCGAAGCCGGGATGCAGATGCCCGAACGCGACCCCCGCGCGCAGGAGAAAGCTGATCGCCGTTCCCAGCTTGTCGAGGTCATGGAGGATGCTGTCCGCTTTTTTCAGCTTCAGCTGAAGACCGGGGCAGGCGGCGCTGCGCGGGACTATCTGGAGCACCGCGGGCTTGATCCGGAGGCGCAGGCGCGATGGGAGATCGGGTTCGCGCCGGATGGTTGGCAGGTGATGTGGGATCATCTCAAGGCCAAAGGGGTTGAAGATGACCTGATCCTTGATGCCGGGCTTGCCAAACCGTCTCAGAAAGGCGGTAAGCCTTACGACACGTTTCGCAACCGGATCATGTTCCCGATCCGTGATGCGCGCGGTCGTGCAATTGCCTTTGGCGGCCGGGCGATGGACCCAAATGATACAGCCAAGTATCTGAACTCGCCGGAAACCGAACTCTTCGACAAGGGCCGAAACCTCTATAACCAAGCGCCTGCGCGGTTGGCAGCGGGCAAAGGGCAGCCGCTGGTTGTGGCGGAAGGCTACATGGATGTGATCGCCTTGGCTGAAGCGGGGTTTGGCGCCGCCGTGGCGCCGCTGGGTACGGCGATCACGGACACTCAGTTGCATCTGTTGTGGCGGATCACCGACGAACCGATCATCGCGCTAGATGGGGACACGGCGGGGCTGCGCGCGGCAATGCGGGTGATCGACCTGGCCTTGCCTTTGCTTGAGGCAGGAAAGTCGCTGCGTTTTGCGATCATGCCCGAAGGTCAGGATCCCGACGATCTGATCCGTGCCAAGGGTGCCCCAGCGGTGCAGGAGGTTCTGGATGCGGCGATTCCCATGGTGCGCCTGCTATGGCAGCGCGAAACGGCAGACAAGGTCTTTGACAGTCCCGAACGCAAGGCGGCCCTGGACAAGGCGCTGCGCGAGAAAATCAAGCTGATCCGGGATCCGTCAATCCGCAGCCACTATGGCCAGGAAATCAAACAGCTTCGCTGGGAGCTTTTCTCGCCGCCTCGCACCAGAAGCGGCCAGGGCTGGCGAGCGCGTGGCAAGCCAGTGGCGACGCCGATGCCGGGCACCAAAACCTCGGTCGTGGCTGCCAGTGACAAGATGACGCAAGCGCATATGCGCGAGGCCGTCATCCTCGCCAGCGTGATCGCTACGCCACAGGTCGTACCGGAATTCGAAACCGGGATCGAGACTTTGACTTGCTCCGATCCCGATCATGCGCGGCTCAGATCGCTGATCCTGCGTTACGGTCCGGAAGACCCCGACACGCTTGAGGAAAAAATTCTTGCCGAACTCGGGGACGGCCCTCTTGAAAAACTGATGTCCCTTCGCCATGTCGCGATCACCCCGTGTGTGCGCGCACCCGGCGATGTTGAAAAGGCCCGTATGACAGTGGCCGAGGAACTCGCAAAACTCGAAGCGCAGCGGGGATTGGACGCCGAAATTGCCGAAGCGGTCGAAGACCCCGCGGCGCTTGCGGACGAGGCTGTGACATGGAGGCTCGGTCAAGCGGCCGAAGCAATGTCACGCGCCACCCGCAGCCAGAACGAGGACAAGGCCGAATATGACACTGGCGACAA
>JBCCVT010000065.1:0-12427 GCA_039195015.1 Pseudomonadota bacterium
AAAGCGCCCCTCCCATTGCCAGAACGTTTGGTCCACATCCGTGACCGGCATCAGGCGGACGTGGCTGACATAGTTGAACAGCGGCACCGGCGTATCGAGCAAGCAATAGGAATAGGTCGCATCAGCATCCGACAAAGCCAGGAGCTGTTCGCGCAGCTCGGATCCATCCGTCAGCGTGAACTTGCGAACGCAGCCCACCCGGTCGGCCTCGCGCCCGCGTTCAATCTGGCTGGTCGCGATGGCGGGGTGCCACCGGTCATGGCCGTTGAAGTCGCGCAGGACATCCCAGACCGCTTCGATCGGGGCCTCAAGAATGGTGCTGCGGATGACCTTGACCATTGCTGTTCACTCACCCGCCAAAATGCCGCTTCAAAGCGTCGAAACCACCTTGGAACACATTTGTTGCGATGCCGCTTTCGAGATCGCTCGCGTCGGAGGGGTCACAGTCAAACTCGGCCGACCACTCCGCGAAACACTGTTCGCCATCCGTGACCGGCGTCAGGCGCAGCGTCGCCATGTAGTCCCAAAGCGGCATCGGCCCTTCCAGCATCGAATAACTGTAGAAAAGGTCATAATCCGACAGGCCGATCAGTTGCTCGCGGATCAAATCACCGTTTTGCAAGTGGAAGTTCCGGATGCAGCCGACCTTGTCTGCGGGCAAGGCATCCTCGATCCGACTGTCGCGAATGCGCGGGTGCCATTTCGGCAAACCGTTGAAATCGCGGACACGATCCCAGACATCGCTGGCCTTGGCCTTGATCACGGACGAGACGAAAACGCGCGCCATCTACTTGGCATCCTTCTTGCTGTCGCCCTCTTGCGCACGTTTGGCGCGCGCAATCTCCGAGGTCGCACGGGTCATGTCCGAGGCATTCCGGAAGATGTCGGATTTGCCCAGATCCTTGCCGTCGATCCCGATGTCTTTCATCAGGCTGTCCAGGAAAGGCGCTTGCACGCGATACCGCAGGGCCGAGTTCATCACCTCGTCCGTCGGGCTGGGCGCGTCCCAGCCACCCCCGGATGACCCACCGCTCCCGTTGGACCAGTCGAGCCCCTGCGTGCCCGAGCCACCAAGCTGCATGATCTTGATGTCGCTGACATTTTCCAGAGGTTTGGCGCTGGCCGCGATGATGCCTTCGACATGCTCCAACATCTTGCGTTTAAAGAGGCTGTGACGCGCTTCGTCGGTCAACACATTCTCGGCCTCGTTGATCAGGCGCTGTGCTTCGGCCACAACCGTCTGGCGCACCTTCTCGGCATCCGCAATCACACGCGTGCGCTCCGCCTCCTTCTCGGCTCGCAGAAGATCAAGCTGCTTCTCGCGGCTGACGCTCTCGGTCTCTGCGGCGGTCTTTGCCTTTTCGGCGGCGGCCAGAGCGCGCGCCTTGGCATTTTCGGCTTCGACGGCGGCGGCGCTTTCATCCAGCGATTTCTGATAGAGCGCGATCGCCTTCTCCATCCCGGCTTCCTCGACCGCCTTTTCGCGTTCGATTTCCAGCTTGCGACGCTCGGTCTGATGTCCGATCCGCGCATCATCAAGCCCGCGTTCGGATGCAATCTTGGCCCGTTCGACCTCCTCCTGGCTGGCGATTTCGGCCTCTCTCAGCGCCTGCACCCGTGCGATCTCAAGCTGTTCGACGGCTTTCTTGCGATCGATTTTCTTCGCATCCAGCTCCTGCTCGGCCAGAATACGTTCCGCATCCACCGTCTTTTCCTTGGTCACTCGCGCCGCTTCGATGGCTGCGTCGGCGGCAATCTGAGCAGCATCCAGAGCCTTGTTCCGCTCGATCTCGAGATCGCGGATCGATTTGTCCCGCGCGATTTTCTGCGCGGTTGTCTCGGCCTCCTCTTTGATCCGTTTCTGATCGACCATACGGCGCGACGTGATCTCCGCCGCCTCAACAGCCTCCTGCTTTTCGATCTCACGGGCCCGGACTTCGGTATCCCTCGCGATCTCGGCCGCACGTGTTTTCGCCTCTTCAGCGATGCGGGCAGCGTTGATCTGTTCAGTTGCGGCCGAGTTTGCCACGTCCACCGCGCGGTTCCGGGCAATTTCGCGTTCGCGCATATCCTGTTCATAAGCGATGCGTTCGGCGGCCAATTTCTTCTCTTTGGCGATCCGCTGTGCTTCGACGGCTTCCTGCTTGGCCTGCTCTGCTATCTCCACGGCGCGTTCGCGCGCAAGATCGCGTTCGCGCGTCGCCTCGGCCTGTTCGATCCGTTCAACCTCGGTGCGGGCATCGGTCGCAATGCGCGCCTTCTCAACTGCTTCACGCGAGGCGATTTCGGCCTGATCCACGGCCTCGTTCCGCGCGATCTCAAGCTGGCGCACACGTTCTTCCTGCGCGATCCGTTCGGCGGCGGTGGCCTCGGCGGCGGCAATCTCTGCCGCATCAAGCGCCTTGCGCTGATCAATCTCGCGCTGGCGCGTTTCCTGCTCGGACGCGATCCGGTCTGCCGCCACGGCCTTTTCACGCGCAATCCGTGCGGCTTCGATGGCCTGATCCGAGGAAATCTGCGCCTCGTCCAACATCTTGCGCCGCTCGATCTCAAGCGCTTTGGTCTCCCGATCGGAGCTGATCCGCTCGGCGCTCACGGATTTCTCCTGCGCAATCCGCAGCTTGTCCGCCGCCTCGCGCGCGCCAATCTCGGCCTGTTCCACAGCCAGGTTCCGAGCGATCTCGCGTTCCCGCGTCTCGCGCTCCAAGGCAATCCGCGCCTCGGTCACCGCATTTTCCTGTGCGATGCGGGCCTTTTCGATGACCTCGCGCGCAGAGATTTCGGCGGCGTCGATTGCACGTTTGCGATCGATCTCCTGGTTTTGCGTGTCCAGATCCTTGGCAATCCGCGCTTCGGTGAGACTGCGCTCCTGCGCAATGCGGGCCTTTTCGACGGCTTCCTTGGCAGCGATATCTGCAGCCTCGGTGTCCTTGGTGGACTTGATCCGCGTCTCGGTCAGCACCTTCTCCTGACTGATACGCGCCTTTTCGATGGTCTCACGCGTTGAAATCTCGGCCTCATCGATCACTTTCTGGCGCTCGATCTCTTGCTGCCGGATAGTGCGTTCCGAGGCGATGCGCGCCTGGGCAATTTGCTCCTCGTTGGAAATCCGCGCCGTTTCAATCGCCTCGCGCGACAGAAGCGTCGCCTGTTCGGCTTCCTTTTCGCGCTCGGATCTCTCCCGCGCGAGTTCCGCGCGCTGTTGCGCGCGCCGGAACTCGATGTCGCGTTCCTGCTCCAGGCGGGCTTCTTCCGAGGCACGTTCGATATCGAGACTTTCTTTTTCGGCCTCCAGGTTCCGTGCCCGGATCTTGAGCATCGTTTCCTGTTCAATGTCGTTGCGGATCTTACGCCGCGCCTCGATGGCTTCGATCACGCTGGTCAGACCTTCGGCATCGAACCGGTTCGAAGGATTGAAATACTCAATCTCGGTCTGATCGATGTCGACGATCGCGACGCTTTCCAGCTCCAACCCGTTCTTGTCGAGCCCGGCCTGCGCAACGGCGATCACGCGCGCCACATAATCGCCGCGATGTTCGTGCAATTCCTCCATCGTCATCTCGGCGGCAACAGATCGCAGGGCCGAGATAAATTTCCCGTTTAGCAATTGGTGGATACGTTCAGGTTCCAGCGTCCGGCGTCCCAGGGTCGACGCAGCCAGGGTAACCCCGTCTTTCGACTGCGAGACCCGCACATAAAACGAGGCCTCAACATCGATCCGCATCCGGTCTTTTGTGATCAGCGCATCATCGCGTTCGCGCACCACATGCAGATCCATGGAGTTCATATTGACCGGCGTGATGTCGTGGATGATCGGCCAGACAAATGCGCCGCCATCGATCACCACTTTTTCGCCCAGGAACCCGGTTCGTACAAAAGCGATTTCCTTGGTTGAACGGCGATAGAGCCAGTTCATCACCCAGTAGAGTATGAAAATGACAATCACCGCGAGGATGAGCCACAGGATCAGCTGTCCAATCAGTTCACCGGTCATAACGGTACCTCCACAGTCCTTAGCGACTGATTTCCTTGAATTTCTTGGTCTGCGCTGTCAGTGCGATCTCGGTGGGCAAACGCTCCATCGACGAGGCGCCATAAAAGCCATGACAATGAGTTGTGTTCTTGAGGACGAATTCCGCGTCTTCGGGCATCGCAACCGGTCCGCCATGAACAAGCACGATAGCGTCCGGGTTTGCCTCAAGCGCGGCTTTGCCCCAGGCGTCGGTAAGTGCGGGCGCATCGTCCAGCGTAACCGCCGTGTCGGCACCGATAGAGCCACCTGTCGTCAGACCCAGATGAACAACTATGATATCGGCACCGGCCTGCGCCATTGCCCGGGCATTGTCTTCGGAAAAGACGTAAGGCGTGGTCAGTAAGTCTTTCCGGTGCGCCGCCGCAATCATGTCGACTTCGAGCTGGTAGGACATGCCGGTTTCTTCCAGGTTCGCGCGGAAGGTGCCGTCAATCAGACCAACGGTTGGAAAGTTCTGTACGCCCGAAAATCCGGCGGCCTTCACCTCATCCAGAAACCTGTCCATCAGGCGGAATGGATCGCTGGCGCAGACACCTGCCAGAACCGGGGTGTTCTTGACGACCGGCAGAACCTCACCAGCCATCTCCATCACAACACCGTTTGCGTCCCCATAAGGCATCAAACCGGCGAGTGATCCCCGACCCGCCATGCGGTAACGGCCGGAGTTGTAGATGACGATGAGGTCAATGCCACCCGCTTCCTCGCATTTCGCGGAAAGGCCTGTCCCCGCGCCACCGCCGATGATCGGCTCGCCCCGGTCTCGCATGGCTCGGAATTTCGTCATCAGGTCTTTGCGATCATACATGGACTCATGCACTCCTTAGGGGTCGTGACGGGCGCGTGTGAAAGGACCGGAAGGTCTTCACGACAAGCTCCGCAAATTCGGGATCGTTGATGTTGTAAGGCACGCGGACCAGCTGACGGTTGGCGGTTGCGCGCACGGTTTCTTCGAGCGCTGTGAAAAGGGCCCGGTTTGCCTCGGGGTCCCAAAACGGCCCATCAGGGGCGTCAATCGCTGACACACCGCCTTCGGGCAAGAAGAACCGCACCGTGCCGTTCATCTGGTTCAGCTTTTCGCCGATGAACCGGCCCATCAGGGTGTTTTCATCGGGCGTCGTTCGCATCAGGGTAATCTGTGGATTATGCTCGTAGAACAATCGCCCACTGTACTTTTCGGGTACGTTGTCGGGCGCATTGAAGTTCACCATGTCCAGTGCGCCGCAGGAGCCGATATACGGGCGGCCGTCCGCGATCATTGCATCAAAGCGCGTCTCGTCAGCCGCAAAGACGCCGCCGGCAACCATGTCGCAGATCTCGGTTGTCGTGAGATCGACAACGGCGCTCAGCATCCCTGACGAGAGCAGCTTTTCCATCGCCCTGCCGCCGGTGCCCGTGGCGTGGAACACCAGACAGTCATAGTCGCTTTCAAGCGCGGCGGTCACGCGCTGTACGCAGGGTGTGGTTACGCCGAACATTGTCAGCCCGATGGCTGGTCGGTCTTCTGCGGTTTTAGCCTTTTGCCGGGCGGTGGCCATGCCGGCCATGGCGTGGGCGGCATTGCCGAGCACTTCGCGCGTGATCGAGTTGATGCCCTGCACGTCGGCGACCGAGTGCATCATGGTGATGTCCGAAGGGCCGACATACTGGCTGACATTGCCGCTGGCGACCGTAGAGACGATGATCTTTGGCACTCCGACCGGCAAAGCGCGGAACGCAGGCGCAACCAGTGCAGTCCCGCCCGAACCGCCCGCCGCAATGACCCCGGCGACATCGTTCCGCTGCCCCATCCAACGTTCGAAGGCCACCGTCATACCCGCAACAGCGGTGCCGCGATCCCCGGTGAAAACCCCGGTCGATCCACGCGGGTGGAACCCCGCCACAGCAGATGGGGACACTTCGGCGCCCGAGGGTTTGCCGCTGGTCGAAAGGTCTACCAGCGTCGTGCGCACACCCTGTTCCTTGAGGATATCGCGCATAAAGCGCAATTCCGCTCCCTTGGTATCCAGCGTACCGCAGACATAGACAACGCCGTGGCGGTTCATCTCGGTCCGAGGCGCCACGTCCCGCGCGCTTGGCTTGAGCACATCGGTAACGGTCCGTGCCGATCGTGCGATGACATGCACCGGAACATCCGCGCTCCAACGGGAAGGGAGCATGGGGTTTGACCGATAGATGCGCAGGCTCGTTCTGGGAGGGGTCGCAGGGTCAGCTATGTTGGTCTCGGCCTGGTCCACATCGTCGGGCGTTTCATCATGGGCGTGTCGCCCCACGCCCAAAAGCGCTTGCTGCAAGTCAAGATCACCGGCCAATAGGCCCGCGTCCATGACCCGGTTCACCTTGCCGTTGACCATGATCGCGACCTGTTCGGCGACCTGACAGGCTACGCCGATATTCTGTTCGATCACCAGAACGTCGATGTCGCCTTCCTGACCCAATCGGATCAGCATGTCCGCAACCTGGTTGACGATGACAGGCGCCAGACCCTCGGTCGGTTCATCCATCACCAAAAGCTTGGGGTTCAGCAAGAGCGCGCGGCCGATGGCCAGCATCTGCTGCTCACCACCCGAAAGCTGTCCACCACCATTGCCCTTGCGTTCGGCAAGTCGGGGAAAGACGCTGTAAATCCGCTCGGGCGTCCAGGACCCGCCGCGTGTGGCGACCAGCTTGAGATGCTCGTCGACGGTCAACGACTTCCATAGACGCCGCCCCTGCGGAACATAGCCGATACCCATCCTCGCGATCTCGGCGGATGATCGACCGGCGAGGCTCTGCCCATCGAAACTGATCGACCCCGACCGCGCTGGTTTCAATCCCATGATCGCCTGACAAAGCGTTGTTTTGCCCATCCCGTTGCGGCCGACCACCGATAGGACACCGGCCTCAAGCGTGAGGTTCACCCCCTGCAAGGCGTGGGATTGCCCATAAAAGACATTGAGGTCACGAACCTCCAGAATTGGGGCGCCGCCTCTACTCATCGCTGCCCCCCAGATAGAGAGCTTGCACTTCCGGATCTTCCTCGATCTCGGCGGGCTTGCCTTCCTTGAAGATGCGCCCGTTATGCATCATCGTCACATGTTCCGAGACGCGAAGCGCCACATCCATATCGTGCTCGATGATGATGTATCCGACATGGCCGGGCAGTCCGGTCAGAATGTGGATCAGTTCGACCCGTTCCGTCGGCGACAACCCTGCCGCCGGCTCGTCAAACAGGATGAATCGCGGCGCGCCCGACAGCGCCATCGCGATCTCCAGCTGCCGCTGCTGACCGTAGGAAAGCTCGCTCACCGGTGTCTGGATCGCGTCGCGCAGATGAACCGTCTCGACCAGCTCCTCTGCCGTTTGCATCAACGCGTCGCCGCGCCGAGGCCGGACAAAGGAAAATCGTCCGCGCGACACACCCCGGCAGGCCAGGTACACGTTGTCCAGAACGGTCAATCCCGTGAACAGCAGCGAAATCTGGTAGGTTCGGCGCAGACCCCGGCGAATGCGTTCCTGGGCCGGGAACACGGTCACATCCTCGCCAAAGAACCGGATCGACCCCGTGGTGGGTGGGAAATCCCCGGTGATGCAGTTGAAGAGTGTGGTTTTTCCGGCTCCGTTTGATCCCAGAACCGCGCGTCTTTCGCCGGGACGCACCGACATGTTTATGCCACTCAGGGCCTCGAGCGCGCCGAATGACTTTGAGATATCGCGCAGCTCCAGCGCGTATCCGGCACCACCCAGAGCGGACGTTTCGCGTGTGATGACAGAAGTATCGGTCACGACGCCCGGTGCCCCCTGTCTTCGCCCGTCAGCGGATCACGGTCGCGCGCGGCCCGGAACCTCTCCCAAAGGCCCAGCAATCCGTCGGGCGAGAAGAACACGATCAGCAGGAATCCAAGCCCGATCACCAGTTGGAACCGTTCACCCGCCATGCCGAGTGTGACGAGGAAATCCTTGGCGAAGGTTTCCAGCACAACGAAGATGAACGCGCCGATGAAGGCTCCGATCGGATGGCGCAGCCCTCCCACAACCGCAATCACCAGAACGTCGATCGCGGCCCCGATGCTGACTGTTCCCGGGGAAATCTGACTTAGCTGCCAGGTCAGAAGAATGCCACCAATCCCCGC
The DNA here is from genome assembly GCA_039195015.1 of Pseudomonadota bacterium. Taxonomy (GTDB): domain Bacteria; phylum Pseudomonadota; class Alphaproteobacteria; order Rhodobacterales; family Rhodobacteraceae; genus JBCCVT01. Next base: position 8,143 of record JBCCVT010000065.1, read on the forward strand.
GACCAGACCGGCGAAGGCATAGGCCGCAACGCGATGCGCGGTGACATTGTAGCCAAGCGCCGCCATCCGGCGCGGGTTGTCCCGCACGCCCTGCAGAGCCAGCCCAAAGGGCGCGCGACTGATGTAGAGGACAACTGCGTATGCCAGCACGGCCCAGAACAGCGACAGATAGTAGAAGGCATAGGGCCCCCGCCAATCCACTCCAAAAAGCTGCGGTGGCAGGACCGAATTAAATCCCTGAAAACCATTGAAAATATCGTAATTCTGACGGGTAAAATAGAAAAACGCGGCCGCAATCGCCAGCGTGATCATGATGGTGTAGATGCCCTCGGTCCGAACGGCGAGCCAGCCCACGGCGGTGGAAAACAGCACGGTCAAGAACAGAGCGAGCGGGATCACCACCCACCATGGCCAACCCTGACTGATCTCTGTTATCGCGCTCGATCCGAAGACCGCCACCATGTATCCGGCAAAACCTGCAAAAGCCATCTGCGCGATGCTGACCATCCCACCATATCCGCCGAGGAACATGAGGCTCAGCGCGATAATCCCCATGATGAAGGCCCGCGCGAAAACCTCGCCCATAATGAAGGGGCTGGCAAAAGCTGGGACGACCAGAAGGATGACCCCCAATACCCAATAGGCAGGCGGGACACGGTCAAACCAGCTTTCGCTGTGGCTGCGCATCGCGCGGGAAGGGGACGTGTCCACCATCTCAGTCCTGCCCCATCAGGCCCTGAGGGCGGAAGGCCAGAACCAGCACCATGATCAGGAATGTCAGGACAACGGCATATGTGGGGAAGTACACCGACCCGAATTGCTCGGCCAAGCCGATCAGCAACGCACCCAGAGCGGCACCCGGAATCGAGCCCATGCCGCCGACGATCACCACGACCAGGCTTGCCAGCAAAAACCGGATGTCCTCTCCCGGAGCGATCGACTGGAAAGTGCCACCAACGACACCAGCGATACCGGCCAGACCCGCACCAAAGGCAAAGACGCCCACAAAGACGACCTGGATGCGTGCACCGGTGGCCGACAGCATGTCGCGGTCATCCACACCCGCACGGATCATCATGCCAATGCGGGTCCGGTTGAGCGCCAGCCACATGGCGACACCCACCAAAACGGCGGCGGCAAAAATGACGATCCGCACCACGGGGTATTTCAGGTAAACCAGATCGCCCGAGCGTTTTTGTGCGGTAACAAAAAACGTCTCGACCGGGCCGGACAGCCAGGCCGGGGGCGAGATATTGATGAAATCCCCGCCAAATCCCCACAGCATGAGGTCGGCGACAACGATCGAAATTCCGATGGTGACCAGCGTCTGACGCAGGTCTTCGCCTTCCATCTTTCTGAAAACCAGAACCTGCAAGGCGACCCCGCACGCACCGGTTACGACGAAGGCGGCTGGAAAGGCCAACAGCCAATACCCCGTGGCGTCGGCAGCATGAAAACCAACGTAACCACCGAGAAGGTAGAGCGTGCCATGTGCGAGGTTCACATTGCGCATCAACCCAAAAATCAGGGTGAAACCGCTCGCGACGAGGAAGTACAGCCCTCCGAGCGTGATCCCGTTGAACAAGGCAGACAGGAAGATTTTCTTCCGCCCGATCACATCCACCAGACCCTTGGGCCAGACTGCAAAGATCATCCACAGCAAGATGACCGCCAAAATGGCGATGCTCACCGTCCAGATCGGATGCGCATCGGCGAACCGCCTCACACCAGCACCTCGCGCAAGGCGAGAACAGACCAGCGGCATGCCAGGATCGTTCCGGTCATCTTACCTCCCAAGCCTGGGTGCAGGCTTCTCATTGGAGGTATGCTAGAACCTAGTGCAGACTTGCGACGTACCCGAAAGTCTGCTGCATTTTCACATCATCGGAAAAGCACCCGTCGACACGTGCGCCACCCGGCGGTATTCGCTGGGTGCAATCCCCACGTTCGATGAAAAGAAGCGGGTGAAACTGGCCTGCGACGAGAACCCGAGATCAAATGCGATGTCTGTCACGGTCTTGTCGGAATTCAGCAGCTTTTCAATCGCACGCTCGGACCGCAACGTGTTCATGTACACGTTCGGCGTCACTCCGGTGTACTGCTTGAACAACTTGAAGAAATGAGGGCGCGACAATCCGACGTCGCGTGCAAGTTCTTCCATCTCGACCTCTTCGCCCATTCTCTCCTGGATCAGGCGCAGGGAACGACGCACGCGAAAGTCGCTGAACCGATCGTAGATTTGCGCGCGATCCCGGTCGGCCTCTTCCCAGGAAAGATCAAAACAGGCCTTTGTTAACGCGAACAAAAGCGCGTCGAACCGGGTCTCCGCCTCGTGATCCAGCAAGAGGCAGGTCAATCGATTGAGATGTCCCTTGATCTCGGTATTCAGCGTCAGGTCGGCGCGACCGAACTTCAGCGCATATTCGGCAGAGGAGCTGTTCTCGAGGAACCACATCGGCTTGATGTACAGCACCAGGCAGATCTGGGCGCTGTCTGCATCGATGTGATAGCTGTGCGGAGCCCATGGGCTGACCGCGACGGCGCTATCCGTGTCCACTGTGCAGTTCTGACCTTCGGTCACGCAAAGCGCGTTGGGGCCATCCACATGAAAAATCAGATGCCCTTCGCGATGCGCATGGGTGATGATTTCCTTGTCGAGCCGATACAGAGCGGCTCGGCCGAATTCGCCATGGCTGACGGAAATTGCTTGGCTCATATCTCGGACCCTCCCAAATCCTCAATACCGCTCAAAGTCGCTCTTTTTTTTTGCTGTTTCGCGACTGTGCTGGTTATCGGGGCACAGATCGAACGCTCAGACAAGCCTTTGCGGCCAAAAACCATACTCTGGGTTATGCTGTCACATTGCTGGTCACGTTGGCTTACGGATTCAATGTGCGGTGTAGGCCGTCTTTACCGTCGTAAAGAACTCCGCCGCATAGCGGCCCTGTTCGCGCGGCCCGTAGCTCGACGATTTTCGACCCCCAAAGGGCACATGGTAGTCCACGCCTGCAGTCGGCAGATTTACCATCACCACTCCGCTTTGAGCCATCCGTTTGAATTCGGTGGCGTGTTTCAGGTTTGTAGTGCAAATACCCGAGCTCAATCCGAATTCTACCGAATTCGCCTCGTCCAGAGCGGCATCGAAATCGGACACACGGATCACGCTTGCCACCGGCCCAAAGACTTCCTCGCAATTGATCCGCATGTGTCGGGTTGTTTCTGTGATCAGCGCAGGCTTCATGAAGAAGCCTTCGGTGTCCCGCGTGATCCGCTCACCTCCCGTTCGGAGGACCCCGCCCTGGCGCCGCGCGACATCGACATAGTCGAGGTCCTGTTGCAGTTGCCCCGCATCAACGACCGGCCCGATCTGCGTGTCCTCGTGCAAGGCATGCCCCACGTTCAGCCCTTGTATCGCCTCGGCCAACTGGCCAACGAACCGGTCATGGATCCCTTCGGTGACGATCAAACGTGACGATGCCGTGCACCGCTGACCCGTCGAGAAAAACGCACCGTCCAAGGCGCATTGGACGGCCACATCCAGATCCGCATCGTCGAGCACGACCAAAGGGTTTTTGCCCCCCATCTCCAGCTGGACCTTCCGCAGATGCGGGAGGCTCGCCGCCGCCACACGCTGGCCCGTCGCCTGACTTCCTGTAAAGCTGATCGCATCAACACGGGGATCATCCAAGATCGTCTGCCCGACCACATGTCCAGGACCAGTCACCAGGTTCAAGGCGCCCGCGGGCACCCCCGCCCGATGCAGGATCTCAACCAGCACCCAGGCAGAGCCGGGTACCAGCTCGGCCGGTTTGAAAACCACCGTGTTCCCAAAGGCCAATGCAGGCGCAATCTTCCACGCCGGGATCGCAATCGGGAAATTCCATGGCGCGATGATACCAACAACGCCGACGGGTTCGCGGGTCACTTCGATTCCGACACCCGGCCGGACCGAGGCAAGAAGGTCACCCGACTGCCTGAGGCATTCACCTGCAAAGAACAGAAAGATTTGCCCCGCTCGTGTCACTTCCGCAATAGCTTCTGGCAAGACCTTGCCTTCTTCCCGCGCCAGCAGTTCGCCCAGCTCCCGTTTGCGGGCCAGGATCTCGTTTCCGGCCGCAAGCAAAATGTCGTGGCGCTGCTGTGGTCCGCTCAAACCCCATGCCGGAGCCGCTTCGACGGCGGCAGCAATCGCGGACCCGGTCTCGGCACGACCGGCTTGAGCGTAGGCGTCAATCACATCCGAGGTATCGGAGGGGTTGATGTTTTCGACCGCATGCGAGGTCGT
>JBCCVT010000066.1:0-12396 GCA_039195015.1 Pseudomonadota bacterium
ACGTTGTCCTGAAACACGCGGGCCAGTTCGCGCGTTGCGGCCTCGCGCTTGGCGCGGCTCTGTTCAGTCAGCAGGTTCAGGGTGCCTTCGATGTTCAGCTCCTGACCGTCGACGGTAAAGGTCAGGCCCGCGATGGTTTCGTCAAAAAGCTTTTCCCACGCGTCACCGACCGCGCCCAAATCATGGAGGAATCTCTCGAGCTCGTCGCTGAGTTGGTGCGGCTTCATCGCGCGGATCTTATCGAAGATCGGCTTGTAGCGCGCCAGATCCGCGTTACTCGCCATCAGTCCTGCAAGGTGGTCGTCTTCAAGCCGGTTGATCTCGAGCGTGAAGAATACAAGCGGCGTGGTGTAGACGGTCACCTTTTCCTGGCAATCCGACATGAACTTGGCACGATCGGCATCCGTCGTCAGCTGGTAATAGCGAAGGCCGGCAAAGGATATGATACGACCGGCAACGCCAGAAATCTTTTCATTGCGTCGAATACAAGTAAGCAGCCCGGTAGCATCCAGATCGCCCAGCTTTCCTTCGTAATCCGCCGCAAACGCCGCGCATTCGGTTTCCAGCCAGTCCAGATCCCGCTTCAGTTCTGGCGCGTCCTGTGACGTATAAAGATCGCTCAGGTCCCATTCGGGCAAATCGCCAAGATTGTCGGAGCCGGAACCGGCCTGAGCATCGCGAACGGGAAAGGGCAGCTGGAGCATGAGAACCTCGTGTTTCAACAGTCTGCCGTCACATCTAGGCCGCGCGCCAAGCGATCACAAGCGATCAACGCGCCTCGTTGTGCGGGGGCAGGGGTCTCAACCATATTGCAGGAGCATGTCCTTGAGGTCGCCGAGCGTATTGGCCTCTTGCAGAGGCTTGTCTTTCCGCCAGCGTGCCATTCGAGGGAACCGGAGCGCGACACCGGATTTGTGTCGGCTGCTGGCGTGGATGCCTTCGAACGCGATTTCGAACACGTGCTCGGGCGTGACCTGCCGTACAGGCCCGAAGCGTTGCTGCGTGTTCTTGCGCACCCAAGCCGTGATCTCGCGGAATTCGGCGTCGGTTAGACCGGAATAGGCCTTGGTAAAAGGCACCAGCTCGTTATCGTCCCATACTGCAAAGGTGAAATCGGTGAAAAGATTGGCGCGGCGCCCGTGTCCGGATTGAGCATAGATCATCACCGCATCGATCGTCAGCGGATCAAGTTTCCATTTCCACCAATCGCCTTTCTTGCGGCCTGACAGGTAGGGCGAGGCCGCGCGTTTCAGCATCAGGCCCTCGGCGCGGGCTTCACGCGCCATGTCGCGCGTGGCGGAAAGTTCCATCCAACTGTCGATCGGCAAGGCGGGCGGCAATCGCACGGGAGCGGTGTCGGGAAGATCTTTCAACAGATCCTCAAGCCGAGCGCGGCGGGTCGCAAACGGTAGATCCCGCTGATCCGCCCCGTCGCGTTCCAGAAGATCATAGGCATAAAGGATCACTGGCGCATCGCGCAGCAATGACTTCGGCACCGTCTTCCGGCCGATCCGTTTTTGCAGCGCGTTGAAAGGCAGAGGTGCGTTATCAGCCCAGGCCAGAATCTCCCCGTCTAGAACAGTGCCGGCAGGCAGGAAGTCGACGGCCCGGGCAAGCTCGGGGAAGCGATCGGTCATCAGCTCTTCCCCGCGCGACCAGACAAAGTGCTGACCGTCGCGCAGGATCAACTGGCCGCGGATCCCATCCCATTTCCACTCGGCGCGCCAGTCTTCTGGGTGCCCGAGCGTCTCGGGGGAGTCCTCGAGCGCGTAGGCAAGGTAAAACGGATTGGGGCGTGATGCGTCGGCCGTCAGATCCTCGGCTTCGATCAGGGCGTGATACGTCGTCGTTTCCGGCGTCCAGTCACCCATTAGTCGATGTGCGAGCTCGGCCTCATCCTGACCGGTTGCCTTGGCAAGCGCGCGGGTCATGAGTTTCTGGCTGACGCCGATCCTGAAGCCGCCTGTCAACAGCTTGTTGAAGAGGAATCGCTGCGTCGTGTCGAGTTGGTCCCATGCCTCGAGCACTCCGGTCTTGCGGGCGTCCTCGGGCTGATCGCTCAAGCCGCGCAGATATGTGATCCAGTGGGTCAGGCCGAGATCACTGTCCGAGGTGGGTGGCGGCAGGATCAGCGCGATGGTTTCGGCGAGGTCGCCCACAATGGGGTAACATTCCTCAAAGAGCCAGAGCGGGTGTCCGGCCCGTTCCGCCGCCCATTCTCGCAAGCGCGTGGTCGTGATCGCTCGCCGGGGGCGACGTCCGGAAAAAAGCGCAATTGTCCAAAGCCGATCGCTGTCCGGGGCTTGTGCAAAAAACTCTGCCAGAGCAGTGACTTTGACAGTGGTCCTCGTGCTTTGATCCAGCGCGGTGAAGAGACGGGTAAAGGCTTTCACTGCGCATCCTCGGTATCGAGTGCCTCACCTTCGAATTCGGTGGGCACTATCGCGGCATGCCAGCCGTTCTCGTTCAACCACCGAGTGAAGATTTCGGTGTAACCATGCGTTACATATACGTTTTGAGCGCCTGTAGCACGGATGGCTGACAACAGGCCGTCCCAGTCGGCATGATCGGAGATGACAAAGCCGCGATCCGAGGATCGTCGCCGCCTGACACCGCGAAGTTGCATCCATCCACTCGCAAACCCGGTTGACATCGCTCCGAACCGTTTTGCCCAGGCGCTGCCGATTGCCGAGGGTGGGCAGAGAACAAGTGCGCTGGGGTGCGCCTTGACGTCTGTCTCGGGCGTGACCAGGACCGTCTTAGGCAGCGTGTAGCCTTGTGCGCGCAGGACCTCGGTTGTTGCCTCGACCGCGCCATGGGTCAGGATCGGGCCGATCGCGGGATCCAGCATCTTCAAAAGACGCTGCGCTTTGCCAAGCGTGTACGCCCCCAACATCGGCGTCTTGCCATCGGTCACACTGTCACGCCACCAGCTGTTTAGATCGTCGGCGACATCGGCCTGCGGCCGCCAGCGAAAAACCGGAAGTCCAAACGTGCTTTCGGTGATGAAGCTGTGGCAGGGAACGGGCGCGAAGGGTTCCGACAGACCGTCCTCCATCGTTTTGTAATCGCCGGAGGCAACCCAGATCTCGCCACCGACCTCGACCCGGATCTGTGCGGATCCCGGCACGTGACCGGCCGGGTGAAACGACACGCGCGCGTCCCCGATCTCGAGCGCCTGATCAAACCCGATCGTCTCGAGCGTGATATCACCAAGACGGTGACGCATGACCGGAGCGGCGGCTTTGGTGCACAGGTACCGTCGATGACCCGGGCGCGCGTGATCGGCGTGACCATGTGTGATCAGCGCCCTGTCAACCGGGCGCCAGGGGTCGATGAAGAAATCACCAGCAGGGCAATAAATCCCATGGTCAGTAAAAGTTAGAACAGGATCGCGGGACATGCGCCGAGGATAGCTCATGCGCCGCAGATCGCCAGAGTGTGAGGGATGGGGGCTTTAGGCGCTCGCCACGGTTTCCTGAGCCGATCCGGCACCAAAGAGGGTCGTCATGCGGTCCATCACGCGTGTGCGAATTGCGGGGGCTTCCATCAACACTTCGTGTTCGCTGCCCTCGACCATCTCCAACTGGCCGCCGGGCCAGCGTTGCATGCGATCCTTGGCGCGCGGGATGTCCACGATGCGCTCATTCACGCCAACAAAGCAGATGCAAGGCACGGGCGGCGAGTCACGACCGGCAAGCTCGTCCGCCTCGTCCAGCGCCTCGCGCACCCAGTTTAGGCTCGGCCCACCAAGCGCCAGTTCGGGATGCGCTGCCATCTGGTCACGCATCATCTCATACATCTCGCGATCGGTTGTAAGCGTGTTGCCGTCAAACGGTTCGGCGAAGACGTAGTTCTCATAGCGCGTCGTTGGTGCCTTGGCCCCGCCGCGCCCGATCAACCCCGCCACATAGCTCAACCCCTTGCCGAAAGCACGCAGCGCGGGCGGCATCGAGATGCCCCACATCGGGCCAGTGAAAGCTGCGCTGTGGACGGTCAGCCCTTCCATCATGGCGCGCAGACCGATCGCGCCGCCCATCGAATGGCCCAGCAAGTGGTAGGGTTCCGGCAGGTCAAGCGCGCGTACAGCCTCCATCACCGCCGCGACGTCTTTCTGGTAATCGGTGAATTCAAGGATGTGACCGATCCGACGGTCGTCCAGCATGCGGTCGGCAAGTCCCTGACCACGCCAGTCAATGGCAATCGTTGCAAAGCCACGTGCCGCGAAGTCTTCCGCCGTTTGGCTATACTTCTCGATGTACTCCGTGCGGCCGGGGAACAGCAGAACCGTTCCCTTGGCCGCATCGGGTGACCACGCCGCCATGCGGATACGCACCTTGTCCGACGTGGTCAGCCAATATGCGGCGCCTTGGATGGCGCCACGGGCGACCTCGGAGTAAAAGGGGGCCGCCTCGAGTGTCATCAGCCCAGCACCGTCGCAAGTTTCATGGCAAGTCCCATATCCCCGTCCACCGAAAGCTTTCCCGTCATGAAAGCCGATGTCGGGTTCATTTCACCGCTGAGTATGGCTTTGAACGTCTCGGCATCGGCCGACAGGGTCACATCGGCGGCGTCATCGGCGACACGCGCACCGCTCGCATCCATCACGATCGCGCCTTCTCCGGCGATGTCGAATTTCGCCGACCCGTCGAACGCGCCGTCGGACAGTTTCGTGTTCAGCTCGGCCACCGCCTGTTCAAGAATGTCGCTCATGAAGTCTCTTCCCTGGTTCTGACGCGGTCTTGTCTGGATTTCGGCCCACGTCGCGTTACACTGAGTGGTGTTATGAGCGCTAAATTCATCAACCTCAAAGATATCGTGGCGGCACTTTGTGTCACAGTCATGATTTCCGGACCTTTACCTGCGCAGACAGCCGATTTGCAGGACGAATCGGAGCTTTTGGAGCGTCTGTCCGAGGCCGATCCCGCCGAGGCAAGCCGGCTTGACCGCCAGTTGCAGGCCCTCTGGGGCAAAAGCGGGTCGGCGGCGATGGATCTCTTGCTGAAACGCGGACGCGACGCGCTTGAGGTGGACAATGTGGAAGAGGCCATCGAACATCTGACGGCTCTGACCGATCACGCACCAGACTTTGCCGAAGGCTGGCATATGCGCGCATCTGCCTATTTCGAGGCCGAGCTCTTCGGCCCCGCTTTGGCCGATCTTGAGCGCGCCCTGTCATTGAACCCCAACAATTACAACGCCATATACGGGCTGGGCGCTATCCTTGAAACCTTTGGCGAGGACGCATTGGCCTATGACGCCTATACCCGCGTTCTGGCTATACATCCTCACCACGAGGAGGTAACCAAAGCGACGGTGCGGTTGGAGACGCGCATTCAGGGCAACTCGCTCTAACGACGGCCCGCTAGGCGGGCAGGGGGCATCAGGTGACAGGGTCATCCAGGGTTCAGGCCGTGCTCGGCCCGACCAACACAGGCAAAACTCACTACGCAATCGAACGCATGCTCGGGTATCGGACCGGCGTCATAGGACTGCCGCTGCGCCTTCTGGCGCGCGAGGTTTATGACCGGATCGTCGCGGTGCGGGGGCCGTCGGTGGTTGCTCTCGTCACCGGCGAAGAACGCATCGTCCCGGCCCGTGCGCAGTACTGGGTCTGCACCGTCGAAGCCATGCCGCAGGGCATGGGCACCGATTTCCTGGCCGTTGATGAAATCCAGCTTTGTGCAGATCCCGAACGCGGCCACGTATTCACCGATCGCCTGTTACGTGCGCGGGGGTTGCACGAAACGCTCTTTCTCGGCTCGGACACAATGCGCGGTCCGATCGCCACGCTGGTGCCCGAGGCGCAATTCATGCGTCGCGAACGTATGTCGCAATTGGTCTATTCGGGGGCCAAGAAAATTACGCGCATGCCGCCGCGCAGCGCGGTCGTCGGGTTTTCGGTTGAAAACGTCTATGCCATTGCCGAGCTGATCCGGCGTCAGAAAGGGGGCGCGGCGGTTGTCATGGGTGCGCTCAGCCCGCGAACCCGGAACGCGCAAGTGGCGCTTTATCAAAGCGGCGAGGTGGATTATCTGGTCGCGACAGACGCGATCGGTATGGGGCTGAACCTCGACATTGATCATGTGGCGTTTTCGTCCCTCACCAAGTTCGATGGCCGCCGGATGCGGGATCTGGCGCCGAATGAATTGGCGCAGATCGCGGGCCGCGCGGGGCGCGGAATGTCAAACGGTACCTTTGGCGTGACAGGTGAGGCGCCGCCGCTCGACGATGGCGTTGCACGCGCAATCATGGATCACCGTTTCACGCCGCTCAAGAAGCTGAACTGGCGCAGTGCCACACTTGAGTTCGGCTCGATTGAGCATCTGATCCGATCGCTGGAACAAGCGCCCGACGAGGAGACATTGGTCAAAGCGCGCGAGGCCGATGATCTTGCGGCGCTCAAAAGCCTTGCCAGCCATGCGGAAATCGCTGCCCGGGCCAGCAACGCGCCATCGGTGCGGTTGCTGTGGGATGTGTGCCGAATTCCCGACTTTCGCGGCATCAGCCACGCCGAGCACGCGAGCCTGCTGGATTCTATTTTCCAGCACCTCCATGAACGCGGCACGATTCCTGACGATTGGATCGCCCGGCAGATCCGCCGCATCGATCGAACCGATGGTGATATCGATACCTTGTCCAAGCGTTTGGCGTATATCCGCACATGGACCTACGTCGCACAGAGGAAAGGCTGGTTGCGGGACGAAAGCCATTGGCGGGACGAAACCCGCGCTGTAGAAGACAGGGTGTCGGACGCCCTGCATACGGCGCTGACGCAAAGATTTGTGGACCGGCGCACCTCGGTGTTGTTGCGCCGGCTCAAACAGAAGGAGGCCCTCTTGGCCGAAGTAAACGACAAGGGTGAGGTGACGGTCGAAGGCGAATTTGTCGGCCGGCTGGAAGGGTTTCGGTTCATTCAGGACAAGTCTGCGGCGGGAGCCGAGGCAAAGGTTCTGAAATCGGCCTCACTGCAGGCGCTTGCGCCGCATTTCCATCTCTTGGCAGACCGGTTCTACAACGCGCCGGACACCGAAATCGACTTCACCGATCAGGGCGGACTGATGTGGGGCGAACATGCGGTTGGCAAACTGGTCGCCGGGGCGGACGCGCTGAAGCCGCGGGTCTCGGTCTTTGTAGACGACAGCGCCGGTGCGGATGTGGCGCAAAAGGTCGAACGTCGCCTCCAGCATTTCATCGACCGCAAGGCGGCCGCGCTTTTTGAGCCTCTTCTGGGGCTTCAGAAGGACGAGACGCTAACGGGCCTCGCAAAGGGCTTTGCGTTCCGCATGGTCGAGTCCTTGGGCGTCCTGCCGCGGGCGGATGTCGCGCAGGAGGTCAAGGATCTCGACCAGGATGCACGTGGCACGCTGCGCAAGCACGGGATCCGGTTCGGGCAATTCACGATATTCATGCCGCTCTTGCTCAAGCCGGCTCCAACGCGCCTGCGCCTCGTGCTCTGGTCGCTGACCCAGGGTCTTGCGGAGTTCCCCGAGGCGCCGCCTCCGGGGCTCGTCACGGTGCCGAACCAGGCGGATGCGCCGCATGGCTATGATGCGATGTCGGGCTATCGCGCGGCTGGCGAGCGCGCGATCCGGATCGACATGCTGGAGCGTCTGGCGGATATGCTGCGTAGCGAAGACAGCCGGGGTGGGTTCGAAGCCACGGCTGACATGCTGTCGATCACAGGCATGACGCTGGAACAATTCGCAGATCTGATGCAGGGCCTCGGCTATCGCGCTGAACGTGGCGAAAGGCCCAAGGTCAAACCCGACCCGAAACCCGACGCGGTCGATGAGGTGGCGGAAGCGCCGGTCGAGCAGTCGGTCGCCCCTGCTGAACCAGATTCAAAGGCCGAAACTCAGGTTGCGCAAGCGGATACTGCTGCGCCGGAGGAAGCGGTTGAGACACCTGACGAACCGGCAGACCTTCCGGAAGCTTCCGAACCGGTGACAAACCAAGAACCAACGGAGCCGGCCGAAACGGCGGAGCAATCCGTTGACGCGCCCGAGGCGGGCATAGGCGACGAAGGAGAACCCACAGAGCCCGAAATAGAGGTGTTCTTCACGTTCACGTGGGCCCGCGCGCGCCATACGCATCAAAGACAGCGCCGGTCCGAGCGGCAGGGCGGCAGGCCGCAGGGTCAGCAGCAGCGCTCCAAACCGCGTGGCAAGACCCAGGGCAAGAAACCTGGCGGCAAACCGCAGGACAAGGGCGGCAAGGTGTTTTCGTCCAAGCCGCCGAAGAAGGAAAAAGAGATTGATCCGGACAACCCGTTCGCTGCGGCTCTGATGGGGCTGCGCGACGACAAGTGATCCCATGACCGGCGCACCGGAACGGCTGCGTCTTGACAAGTGGCTATGGCATGCGCGGTTTTTCAAAACCCGCAGCCTCGCCGCACGACAGGTCAGCGACGGGCATGTGCGGGTCAACGGCACGCGCGTCACCAAGCCCGCCCAAAGCGTCGGTCCCGGTGATGTCCTGACTTTCACGCAACAGCGGACGATCCGCGTCGTGCGCATAGAGGCGATTGGTCAGCGGCGCGGCCCGGCGGCCGAGGCGCAAACACTGTACACCGATCTGGATGAAAACCGGAACGATCCGCCCAAGAATGGCGGCTACGAAGGAAAAGGACGCCCCACTGGCCGCGACCGCCGCGTTCTTGATCTTTCTCGTCGGCGGATGCTTGAATGACGGGCCACGCTGATTTAGCTAATCGCACAAACAGCGAACAGACAACGCGCTGTAAGTGAAACAGAAAGCCACGCATGACCTACATCGTCACCGACAACTGCATTGCCTGCAAATACACGGACTGTGTCGAGGTTTGCCCGGTCGATTGTTTCTATGAAGGCGAGAACATGTTGGTGATCCATCCCGATGAATGCATCGACTGCGGGGTGTGCGAGCCGGAATGTCCGGCTGATGCGATCCGTCCAGATACCGAGCCGGACATGGAGAAATGGGTCGAATTCAACCGCAAGTATTCCGAGATGTGGCCGGTGATTATCACCAGGAAGGATCCGCTGCCCGACGCCGAGGCGCGCGACGGCGAAACCGGCAAGGTGGACACTTATTTCTCCGAAGCACCAGGCGAAGGCGGCTGACCGAATCGCATCGGTGCGACCGGTCATCGCAAGTGACGCAACGGCACGATTACGCCAAGGCTCTGCAAAAACACGCCTTTCCCAAACACGCCCGGCTTGCGCCTTTCGAAAGCCCCGGTTTTGTGCTATAACTGTTAGGCAAATGAGATCAATAACCGGACCTATCCCACCTATGCTGCCGCACATGGGAAGGTAAACTTGCGCTAAAAACCATGCTGTCGGGACATGATAAGTGCCCCGTCGGTGTGTTTTTGTCGCCTGAGCCTTGGTCCGATAGCAAGGAAGACCTCTATGTCCAAAACCAAAAAGCATGAATTCCGCCCGAACGAATATGTGGTCTACCCCGCCCACGGGGTTGGTCAGATCATTTCGATCGAGGAGCAGGAAGTTGCAGGCATCAAGCTCGAGCTGTTCGTGATTTCCTTTGAAAAGGACAAGATGACGCTGCGCGTGCCGACCAACAAGGCGACCGAAGTGGGCATGCGCTCGCTGAGCTCTCCGGATGTCATCACCAAGGCAATGACCACGCTGAAAGGCAAGGCGAAGGTCAAACGCGCGATGTGGTCGCGTCGGGCGCAGGAATACGAGCAAAAGATCAATTCCGGCGACCTGATATCGATCGCCGAGGTTGTGCGCGACCTGCATCGCACGGACGATCAGCGGGAACAGAGCTATTCCGAGCGCCAGCTTTACGAAGCCGCGCTGGAGCGTTTGACGCGCGAAGTCGCTGCTGTGACCGGTGGGGACGAGATCGCCGCTGCCAAGCAGGTTGATGACGTTCTGATGTCGCGCGCCGCCTGACCGCGCAGAACAATTGAACAAATACAGACCGCGTCGTGACAAACGGCGCGGTTTTTTCATGCAGGGTCAGAGCATGGACGCGCAGGTCAAAAGAATAGATATCTCGGCGATCTGTTGTGCGGCACCGAGGATATCTCCGGTCTGACCGCCAATCCGAACCTGTGCGAGACGCGCGAGGCCGGCGACTACGGCAACCATGATCATGATAGAATTGATGGCAAGTCCGCCGAGGGCGAGCACCGACGTCGCGGCACCCAACGCCAGTGCCAGCGCTGATACCCAAATGCCCGGGGCGCCGACCTGATCCGACAGACCTCCTGGCCGCGCGCGGGGCAGGGTGGTCATCAGGGCCGGCAGTGCCGAGCGGGACAAAGCACCGGTTGCAATGATCGCCGCAAAAGGAACGGATGTGGTGAGGATCGCGGTGAGTGCGCTCCACCGCAGCCCGACCGATAGGATCAGCGCCAGCACGCCATAGGTGCCGATCCGGCTGTCTTTCATGATTTCAAGGCGCCGTTCGGCCGTCCATCCGCCCCAAAGACCGTCCACCGTGTCGGCAAGCCCATCTTCATGCATCGCGCCGGTCACGATGATCTGCACACTCAGCACAAGCCCGGCGGTAATCGCGGGCGGCAGTCCCAAAGCAAGGGCCGCGGAACCCGCCGCAGCCGCGACCAGACCCACGACAACACCCACCAAAGGGAAGGCCCAGGCGGCACGCGCCTGAGACGCAAATGCCGCGTTAGGCAGCCGGGGCAAAGGCAGTCGCGTCAGCAGCACCAGCGCCACGGCCGGGTCCCAGAGCACGGTGTCGTTTTTACGCATGTTCCCGACCTTTCAGGGGCTTGTGGGTCCCACCCGGTTCGTTAAACACAGGCACCAGACTGGATGCAATGAGGCTCTGAATGCTGCCGGAACTCTCCGACCTTGATGCGTTGCGAGCGCATCTGACTGCTGCACCCGAACCTGATGCGGCAGCTTTGGATGCCGCAAACGCGCGCAATGCACAACTGACCAAGCCCGCCGGCGCTTTGGGTCGGCTTGAGGAGCTGGCGATCTGGTATGCGGGCTGGCGGGGCGACGGGTGTCCGCGCATCGAAAACCCTCAGGTCATTGTCTTCGCAGGAAACCACGGGGTGGCGCGGCTTGGCGTCTCGGCCTTTCCACCGGAAGTGACCGAACAGATGGTGCTGAATTTTGAGGCCGGAGGAGCGGCGATCAACCAGTTGGCGGCCGAGGCTGGAGCGCGCATGGATGTCCATGCGCTGGACCTTGACCGCCCAACAGCGGATTTTACCGAAGGCCCGGCAATGGATGCGGCCGAATTCCGGGACGCTCTGCGCTGCGGATGGGAAGCCGTCGATACGAGCGCCGATTTGCTCGTCGTTGGCGAGATGGGGATCGGCAACACGACCTCAGCGGCGGCGATCGGTCTGGCTTTGTTTGGCGGCGAGACGGCAAACTGGGTCGGGCGCGGTACCGGGGTCGATGATGCAGGCCTTGCGCTCAAGACCGAGGTCGTAAAGCGGGGTGCGGTGCGCCATGGGGATGCGGCGCGCGATGGGCTCGACGTATTGCAATGTCTCGGCGGGCGCGAATTGGCGGCGATGGCAGGCGCGATCGCAGCGGCACGTGTCGCGCGGATACCGGTCATTCTTGATGGTTTCATCTGCACGGCCGCGGCCGCTTGTTTGGCCAAGACGGCGGCGGGTGCGCTCGACCATGCGCTTGCCGGGCATCTGAGCGCGGAAGGCGCACATCGCCGCCTTTTGGACGAGCTGGGTAAAGCACCACTTCTGGATCTTGGCTTGCGCCTCGGTGAGGGATCCGGGGCCGCGCTGGCCATGCAGGTTCTCAAGGCGGCAGTGGCGTGTCACAGCGGCATGGCGACTTTTGCTGAAGCCGGCGTCAGCGACGGCTAAACCACTGCGTATTCGCGCATATAGGCCCGAGCGCCGGCTTACAGCGTGGGGCTCAGGCGACGAACTTACGCTGAATCCTTCCGGATTTCGCTTGCTCGGCTCATTAACGCGGTCTCGAGGTCTTTCTCCAGGTTCTTTGCCCGTGCAATGTAGGCGCTGTTTTCGCTTGGCGGCACATCAGGATCCCACAATTCGGCGAGCTCACGCACCGCTTGGCGGTCATGCGCATAGAATGTCTGTTCGGCCACGGCGGCCTCGAATTCGCTGAGACCGATCTGCTCCAACACATAGCGCCCAGCCCGTAGCGAGCCGTCAAACATCTCGCGGACAATGTCGCTCGCTCCGGCGCGGTAGAGTTCATAAACCTGGTTGCGGTCATAGGCCCGGGCGACGATGTGCAGATCCGGTCGGATCCGGCGCGCATAGGTCACAAGCTGCGTCACTTTCTCGGGGTCGTCCATCACGGCCACGAGCACGCGCGCCTTGTCGATACCCGCCGCTTTCAGGATTTCGGGCCGGGTCGGATCGCCGAGGAACCCCTTGAAGCCAAAGCGGCGCATAAGCTGGAT
>JBCCVT010000067.1:0-12380 GCA_039195015.1 Pseudomonadota bacterium
AAGCGAATAATCTGACCCCGAAAGCCGACCTTCCATCATCTCTACATCGTGCAGTGGCACCCCGATTTCTGTAGATATCAACTGGTGCATCTGGTGCCGATCAAGCGTCACACCGGATGATGCAGCTTCGCGCTCGAGGCGCGCTTGCACGCGCCGCATATTGAAAAAGAGTGATTTTTGGGACGACGTCGATCCAGTGCGCACCATCGACCAGTTGCGCATCACGTAGTCTTGGATTGACGCCTTGATCCACCACACCGCATATGTGGAAAACCGAACGCCTCGGTCGGGGTCAAACTTGTCGGCCGCCTTCATCAGGCCAAGACCCGCCTCCTGGATGAGGTCATTCATAGGCGCGCCATATCGCTTGAATTTGGCGGCCATCGAGATTGCGAGACGCATGTAAGCCGTTATCAGCCGGTGTAGCGCGGCCTCATCGCGCTCGTCACGCCATGCATAGGCCAACTTCAATTCTGTCTCCGCGTCCAGTAACTCCGCTTTCATTGCGGTGCGTGACAGCGACATTTCTCGCGAACTATCAAGTGCCAATGGCCACCCCCCTGTGTGGTCTGACGGGCGCGACCTCCGCGCCTTGTGTTGCGCTTTTGATGTGATGTACGCGGGGGGTCAGGGATTGGATCAGCCTGGAAGGTAAAAAATTGCTGCGGAAGGTCACATTCGTGCTAGGCGGCGCATCGTCAGGCAAATCGACATTTGCCGAAAGATTGGTTGTTTCCTCAGGCAAACCAAGGGTTTATCTGGCGACCGCGCAAGCCTTTGACGCCGAGATGCGGGAAAAGATCGACCAGCATGTTTCCGAGCGCGGATCCGGCTGGACAACGATCGAAGAACCCCTTGATCTCGCCGCGCCACTTGCAAGTGTGAGCGAAGACCAAGTTGTTTTGCTGGATTGCGCGACAATGTGGCTTAGCAATCATATGCTCGCGGAAAACGACCTTGAGCAGGCTCAGACCGCTTTGTTGCAACAGATCGACGGTTGCAATGCGCAACTGGTGATCGTGTCGAACGAGGTCGGGCAAGGGATTGTACCCGACAACGCCCTGTCCCGAAGATTTCGACAGGCCCAAGGTGGGTTGAATGTCGCGTTGGCGCAGCGGGCGGATCTTGTGGTGCAGGTGCTCGCGGGGCTGCCAAACGTGCTCAAAGGAACCTTGCCGTGACCCGGTTGCACCTTGTCCGGCACGGGCCCACGCACGCCAAATCCATGGTTGGCTGGTCCGACCTGCCGGCCGATCTGTCAGATGCCGCCGCCTTGTCGCGGCTCAGCGCTTATCTGCCTCAGGACGCGGTGGTCGTCTCATCTGACCTCCTCCGCGCAGTTGCGACGGCAGACGCGATTCAGATGGAGCGACCCCGCCTCGCACATGACCGCAAACTGCGCGAGCTGCATTTTGGCACGTGGGAACTGAGGCGCTTTGCTGAGATCGAGGCAGAAGACCCCGACCGCATCCGTGCTTATTGGGAACATCCGGGCGATGTCCGCCCACCCGGCGGCGAAAGCTGGAACGAATTGCGCCATCGCGTGGACGGCGCCATTAACGATCTGATCAGCGCTCATGAAGGCCGGGATTTGATCATCGTTGTGCACTTCGGAGTCATCCTGTCTCAGCTCCAGCGCGCGCTGGAGATCGACACTGAAACGGCTTTTGGTTACCGGATCGACAACCTGTCCGTCACGCAGATCGAAGTCGCCGATACGGGCTGGCAGGCACACAGCATCAATCACTGCCCCTGATCAGACGGCGCACAAATGGCCATTGGTCCTGTCCGCCTCGCCCACGATAGAACGGGCTGACACATCGCCGAATTGAACGAAATGCGCTGTCCGTGGTCCGGTTCATCTACTCAGGCGCAGCGCCGACCCGGCCCGCACACTGCATTCCGTCCATTCGGCAACAATTGAACCGACACGGAATGGGCCCGCATATGACATACGACCTCTATATCGGCGACCGGATGTTTTCGAGCTGGTCCCTGCGTGGCTGGCTCATGTTCTCGCGCTTTGGCATCCTGTGCCGGACGCATATGGTCGGCCTCTATTCCGGGACCATGGCCGAGGATCTCGCCCACATCGCGCCTGCGCGTTTGGTGCCCGCGATACGCACTCCCGACGGGACCGTCGTCGGCGAATCGCTCGCAATGGCGGAAACTTTGGCCGATGCCCATCCAGATGCCGGTCTCTGGCCTTCGCAATCGGGTCTAAGGGCAACGGCCCGGTGGCTGTCGGCCGAGATGGTGGCCGGGTTTTCGAACCTCCGAGCCGATTGCCCCATGCAGCTCGCCCGCTGTTACATGGGGTTTCAGCCATCCGGTGCTGTTTTGGCGGATCTGAACCGGATCGAGACACTCTGGTCCCATGCCCGCTCGGTATCAGGCGTTGAGAAAGGCTGGCTTTTTGGCGACTACTGCCTGGCAGACGTGTTTTACACGCCGGTCGCTGCGCGCATCATTGGGTACGGCCTGCCCGTCAGCGACGCTGCGCGCGCATATGCTCTGGCGCTGTTGGCGGTACCCGAAGTGCAAAGCTGGCGAAGAGAGGCATTGGAAGTGACCTATACGCCCGAACCCTATGCGCTCGATTTGCCTTCCACCGCGTGGCCTGCCGCTTAAACAAAAAAGGTCACGCCAATGTCTGATCGTGCCCTGCGGCGTTAACCCTTCCTAAACCAACTCCCCGCTAGCAAGTCTCAGTTAACCGAAAATGGCGGGGTCGGGATGGTCGCAAAGACCTATTCAGTTGCGTTTCAGGGGGTCGAGGCCAAGCTTGTCGAAGTGCAATGCGCAGTGACCCCGGGATTGCCTGCATTTTCGGTTGTCGGATTGCCAGACAAGGCCGTGTCCGAGGCGCGTGACCGGATCCGGGCGGCGCTCGGGTCGCTTGCTATCGCGTTGCCGTCCAAGCGGATCACGATCAATCTGTCGCCAGCCGATCTCCCGAAAGAAGGCAGCCATTTTGATCTGCCCATTGCGTTGGCCCTGCTCGCCGCGCTCGAGATCGTGCCGGCAGATGCGGCGGAGGGCACCGTTGCTCTGGGCGAGCTTGCGCTGGACGCGCAGCTTGTGCCCGTTGTCGGTGCCCTCCCGGCCGCGATGACGGCGGCGGAAGAGGATCGCGCACTGCTTTGCCCCACTGCGTCGGGACCCGAAGCGGCTTGGGTCGGAGCGACCCAGGTGATTGCCGCCAAGGGGCTGGCGGAAGTGGTGCGGCATTTCACCGGGCAGACGCCGATTGCACCGTCTGAAGCTGGTGAAGTGACATCGGACGGCATGACCAAGGACTTGCGCGACGTCAAAGGCCAGGAACGGGCCAAGCGGGCGCTGGAGATCGCCGCTGCTGGAAGGCATCACGTGATGCTCGTCGGAACGCCAGGATCGGGGAAATCGATGCTCGCGTCCCGCTTGCCCGGGCTCCTGCCGCCGCTCACCGCGCCCGAAGCGCTCGAGACGTCGATGATCCATTCGCTCAGCGGTCTTCTTGACGAAGGCGGTATCAGCAAGGTCCGTCCCTTTCGCGAGCCGCATCACACAGCGTCGATGGCGGCAATTGTCGGCGGCGGACGGGGTGCAAAACCGGGCGAGATCAGCTTGGCACATAACGGCGTGCTCTTCATGGACGAGTTTCCCGAGTTTCCGCGCACCGTGCTCGAGACGCTGCGCCAGCCTATCGAAACCGGCGAGGTGATGGTCGCACGAGCCAATGCTCATGTGAAATACCCTTGTCGTTTCATGCTCGTGGCGGCGGCAAACCCCTGCAAATGCGGCTATTTATCGGATCCTTCCCGCGCTTGCGCGCGCGTTCCAGTCTGTGGTCAGGATTATCTCGGTCGGATTTCAGGCCCTTTAATGGATCGCTTTGACCTCAGGGTCGAGGTACCACCGGTGTCCTATACCGATCTGGATCTGCCATCGAATGGTGAGCCATCGTCAACCGTCGCGCGCCGCGTCGCAGATGCCCGATCGCGGCAAGAGGCAAGGTTGTCGGATCACACCGACCTCCGCCAGAATGCCGATCTTGAAGGCGAAGTTCTCACTGAGACCGCAACACCCGACAGTGATGGGCGTGATCTTCTCAGCCGGGTTGCGGACCGGTTTGGCCTCTCGGCGCGCGGCTATCACCGGGTTCTACGCGTTGCGCGGACCATCGCGGATCTCGATCAGTCAAACCAGGTGCGCAAGCCGCATGTGGCCGAGGCGCTCAGCTATCGTCTGACGACGGCCATTGCTGCGTGATCCAATCCGCAAGCTCGCGCAAGGTTGCGCGCGCCTCCGGCAAAACTCCATGAAAGATCGGCCAGACATGAGGCAAGTCGTCCTGGATGTCGACCGTCACGGGCACGTTCTTGCCCGTTAGTCGGTTCACCAGGCGCCGCGTATCGTCCAACAGGATTTCGGTGGTCCCGACGGCCAGCCAGACCGGTGGCGCGCCGTGGAAATCCGCGAAAAGCGGCGAGGCTCTTGGATCCATCGGGTCATGACCGGCAAGATACATCTCGGCCAGATCTCCGGCCCGTTCGGCTGGCAGCAACACCTCGGCCTGTTCGTTGCCCTGCATCGACTCGCCACTGAAGGTCAAATCCGTCAAGGGCGAAAAGGCAAAACAGGCGGCGGGCAAAGGATAGCCCTTCTCCAGAAGCTGTCCGAGTAACGCCAAGGCCAGACCACCGCCCGCGCTGTCCCCCCCGATCACGATCTCCTGCGCCGCGATGCCCTGTCCCAGAAGCGCAAGATAAGCCGCAAGCGCATCGTCTACTGCGCCAGGAAAGGGTGCTTCGGGGCCAAGCCGATACTGCGGGAGGCAAGCCCGGACACCGGCCATGCGTGCCAATGTCCCAAGCATGGCCGCGTGCGTGCGCGGGCTGCCGAACACGTACCCGCCGCCATGGAAGTACAGAACCGTCTTTGTGCCCGTCAGCGACGCGCCGGTCCAGAGGGCGGGAACGGAGCTGCCCTCGTGCTCAAGCGTGTCCCACCTGCTCTTTGTGCCCCAGGGCGCATGAAACCAAACCCGCGCGGTCATTTCGAACCGCCGGCGAATGTGAGCGGGTTCGGTCACGCGCGCCAGAAAGGGTTTTTCGACCCATTTCAAAGACGTGTTCAGGATCTGGAGCTGGACACTCACGACGCCTTGGCTTCGATCGCGTCCCAGACCTTGGCGGCGACATTGGTCTCGTCGAAACGCTCCAGCTCCTGGATCCCGGTTGGCGAAGTCACGTTGATCTCGGTGAGATAATCGCCGATCACGTCGATGCCGACAAAAACCTGCCCCTTCTCGCGCAGCAGAGGACCAATCGCCGCGCAGATCTCGCGATCCCGATCGGTGAGACCGATCTTCTCGGGGCGCCCGCCCACATGCATGTTGCTACGGGTCTCGCCTTCAGCCGGAACACGGTTGATCGCGCCGACCGGTTCGCCATCGACAAGGATCACACGCTTGTCGCCTTTCGACACGTCGGGCAGAAACTTCTGCACGATCAGAGGTTCGCGACTGAAGCCGGTGAAAAGCTCATGCAATGAGCTCAGGTTGCGGTCGCCTTGATCCAGCCGGAAAACCCCCGCGCCGCCATTACCGTAAAGGGGCTTGAGGATGATATCGCCGTGTCGCGCCTTGAACGCTTTGATGGTGGTGAGGTCGCGGGCGATGGTGGTCGGTGGCGTGAGTTGAGGAAAGTCCAGAACCAACAGTTTCTCAGGGTAATTGCGTACCCAGAACGGGTTGTTAACAACGAGAGCATGGCCGTTTAGGCGATCCAGAAGGTGCGTCGACGTGATGTAGTGCATGTCGAACGGCGGATCCTGGCGCAGCCAGACCACATCAAAATCTGACAAATCAACCTCGCGCATGGCCCCGAGTTCTGCGGGGTTGTCCGCGACCCTCTGCACCGTCATGTCGTGACCCCGCGCGGTCACCCGCCCTTCCTGATAGGCCAAATGGTCGGGGCTGTAGTAAAACAGCGAGTGCCCGCGGTTTTGCGCCTCTTCAGCCAGCCGGAACGAGCTGTCGGCATTGATGTCCACGGACCCGATCGGATCCATTTGAAAGGCAATCTTCATCCTGCACCCCTCTCACTGTCCGATACATGGCGCAGCGGTCGCCAGGGTGCAATGGCGCTCAGAAGACCATGATGGCGTTTTCGATGATTTGAACCGCTCCCTGACCGTTCACGAGGGCGACATCAAAGCGCAT
The DNA here is from genome assembly GCA_039195015.1 of Pseudomonadota bacterium. Lineage (GTDB taxonomy): Bacteria > Pseudomonadota > Alphaproteobacteria > Rhodobacterales > Rhodobacteraceae > JBCCVT01. The sequence continues at coordinate 6,206 of JBCCVT010000067.1, forward strand.
ATTGGTCAAAGCGCCGCGCGGTTCGTCAGCAACAAAGGCTTCGGCCGACGCGCAAATCCGGCGGCACTGCCGTGGCGAAAGTTGAGCCGCAGCACGGTCGAAGCTGTTGCTTTTCTTGACTTCGACGAAAACAATCGTGTCGCCGTCGCGCGCCACCAGATCAATTTCGCCAGAGGGCCCGCGCCACCGCGTGTGTGCAATCAGAAGACCCGCGCGTTCATAGATGCGCGCAACCGATGCTTCGGCGGCCTCGCCGGCATAGTAAGCGATCTGGCCGGTCGCTTTGCGCGTCATGATCCGTTTTCCTCCGGTGTTGCAGAAACATCGAGTTTCAACGCCATCTGATACACCTTGCGCCGTGGCAGCCCATGCGCCTTTGACACCAGATCTGCCGCGTCCTTGACGGACATCCGGTTTAGCGCGTCCCTGAGATTGCTGGTAACATCCCCTTCGCTAACAATTCCCGAACGCGCACGGTCAATCAGCAGGACGATCTCGCCTTTTACCGCGTTCCCGACCAATCCTTCGGCCAGCGACGCAAGTGTCCCACGTCGAATTTCCTCGAACCTTTTGGTGAGCTCTCGGCACAAAACGGCCGGGCGGTCGCCACCCAACACCTCGGCCGCCTGCGCGACAGCCGCTTGTACGCGTTTGGGCGACTCGTAAAAAATCAGCGTTCCGGGCACATCCCGCAGAGCCTCAAGCCGCGATTTGCGCGCGCCCGCTGCACTGGGCAGGAAGCCCGCGAAAAAGAACGCATCAGTCGGCAAGCCGGCGAGGGTCAAAGCCGCGACGACCGCCGACGGTCCGGGTGCGGCGGTCACCAGATGCCCGGCCTCGGCCACGGCCCGCCCGAGGTCATATCCCGGATCGGCGATCAGGGGTGAGCCGGCTTCGGAGGCGTAGGCTACGGATTGTTCCTGGGCCAGCGCCGACAGCAATCGGTCGCGCGTGCCCTGCCCGCTGTGGTCGTGATAAGCGACGAGCGAACGGCCCGCGAGGGGGATACCATGGATGTCCATCAGCCGGCGCAGGCTGCGGGTATCCTCGGCCGCGATTACATCCGCTGAGGCGAGAATATCCAGTGCACGCAAGGTGATATCCCGCGCCGTACCAATCGGTGTCGCCACAAAGTAGAGACCGGGCGGCAAACTGACCTTCTGAAAATTCAAAGCTGGACCCGCCTTGATTGGTGTTTATTATCCCGGCGCAACGCCGATGCGGCATTTCGCTGCGGGTATGTCTGGGAGCTTTGCCCATGTTTGCTGTTTTGTCTTCCCTCCGCAAGACCGGGCTCGGCCTTGTGGCGGGGGTGGGTGCATTGGTTCTGAGCGGATGCGAACCTGGCGCCATCACCGGCGGTGGTCCGACGATCAACACGGCGGAGCCGGTACCGGTTGCACTGCTGCTCCCGCGCGGGTCAGGCCAGTCAAGCGACGCGGTGGTCGCCCGCAGCCTAGAAAACGCCGCCCGCCTGGCAATCGCGGATTTACCTGCCGGCGTTCAGATCGACCTGCGTGTCTATGATACGCAAGGCAGCGCGGCAACAGCCGGGGCGCAGGCCGTCAAGGCAGTTGATGAAGGGGCCCAGATCATTCTTGGCCCGGTCTATGGTGAGGCCGCAAATGCCGCAGGTGTTGCCGTCGCCAATCGCAACGTCAACGTTCTGTCGTTCTCAAACAACTCGACGATCGCGGGCGGCAACCTGTTCATTCTGGGTCCCACATTCGAAAACACCGCCGGGCGCCTGACACGATATGCCGCGCGCCAGGATCGGGGACGCATCGCGGTCGTGCATTCGAACGACCTGGCAGGTTCGCTCGGTCGCAACGCGATCCAGCAGTCGATTGCGGCGACGAGCGGAGCGAACCTTGCCGGAACGGTGCCATACAGTCTGTCTCAGCAGGGCGTCATTGCCGCAGTACCCACGGTGCGCGACACCGTATCGGGCTCGGGCGCGAACGCACTTTTCCTAACATCGACGACGGCCGGGGCATTGCCGCTCTTCACTCAGCTGCTTCCAGAAAGCGGCGTGACACCAGAGAATGTTCAATACATAGGCCTGACCCGTTGGGACATTCCTCCGCAGACGGCCGAGCTGCCCGGCGTCCAGGGCGGCTGGTTTGCGCTCCCCGATCCAGGAAGATCCCAGGGATTTCGCGGCCGCTATCAATCCGCATATGGCCAAGCTCCGCATCCGATCGGAGGTCTGGCCTATGACGGCATCGCGGCGATCGGCGCCTTGGTTAGCAACCGCGGGCCCGACGCGTTGACGGCCGCGTCACTGACGCGTAATGCGGGCTTCCAGGGTACGGGCGGGATCTTCCGGCTGCGCCCGGATGGCACCAACCAACGTGGTCTCGCCATCGCGACAATTGAGAACAAACAGGTGGTTGTGATTGACCCTGCCCCGACAAGTTTCGCCGGCGCCGGCCTCTGATCCGAGGACAGAACAGTGCGCTCTTGTCCCCACCGGCGCCCTGATCTGCGCCGCAGATGCAATCTTTGACCAAACGCAGGTCTTCGCCGATATCGATGTGGCAGACTTTAGCGACATGGACGATGTGGCGATCAGGGCGCATGTGGTCGGCGTGCTCCGCGCGGCGGATGCGCGAGGGCGCGCAGCCATAGAAACGGCGTTCGAGCAATCGCCTTTCGCGTCCCGGGCCCTCACACGATCTTACACCTACCTGACCGACGGGCTGGTAACGACCGCGCTTCACGTTGCACAGACCCGGCTGCATCGCATGTCGAACGCGACCCAGAGCGAGCGGATTTCGGTTATCGCGGTCGGCGGTTACGGGCGCGGGGAAATGGCGCCCTATTCTGATGTAGATCTGCTGTTTTTGACGCCCTACAAGATCACCGCCTGGGCCGAGAGCGTGATCGAGTCGATGCTTTACGTCCTTTGGGATGTGAAGCTGAAAGTTGGTCATGCGAGCCGCACCATTCGGGATTGCTTGCGTCTGGGGTCCGATGATTTTACCATCCGCACGGCGATGCTCGAGAACCGGTTTCTGGCCGGGCACGCAGCCCTCGCGATCGAGTTGAACGATCGTCTCAAAACCGAACTATTCGCCGGCAGCGGACGCGCTTTCATCGAAGCCAAGCTTGAAGAACGCGAAAGACGACACCAGCGCCAGGGTGTCCGCTATATGGTCGAGCCCAACGTGAAAGAGGGCAAAGGCGGATTGCGCGATCTGCAATCGCTATTCTGGATCGCCAAGTACATTCAGGGCGTTCAGGACGCGGCCGATCTGGTGCCGCTTGGCGTCTTCAGCGCTGGCGAGTTTCGTCGCTTTGTCGAGGCGGAAGAGTTCCTGTGGGCTGTTCGCGCGCATTTGCACCTGATCACTGCGCGCCCGACAGAGAAGCTCGCCTTTGACTTGCAGGTCGAGGTCGCCCAGCGAATGGGCTATGCGCCCAAGGCCGGCCGGCGGGACGTCGAGGTTTTCATGCAGGATTACTTCCGCCACGCAACGGCGGTGGGTGATCTGACCCGGATCTTTCTCACCAAGCTTGAAGCGACGCATGCCAAGTCGGAACCTTTGCTTGAACGTATATTCCGGCGTCGACCAACGGTCAAACCCGGCTACACAGTGATCCATAACCGTCTGGGCATCGAGGATCCGGACGATTTTCTTACCGACAAGCTGAACCTTCTGCGCCTATTCGAGGAAGGTTTGCGGACAGGCATGTTGATCCACCCGGATGCGATGCGCCTTGTGGCGGCCAATCTTGACCTGATCGACGATCAGATGCGCAAAGACCCCGAGGCGCAGCGGATCTTTCTGGACCTTCTGCTAAAACACGGCAACCCGCTCAGAGCCCTGCGACGGATGAACGAACTGGGTGTTCTGGCAGCGTTTATTCCAGAATTCGAACCCATCGTCGCGATGATGCAGTTCAATATGTATCACAGCTATACGGTGGACGAGCATATCATTCAGTGCATCGCGCAGCTTGCAATGATCGAACGTGGCGAGCTGACAGACGACCTGCCGGTGTCGAGCAACATTCTGCAGGAAGGGCTGAACCGAAAAGTGCTTTTTGTGGCTCTTCTCTTGCACGATATCGGTAAGGGCCGTGAAGAGGACCATTCGATCCTGGGCGCGCAGATTGCCCGGAAAGTCGCGCCGCGGCTGGGGCTCGACAAGAAGGAATGCGAAACGGTCGAATGGCTGGTCCGCTATCACCTGCTGATGTCGGACATGGCACAGAAACGCGATATCGCCGACCCAAGAACCGTGCGAGATTTCTGCAAGGCGGTTCAATCGGTGCGCCGCCTCAATCTGCTGACCGTCCTGACGGTTTGCGATATCCGCGGCGTTGGACCGGGCACGTGGAACAACTGGAAGGCTGTCCTGATCCGGGCGCTCTATCGGCAGGCGCGCAAGGCGCTTGAGACCGGGATGGAGGATCTTAACCGCGAAAACCGGGGGGTCGAAGCCAAACGTCTGCTGCGTGCCGCCCTGCCGGACTGGCCAAAAGCTCAGCTCAAGCGCGAGATCGCCCGCCACTACGATCCGTATTGGCAAGGTTTGCATGTGACTGCGCATGCAGTATTTGCACAGCAGTTGCGCGATCTCGACGGCATGGACGATCCCGCCGCAATCCGCATCGACCTGCACCCGGATGTCGACCGCGACGCAACGAGGGCCTGTTTTTCGATGGCGGACCATCCCGGCATCTTCGCGCGGCTGGCGGGCGCTTTGGCACTGGTCGGCGCGAATGTGGTGGATGCGCGCAACTACACCACCAAGGACGGCTTTGTGACCAACGCCTATTGGATCCAGGACGCCGAAGGCCATCCATACGAAGCGAGCCGCCTGCCCCGCCTCACGCGGATGATCGAACGCACGCTCAAGGGCGAGCTGGTGGCGCAGGACGAACTGAAATCGCGGGACAAGGTCAAAAAACGCGAGCGCGCCTTTTCCGTGCCGACGCATATCAGCTTCGACAATGACGGGTCCGAGATCTATACGATCATTGAGGTCGACACCCGTGACCGTCCAGGCCTGCTTTACGATCTCGCGCGGACCCTGTCGAACGCCAACGTGAACGTCGCCAACGCGGTCATCGCGACCTATGGCGAACAGGTGGTCGACGTCTTCTATGTCAAGGACATGTTCGGGCTGAAGTACCACTCGGACGCCAAGCAGAAATCGCTTGAAGCCAAGCTGCGCAAGGCGATTGCCGACGGCGCCGAGCGCGCCGACAGATGAAGCCCATCCGCCTGTTGGCCGGTTTTTTCACGGTCGGATTGTGGACCCTCCTGAGCCGCGTTCTGGGATTTGTCCGCGACGCGATGATCCTGGCCTTTCTGGGCACGGGCCCGCTTTACGAGGCCTATGTCGTGGCCTTCCGCCTTCCCAACATGTTCCGCCGGTTTTTTGCGGAAGGCGCGTTTAACATGGCCTTCGTGCCGATGTTCTCAAAGAAGCTCGAGACCGATGACGACCCGCAAGGGTTTGCGCGCGATGCGATGTCGGGGCTGGCGTCTATCCTGATCTTGCTGACGCTCCTGGCGCAGCTTGCCATGCCTTGGCTAATTCTGGTGCTGGCCAGCGGATTTCGCGGGCAGGCGCAATTCGATCTGGCGGTGGATTACGGTCGCATTGTCTTCCCCTACATCCTTTTCATCTCACTCGCGGCCCTTCTGTCGGGTGTTCTGAACGCCACCGGACGCTTCGCGGCTGCGGCTGCAGCTCCGGTCTTGTTGAACGTGATCCTCGTAGGTGCGATGACCGGAGCGGCGCTGACCGGAACCGAGGTTTCAACTGCGCTGATCTGGGGCATACCGGTGGCTGGTGTCGCCCAGATGGCGCTGGTTTGGTACGCCGCATCGAAGGCCGGGTTTCCCTTGCGACCCCGGATCCCGCGCTGGACGCCCGACCTCGCAAGGCTCGTACGGATTGCGATACCCGCGGCCTTGGCAGGCGGCGTGGTCCAGATCAATCTGTTGGTTGGCCAGCAGGTGGCCAGCTATTTCGATCGTGCGGTCGGATGGCTCTACGCCGCCGACCGGCTTTATCAGTTGCCTTTGGGTGTTGTTGGCATTGCAATCGGGGTCGTGCTGCTGCCCGATCTGTCGCGTCGGCTCGCCGCGCATGACGCGGACGGCGCCCGTAACGCGTATTCCCGTGCGGGCGAGGTCTCGCTGGCCTTGACCATC
>JBCCVT010000068.1:0-12350 GCA_039195015.1 Pseudomonadota bacterium
AGCCCACTGCGCCTCGTCAAACGGCTCCTTAAAGGCGTCGCTTGTCTTCTGTGCCTCGCCGGTTCAGCAACCGCACAGGGGTTCGCTGGGCTGGGTACGGATGCTTCCGGTTTCGCCTTGCCCGATCGTGACCATATCTACGAATTCCCGCGCGATCACGGTGCACATCCGGCCTTCCGCATCGAATGGTGGTACCTGACCGCGACGCTGTCCGGCGCGGATGGTAAGGATTACGGCGTGCAATGGACGCTGTTCCGTTCGGCGTTAAAACCCGAGGAGGCGGCGGGTTGGGACAGCCCACAGCTTTGGATGGCTCACGCCGCGGCCACGAGCGCGACCGGCCACTATGTCGACGAACGCATGGCCCGTGGCGGTGTTGGTGGCGCCGGCGTGACCGCCGCCCCCTTTGTCGCCTGGATCGACGATTGGGCCATGACCAGCACCGCGCCCCCAGACAAAGATGCGCTGTCGCGCCTGAGCCTTTCCGCCAGCGGGACAGATTTCGCCTATGACCTGACACTCCAGGCAGATGGCCCTTTAGTGTTTCACGGTGATCGCGGCTATTCCGTGAAGTCCAGAGAAGGTCAGGCCAGTCACTACTATTCACAGCCGCATTACCGGGTAACCGGCACGCTTGAGTTACCAGATGGCCCGGTCGTGGTCGAAGGCGATGGATGGCTTGATCGCGAATGGTCGAGCCAACCTTTGTCCGAGGATCAGACAGGGTGGGACTGGTTTTCGCTAGGGTTCGATGACGGCACCAAGTTGATGGCGTTCCGGCTGCGCGATGCGGGCAATGGGTTCCGGTCGGGCACATGGATCACCCGCCACGGACAGGCCCTGCCCTTGGCCGATGAGCAAATCGTGGTGACACCACTCGCTGAAACGGAGATCAATGGCCGTGCGGTGCCAACACGCTGGCATGTCGATATCACGTCTCGTGGCGTGTCGGTCGAGGTTGCCGCGCTCAATCCTCAAAGCTGGATGGACACATCTTTTCCCTATTGGGAAGGGCCTGTGCGCATCTCTGGCAGCCATTCCGGACGCGGATATCTGGAGATGACGGGCTACGCGCCGGAGGTGGAGGAAAGCGAGGATTAATGGCGGCTGTCTCGCCAGTCAGTCCCTTTTTACGCTGCATTGCAGGGCTTCGGCGTTTGCCAGAGAAAGCAATCCCTCTTCCCCTTTGGTCCAGAATTCATGAGTTCCCTCAGCGTCGCGTCCTTCATACCTCGCCCCCGAGGCGGACGCGGCGCGGCGCAGCACCAGTCGCTTTTCCGACCACGACAACGCCACATAGGTCGCGCCGGTTTGAACGAATACGGCCGACAAAGGGTCCTCGAGACCGTTGCAGGTGTAGCTGAACGGACCGGTTGACCGGCTTTCGGGATCCTCGGCCTTCGCCTGCGAGTAATCCCGACGCAGCTCATCGATACGCAGGACATAGGCATCCTCGGCACAAACCGCCGGCGTTTCGGCTTTCCAGCAATCGTTACGGCCTTTGATCCAGCCACGCTGGAACGGCGCGAGATTCGGATCTCCAGCTGTCCGGGCCAACGCGTAAATATGCGCCATTTCCCGATCGAGCGCGGCGAGATCTGAAGAGGCGCAAACAAGTTCTTCGATCTCGCCTGTGGTGCCTGCGCAATCGAAACTTGGGCCGTCGGACACCAAGACCGTCCCTTCAGCCAGAAACCGACCCGGGACCCATCCGCGCGCGCCCTCGTAGGACACAGAACACCACGTGTTGTTCGCTGCAGAGGCGCGTTCGTCATCCGTGGCTTGCGACCACTCGGCCAAGCTCGGCTGACCTTGGCAGCCAAAGTTTCGCAGACCATCCGTACCATGCGGGATCTGCGCGACGGGGGCAGCCGTCCTGGCCGGCGCGCTCCGCAAAGGCAGTGTTTCGGTGTCTGCAACGCCAATCACACGGAACGCATCCGGGCCATCGGCCTCGGACAGACCCGCCCCGGGCAGCGCGGCAACAAGGGGTGTGAGTAATGCGAGAACACGGGACACGGTTCAGCCTCCTATTGCCGGGTCAGTCCCCTGATTATAGCTGCATACGCGCTCGACGCGGATGCGACCGTTTCACCGGAAGTTGATGGCGCATGGACGACGATGCATGGCGCTTTGCTTGACAGGTCCGGCCCTAAGACCGCAACTGAACTGGCCACATTGGAACGGAGGCGTAGGATGACGGATACCGCGACCCGGGGATCGGTCTTTTCCAGGCGAAACGCGCTCTGGGCAATTGTCATCGTCGGCGCAGGTGTGGTCGGCAGTCGTGCGCTGCTGTCGCGCCCGAATTTCGATGGTCAGGCGCTCGGCGTGGCCGAGGCGCACAAGCTCGCCGGACGTGGAGACATCGTTTTGATCGACATCCGCCGCCCCGATGAGTGGAAACGGACCGGCATTGGCGAAGGCGCTCATGCGATCGATATGCGGCGGGACGACTTTATCGAAGCGATGACGGCCGTGGCCGGTGACGACAAAACCGCGCCGGTAGCGCTAATCTGCGCCGCTGGTGTCCGCTCTGCCCGCCTGAGCAGGCGTCTGACCGAAGCCGGGTATAGCAACATCATTGACGTGCCCGAAGGGATGCTCGGGTCGTCCGCGGGCCCGGGATGGGTACGCAGCGGTCTGCCCACACGGGCCTTTGAGGGATCGAATGCATGAGAGCTCTGGCGGCCGGGTTCACCATCACCGCAATCTGTCTGGGACGCGCTGCCTTTGCCACATGCGACGGTGTGGACGGGGTCTGCGAGATGGACAGTGGCGAATACCATCTGGTGCTACCTGAAGATCCACAAGAACAATCGCCCGTGGTCGTCTTCCTGCACGGCTTTGGGAGCAATGGCGGCAACGTCATCAAGAACAGTCGCCTTCTGGATCCTCTGCTCGAACGCGGCTATGCCGTGATCGCCCCCAACGCCACCGAGGGAGAACCTGGCGGGCGAAAGAGATGGACCTTCTACCCCGGTTGGCCGGGGCGTGATGAAACCGTCTTTTTGCGCGAGGTCGTCGATGACGCCGCCGCGCGGTTCGGGACCAGTGATGAACGCGTCATGTTATCTGGCTTTTCATCCGGCGCGTTCATGGTGAATTATCTGGCCTGCGATGCGCCGGACACGTTTGCCGCCTACGCCCCTGTCGCAGGCGGGTTTTGGAAACCCCATCCCGCGCAATGCAACGGTCCGGTACGGCTGTTCCACACGCATGGATGGCGCGACAGTACAGTCCCGCTCGAAGGGCGATCGCTGGGCGGAGGACGCTTTCAGCAAGGCGACATTTTCGCCGGGCTCGACATCTGGCGGTCGGCCAATGAATGCAAGGACGAAAAGCCAAACAGCTTTTCCGAAACCGGTGATTTCTTGCGCAGGAAGTGGACGGATTGCAATCCGAACGCGGCACTGGAACTGGCAATGTTCCCCGGCGGGCATACGGTGCCGGATGGCTGGGCGGATATGGCGCTCGACTGGTTCGAAGCCTTGGAGTGACGGTGCTTCGGTTGATGATTTGAATGCGCGTCACTCTGCGTGGCTGGTCTGCGTATTTTTGACCAGAAAGAAGCACCACCCGCGTCAGAATTACAGCCTGAACACCCTGTTTCCAAGGTGAGAGCCGCGTCGCGCCGAGGGGTTGTGTCACTCTGCTGGCGTTGAGGCGCTTTTGCCGTCGAGAAGAGACTTCAGTTCGGCCCGATAGTGCCGCGCGGCCTGGGTCACGGGCGGTTCGCGCCACATCTCGCGAGTGCTCATCCAGCCGGACACCAGCCCCTTGAGGGACACGCCGCTCAGTGCCGAAAGCGGCACGGCCAGAGCGAGGCTGATGGCGATTGGCAGAAGCCACGGGGACACAAGGCCCGTCAGGATACCGACCATCAATGCGGCGCCACTGACGGTTTCGAGCGCATGGCAAATCAACAGGCTGCCAAGCCCGTAGCGCCCCCCCTGGCGCGGTTGCGGCGCCCAGCCTTGCTGCAGCCCCAGCAAGCTGCGGAACACGGCGATCATTTGCTGCACCATCAGGATCGGTGCGTAGGCCACGGAAAGCGCGACCTCGGACAGGAAAGACAGTGTGAAGCGCACCGGTCCTCCGAATTCACGAAATCGCGCTCCGGTCATCGGGATCGCCGCAATGCCCATCAGCTTGGGCGCGAGAAGCAGCGAGTACATCAGCACAATGATCAGCACATGACGGCCTTCGGTCATTTCGGGCCATGTGGGGATCAGCGGGTTTTCAGGAGAGAAATAGGTCAGCACGCTGGCATCCTGGCCCTGGCCGATCAGAGCCCACATAAGGAGCAGCGCGAACCAGATCGGGGACAGGAGATAGCCGATCGCCCCGTGAAACAAATGAAACCGCGAGGCCGGGCGCAGACCGGGCGTGCTAAGCAAACGCAGGTGTTGCAAATTGCCCTGACACCAGCGGCGGTCACGGCGGACGTGATCAACAAGGGTCTGTGGAGTTTCCTCGTAGCTGCCGCGAATCCTTGGCAGAAACCGGACGCCCCAGCCGGCGCGACGCAAGAGGCCGGCCTCGACAAAGTCGTGGCTCATGATGAGCTGTTCGCGACCGCGGAGGCCACGCATCCGGGGCAAGCCAGCGGAGGACGCAAAGGCGCAGGTGCGAATGATGGCGTTGTGGCCCCAGTAATTGGCCTCCTGACCGCTCCATTGTGCCAAGCCTTCGGCAAGCGCAGCGCCATAGACGCCGTTGGCAAATTGTTGCATCCGGGCAAAAACCGTTTGCGCCCCGACCAGCTGTGGGAAGCTCTGAATAAGCCCCGCGCCGGGATCCCTCGCCAGCGCATTGGTCAGCCGATTAATCGCCTGACCGGTCATCAGGCTGTCAGCGTCGAGCACCAGCATGGCTGGCCAACCCGCACCCCAGTTCTGTACCCAGTCAGCGATGTTGCCGACCTTGCGATCCACGTTCTCGGCGCGGCGGCGGTAAAAAATCTGCAAACCTTTGGGCAGACCGGCCTGAAGCGCTGCAACGCTTTGCTGTTCAGCCTGCGCGATTATGTCGTCCTGCGTGTCGCTGAGGATGAACATCGTGTAGTCATGTGGACCACCAAGCGCCCGCAGCTCTTCTAGCATAGACCGCGCATTGCCAAGCACATACCAGGGCACTTCGTTGTAGATCGGCATAAGCAGTGCGACCCGCATCGGCTGGATCGGTCCCAATGGACGCATCGCTCGGGTCATCGATGCAAGACCGAGCGCCACTGTCGACACCGTCAGGCTGAGCCAGAAGAAATTGAAGGCCATCAGCCCCATCAGCGTGCCTTCGACCCAGGTGATGCCATCGTCAGCGAACCAACCCCAAAGGATTGCGCCAAAGCCGATGGTGCACAGAATGGCCGGGGCAAAGGTGATCAAGCGCCAGAGAAACAAGCGGTGATCAGCCTGCGCGCCGGGGGCGTCGGGGTCGCAGAACCGAGCGCCAAGATCCTGGGTGGGCATGTCGAGCGGCGCGCGTGGCGGCATGGTATGCAGGTCACGTCTCATGCGGTCCAACGGTAGAGCCAGACTTCGCTGGCCATCGCCCCGTCGCGTCGCAGCTGGGCACGCAATTCAACAAGCGACCGGTCGCCCGGCTCAAAGCCGAAGGCCAGACGCACGCCGCCGGTTTCCGGGTTGCGCTGCAACACGCCGTCGGTGGTGCCCGCATGCGGGGACTGGACGTGAATTGTCATGCCGTCCAGATCGCCATCGAATACCGGATGCGCCTCGAAATCGACGGTCACGAGCCGCCCGCCATTGTGATGGGCACCCATGCTGGTGTTGATGACGCGCGCAAGCCCCGTAGCCACCGGCGCGTCGCTCCCCCAGGTCAGGCGGTAGGATAGCTCGTGCTGCATACCGGCCTCCAACGGCTCGGCAGGCCGCCAATAAGCCACGATGTTGTCGTAGATTTCTTCATCTGTCGGGATTTCGACCAGCGTTACCGCGCCACGACCCCAATCCCCGTCCGGTTCAACCCAAAGGCCCGGGCGGTCGTGGTAAAGGGCTTCGAGATCCGCAAAGTCTGAAAACGCGCGGGCGCGCTGCATCAGACCGAAGCCCCGCGGGGCGTTGTCGACAAAGCTCGACACCTGCAGTTTCAACGGGTTGGCGAGCGGTCGCCATAGAACCTCGCCCGCGCCGTTCCAGATCATCAGACCGTCATTGTCATGAACTGCGGGGCGGAAATCGTCGAACCGGGTCTTGTTCGTCTCATCGTAGAGAAACATCGAGGTGAGCGGCCCAAGGCCCACATTGGTGAGATCGATACGCGGGAAAAGCGTGGACCTCACATCCATAACGCATCGGTTGCCGGGCATGATATCGAAGCGGTAGGCGCCCGCAACGCTGGGGCTGTCCATGAGCGCGTGCACGACGATGTTCTTCTGATCGGGATATGGCGCTTCGAGCCAGAATTCGATGAATTCGGGGAACTCCTCGCCCATCGGATCGGCCGTCTTGATCGCCAGGCCGCGCCCCGAGAGACCATAGGTTTGACCGATACCAATTGCCCGGAAGTAGCTGGCGCCTTGGAAGACGCAGTATTCAGTCTTACCACTCGGGTGGCCCAAATCGGTCCGCAAACGCAAGCCGGAATATCCCAGGGCCTCGTGCTGGCGCGTGAGTTTCGGGACCAGCGGGCCCTTGGTGAAGTTATCCAGATCAAACGGGACCAATTCGGCCTGACCATCTTGGACGGTCCAGACCGTCACCGCGCGCGGGAAGTAAAGCCCCGGTGCAAAGAAATCCACGTGATAGGGCCGGTCGCTGTCGATCCAGAGCGCGTGATCCAGATCGAACCGGATGTCGCGATACTGATCATATGTCAGATCCAGCCAGTCCTGTGGAACGGTCGGGCGCGGCGCGTAACGGCGCATCGACAGATCGCGTGCCTTCTGGATCACAGTTTTCTCGTCAAACGACAAGGTGGCGGACGCGGCCGCAGCCGGGCCCGCCAAAGTGATGGCCGTGGTGCCGGCCAGAAACGCGCGTCGAGACATCGTCATGCGCGTTTGCTCCGCCAAGGCTGCGATTTGAACCAGGACGCGATATAGGCGCACAAGGTGATGAGGACAAAGCCACCCAGATTGATGAGCGCCCAGCTGCCCGGGCTGCGCCCAATCTGATCAAGTGCAAAGCCGAGAATCCGTGCAAGCGCCATCGAGAACACGAAGACCGCAAGCGATTGCTGCCCGACCTTTGTGATCACCGCCAAAAGCCCCTGCCCCAGGGCGCCGAGCGCGCCTTCGGCGACGGCCTTCAACCGCCAGCCGCCGACACCGACCGATACCCACGCCAAATAGGCAAGCGACAGGAAATGCAGATAGCGGAAGATCCCGAAATCTGTCTTACCGCGCAGGTTAAAACCGGTGTTCTCTTGAAAGACACGGATCGCGCGCCACACGCCACGCAGGGCGTCTCCGAGGACCGGGAAAGCGGCATCAACCCACACAAATACTTTCCATGACCCGATTGGCGCGGAGAGCACGACAAAAAGCGCAGCCGCCAGGATCAGCAATTTGTTCACGGGTGGCGCGGGCAACCAGCCTGACATGAACGCAAAACCCGTAAAGAACAGAAGTTGCCAGCCAAACGGGTTGAAGAACCATTCGCGGTCCGACCAAGGCTCGGCCGGCAGCCAAAGTACCCCTGATTGTGCGCCAAGCCAGATCGCGATGCTGATCGCCGCAACGGCACCGAACCCAACCCGCATCGCACCCATGAAGAGCGGCATCATGGCCAGCACGACCAAATACATCGGAAGGATGTCAAAATAGTTGGGCACGTAAGTCAGGGTAAACATGCCGACGATCTGCGGCCCTGGGTCCGAAAAGAAACGGCCCAGATTCAACGAGTTTACATAGTTCTTTTCAAAGATGCCCGCGCTGTCGAGCCCGGCCATGCACATGGCCACAAAGAAGAAAAGGCAGATATGCGCCCAATAGACCTGCCAGGTCCGGAACAGGACGCGCGCGGTGCCCATCCGCCAGCCTTTTCGCGCGAAACTGCCACCGAACGCGATGGCCGATGCCATGCCAGAGCAAAAGACAAAGATCTCTGTGGCATCGGAAAACCCGAACCTGGCCGGTATCCACCCGGTCCAGGCGTTACCAGGGATATGCGCGACAAGGATGATATACATCGCAATACCGCGGAAGAAGTCGAGCCGCGGATCGCGCGTGGACACCGCGGGCGACGCCGAAGCGGCCGCCGGCTTGTAATCTGTCGAAGGCGAAATCGTCGCCATGGTCGTGTCGTTCTTCCCGTTCTCTGGGTCGCGCTATTGGGCCGGTACGGATTGCACCGTTTCTTCGCCGCGGCCTGCGGCAATGAGTGCGCGGCGGGCAGCGGTGTAGCCATCCTCGCGGCCGGCACGTTTGGCCTGTCTTTCGTTCAAGATCAACTCGGCCTGATCCAGAAGCCCGGCGCGGATGCCGGCATCGATGGTCAGGCGTTCAAAAACATCACGTTGCGCATGGCTTCCCCCGGCAAGCTGCATCGCTCCGCGTGCGGATGACAGGTTGTGGAAGGCGTCGCAATAACGCGCATCACCAAAGGCTTCGAGCCCATTGGCCGCCGCCAGGCCGGGATCGCCCATCCGCGCGCTCACTTCGTCATTCTTGCTGGCATCTTGTGCGATCCGGCGCAGCATACGCGTGGCCGCATCCGGGCGACGGTCACCGGTCAGAGCGAGCAAGTAATGCAGATCGGCGAAGATCAGGCAGCCATCCTCGGTCCGGGTGGCCGAGATATCGGACAGCTCTTCCCACCGGTCGCCGACATTAACGCCGTCCAGCTCCAGTCGCATCAAAAGCGACGTGGCATTCGAGATGTCGCGATAATCGTCAGTCTGGTCCTTGCGGATTTCTCGGTCATAGAGGTCGAGCACCAGATCGGTCTGGCCGAGATCCAGATGCATCAGCGCTTTGTGCCACCAGACGTGGTAGCGGAAATTGTTGCAGTGTTCCCAAGCGGCCTCGCGCCCGGTCAGCCACTCAATCCCTTGCGCTGCATTGGCGGTCATGTCGTGCACATGAGCGACCGCGTGAAGTCCCCAGGCATCATCCGGCGCCATCCAGAGCGCCTGGCGCCCGGCAATCTCGGCCCGCTGATATTCACCTGTCTCCTCCAGCGCGAAGGAGTGGCAACCAAGCAGATAGCCCCGCCCCGCGTGTTCCGGTGCGTAAGCAGGCATCACCCGCTCGACCGACTGGCGCATGCCCTTGGCATCGCCGAGTACAAAGCGGATCGCATGACTGAGCTTCATGGCGAGCGTGTCTTCGGGATGGTCAAGAAGCACCGCTTCCAGTTCGTCAATCGCGCCGCTTGGTTGACCACCAAGCCAGATCTCCAGCGCCCGGACATAGCGCTGTTCGCGTTTGGTGATCTTGGCCTGAGCCTCGGCCGTTCGCGCCACCTGAAGCGCATCGATCGCCGTATCGTACAACTCACGTCGTCCCAGAAGAATGTAGAACATGCCCTTGACCGCATGCCCAAGTGCAAAGCCAGGTTCCGCTTCTAACACCCGTCCCAGGTGCTGTGGCGTCGTCGCCGAATGCGCGAGAAACGCCAGCATGCAGGCATTCCAATCTTCGACCGAGCCCTGATGCGCGAGGCTGGTTTCCTGCCCGAAAATGTCGTGTTTCATTTATTTGTCCGATGCTCTTTGGAACGGTGTGTGTCTCGTGATGCCTTAACAAAGAGATGGGCCCGCGAATAATGGTATTGCGCGACTTAACGGATTGGTGAAAGCCCGTGTGCCCATTAGCGAGGATTATTGCGGCATCTCGCCCGCAAATCGGGCGCGGATCGGCGAAATATTGCAAACAATCAAGGGTTTGTCATTCCGCGTAAGGATCATCTTGATCCAGAACGGCATGCGTGTCTGCACCAAAGACGGGCGGCGGATGCCGGTAGGTGACGGGGGTTTTTGAAAAGCGCAGCGGGTTGCCGATCAGAGCGACGCTGCCTGGGTTGGCCTCCATGCTGATCTGCATATCGCGCGCGGCCACCTGATCCGAAGCAAAGACCTGATCGAGACGCTGCACAGGACCGCAGGGAACCTTGACCGCCTCAAGACCGGAAATCAGCGCATCCATCGGTAGTGTCGTCAAAGCCGGACGAAGGATCGCGTTTAACGCTTCGCGATGTTTCAGCCTTGACGGGTTTGTTGCGAAACGCGTGTCATTGGCCAGATGTGAAAGTTCAAGAAACGCGCAGAACCGTCTGAACTGGCTGTCATTTCCTACCGCAAGGATCACGTGGCCGTCGGAACATTCGTAAACATCATATGGAACGATGTTCGGGTGACCGTTGCCCCGACGCTGCGGGACTTCGCCGGATGTCAGGTAATTCACGCCCTCGTTGATCAACCACGCAACCTGCGCATCCACAAGGGACAAGTCGATATGCTGACCTTCGCCTGTCAGATCGCGGTGCCGTAACGCGGCCAGCACACCGACCGCTGCGTACATCCCGCACATGACATCGGCAATTCCGACCCCGACCTTCATGGGCGCCCCTTCCGGCGCGCCCGTGAGCGACATGATCCCGCCATAGCCCTGGGCCATGAGATCATAGCCCGGCTTGTCTCGATTCGGGCCTGTCTGCCCGTAGCCCGAGATCGAACAGTAGACGAGACCGGGATGGATGCCCGACAGCGTGTCGTAGTCCAGACCATACTTTGCCAACCCGCCCGGTTTAAAGTTTTCAAGCAAGAGATCGGCTGAGCGCGCAAGTCGTCTGATCACCGCCTGCCCTTCAGATGTGGCAATGTCGACAGCGACCGATCGCTTGTTGCGATTGGCGGACATGAAATAGGCCGAGAGATCGGAGCCAGCCCCTTGCGCGTCGGTGACATAAGGAGGGCCCCATTGGCGCGTGTCATCGCCTGCGGTGGCCGGGTTTTCGATCTTCAGAACGCTCGCGCCCAGATCACCGAGAAGCTGCGTGCAGGTTGGGCCCGCCAGGATCCGCGAGAGGTCCAGCACCTTGACCCCGTGCAGCGGACCATTACGCTCAGATCCGGCCATCATAGGCCCCCGCATCTATCTCGGCGGCAATAACGGTGAACCGGTCTGCGCCCATGGCCTGCTGCAAGGCATCGCGCAGTTCTTCGCGACTTTGCACTCGGTGGCCATAGCCGCCAAAGGCCCGACCCATCGCGGCAAAGTCGTGACGGGCGAAATCCACGCCGAGGTTCGGAAGTTGGCGTTGCCGTTGCTTGAGTTCGATCAGTGCGAGGCTTGCATCGACAAAGACCAGAAAGATCGGCGCGATCTCCATTTCCGCCGCGGTGCTAAGCTCACCCGCGACCATCAGGAATCCGGCGTCGCCCGAGAAACTGACCACAGGTCGGTCCGGCGCGGCGAGTTTCAGACCCATCGCCATCGGCACCGCGCAACCCATCGTGCAGAGTGCAGACGACTGGATCAACCCGCGCGGTTCGTCACAGCGCCACATCTGGCTGAGCAGGATCCGGTGCGCCCCGCTGTCGGCGGTGGCAAGCGTGCCTGTCGGCATCACCGCGCGGGCTTCCGCGATCACCGCGGCCGGCCCCCAGTCTTCACTTTCGGGGAACGCCTCGGCCAGCGCAGCGCGGGTCTGATCGGGTGTGCCACAGGTCCAGGTCTTGGGCGCTTTTATGCCCTGGGCCAAAACCTCGAGCGCGGCGCCCGTATCGGCGATCACGCTCAGCGACGCCTGATGCATGTAGTGATTATTGGCAGCGGCCGAGATATCGATGACCATCTGTCGATCAGGATCAAAGGCATCGCGCCACCCGGTCCGCATCTCGATTGGGTCGTAGCCGATGGAGAGCACCAGATCGGCTTGGGCAACCAAAGGCAGCAAATGCCGGTCAGCCAGAGGCGAAAGGCCCGCTGCGCCAAGCGCCAGAGGATGATCTTCGGGCAGGACACCCTTGGCCTTGTAGGTCGTGATCACCGGGATCCCGAAGTGCTCGACAAAGGCGCGCAGGACGGTTTCGGACCGGTCGCGCAACACGTCGAGCCCAACAACGGCAATGGGGCGTTTGGCGCAGGACAGAGCTTCACGTGCGCGGGCGGCATCGGCTCCACAGAAAGCCACCTTGCTCGCAGCGGCCCGACGAGGTTCCGGGCCGTTGGTCGGCGCATCAGCCACGCCAATCGGCACATCGATATGCACAGGACCGCAACGCGGCTCGAGCGCGATGTTGACCGCCTTGTCAGCGATCACCCCCGCGCCGTGCGGCGTCAGGCGAAAGGCGGCCTTTGTGATCGGCGCAAAGACCGCCGCGTGATCAAGAACCTGGTGCGTATAGGTCAACGCGTCATCCGCATCAACGCAGCCGGTCAA
>JBCCVT010000069.1:0-12226 GCA_039195015.1 Pseudomonadota bacterium
GGCAAGGCGGCCAAGCGGCGTTTCGTCTGGACGAGCGATCGCGTCGGTGGCAACAGCAGATCTGCGCCAGCCCCGCGAAAGGCGATCAACGCCACATGGTCGCGGCGCGCATAGGCTTCGCCAAGCAAGAGTTCCACGGCGCCTTTCGCCTCGTTCAACCGAGAGATCGCCGCCGAGCCAGATGCGTCGACCGCGAAAATCAGCAATCGGTCCGAGCGCTCTTCGAAACGCCGCACGCGGATATCGCTGGCGCGGATCAAGACGCCCGGTGCGTCGGGGCGTGCACGCCGCCGCAAGGGTTGCCATGGTGCTGCCGCGCGCAGGGTCGCGACAATATCGACCCGTGCGCGCCCATCGAGCCGCCCGGGCCGCGGCGGCAGAGGCCGCCCGCGCCGGTTGCCCGCACGGCGGTCGCCGGTGCCAGCGCCATGCCCGGCCTGCGTCTGGCGCGGCTTGATCTGATCCAGCAAACCAGCGGGCAACTGCGCGCGAACGGCCTCAACCAGCATCTCGGCGTTGATCAGCAATTCGTCGGAAGGATCAGGGTTATCGGTCGGTGCTTCGGTGTTGTCAGGATGCTCCTGTTCTTGGGCCAAGTCCTTGTCCCGAGGCTCCTCCGGCACCTGCGTCGCGCGTGATGGATAAACCAGGGCGGCTGCGGCGGTGATGTCATCGGCGGTCACGGTTGAGCGGCCATGCAGCGCCGCATGCGCACGCGCCGCGCGGAGTGCCAGCAGCGGTGCACGCAGGCTGTCGATCCCAAAGCGCAAGGCAAGAGCCGTCAGGTCGGCAACGGCCATTGGCGGTGCCTCGACGCAGTTCGGATCGATTGGATCGCCCTGCAGCGACGGCAGGTCCAGGTCATGCAGCGATAGCCCGTCGAGATCGAGGAAAAAGGCCACACGGTCAGTCAGGCTGGTGGGCACCCTTTCCTCGGGCGTCGCGCCCTCGTCGAGCAAGATCAGACAGCCGTCTTGTGCACCATCGAGATGCTGGGCGAGCCGCCCGGCAAAACCGGCGTCGCAACGTTCTGCCATGGCAAGAAGAACGGCGACCGGGCGGGACAGCAGGCCGGTTGTTTCAACCAGCTTGCCCGCAGCGAGCGTCGCGGCGATGTCGACGCCGCCGAATAGCTGGTCGTCGCTCACCGACGGCGTCAGCCGCGCCACTGGCAGCGGAAAGCCGGTCAGCAGGTTGATCGCTGCGGCGCGTGCCGGTCCGACACGCGCGCGGATCACAATACCGCCGAGCCCCGCAGGATCCAGTGCCAGACAGCGCAGCGCCAGAACGGCGCGGGTCCATCTGTCGGACCCTAGGCTCACACCAGAACGCTTTCCACGATGCGCGCCACGCGCGTGGACGAGGCTGCTTCGTCCAGCGGATCGCGGCGCAGACGGTGGGACAGGGCCGAAGGTGCTATCGCCCGCAGATGATCGCGCGTGATCTGCGACGCGCCTTCATACGCGGCAAGCGCGCGCCCTGCCTTCAGCAGCGTCAGTTCCCCGCGCAGCCCGTCGGACCCCAGAGCGACACAGAGCTCGGCGCAATCGCGCAAAATGTCCTCGGGCGTGTCGACCTCTGGCAGTGCATCACGCGCGGACAGGATGCGGGCACGAATGCCGGCCTCGGCACCCTCCCATTCGGTCAGGAACGCGATCCGGTCGGCGTCAAACGCGTCGCGACGGCGGATCACTTCGACCCGTTGATCGATGTCTTGCGGGGATGTCACCTCGACCGACAGACCGAAGCGATCGAGCAGTTGAGGGCGCAACTCACCCTCTTCGGGATTGCCCGAACCGACGAGGACAAAACGGGCGGGGTGGCGGATCGAAAGTCCCTCGCGTTCCACCACATTCTCGCCGGATTGCGCCACGTCGAGCAGCAAGTCCACGATGTGATCTTCCAGTAGGTTGACCTCGTCGATATAGAGATATCCGCGATTTGCGCGCGCCAGGAGGCCCGGTTCAAAGGCCTTTTCACCACGCGTCAGGGCCCGTTCGATGTCGAGCGCGCCGACCACACGGTCTTCGGTCGCGCCAAGTGGGAGGTCAATCACCGGTGTCGGCCGATCGACCAGCGTGGTGTCCCGCACATCCGCCCAGTCCGGGCAGGCCTCAATGTTTTCCGAATTCACCGGACATCCCGCGACTTGTCGTATTGGCGGCAACAGGGCTGCGAGCGCGCGGACTGCGGTGGATTTCCCTGTGCCACGGTCGCCGAACACAAGCACACCGCCAATGCTGGGATCGATCGCGGTGAGGATCATCGCCTGTTTCATCTGGTCCTGGCCGACGATGGCGGAAAACGGAAATGCAAAGGTCATGACGTCAACTCCAGATCTTGCAGCGGACTTTTTCCGCCCCAGGTGCCGGCATCGCCTGTCACGGCAAAGCGGGCATAGAGTTCCTCGCGGAACCAGGCGCCGTCGCGCACGGCCTTGATCGCTTGAGCGTGCGGGCCTCCGGGCGTGCGCGCAAAGGCGGCCATGCTGTCGGGATCGGGCCAGATGGAAAAGGTGACCTGATGCAGGAACGGCACTTCTCCGATGCCGATCTTGAAAACCACGTTCGGGTCTGCGCCGATTACCTCCGAGATATCCGGGACCCGGCCCCAGAAACGAGGTGCAATCCGCGCCTTGACGGTCGCACGCGTTAGCGCGGCGAGCGGCCCAGCAGACGGTTCGCGTGAGACAACGAACGGATTTGCCCCTGACCAGGCCCCGCGGGCGGATGTCGGGCTCATGAACACGGTCCAATCTTCGGACGCCATACGCCGATAACGCCGATAGATACCTGCGCGCGCGATTCGTGCGCGGGCTGTGGCCTCGTCCGGCCAGGTGGCGAGTATCGCATAGACAGCGGTGTTCGGCACGGGCGTGAACCCTTCGCCGGTCCCCGATCCGCAGAGCTTCCAGAACCCGATATCCGGCACGCGCGGCAGGGACAGGCGCGCGGCACCCATCATCGTCAGTGCCCAGGCCCGCGCAAAGGCTGAGCGGAACCTGAACAGGCTCAGAGAAACAGCTTGCGTCGGATGTCCGGGCATTGGTCAGTTCAGTGCGGCTTTGGCTTCAGGTCGCGGTTAGACTCCGCTATTGTAAACCAAGACTGACACATTAACCCTTGCGTGGGAAGTGTAAACTGCGACATTGTAAGTTAAACTAGACAGCCGTAAGCTGGAGCCGCCATGACTCGTCTGGACGCCATAAAGCCGGCCGCGCCCGCGACGTCGCGCCCGTTGCGGTCGGGACGCATGCGCGATCGCGCGGTGGTTATCGGCGCAGGCATCGGCGGGTTGGCCGCGGCCATGCGGCTGGGGGCCAAAGGATACAGCGTCACCGTCATCGACAAACTCGATCGCCCTGGCGGGCGCGGGTCATCCATCTCGCAAGGCGGTCACAGGTTTGACCTTGGCCCCACGATCGTGACCGTTCCGCAGGTCTTTCGCGAGCTTTGGGCAGCCTGCGGTCATTCCTTCGACAAAGATGTCGATCTGCGCGCCGTTGATCCGTTCTATCAGATCCGCTGGCCGGACGGGTCGCACTTTACGGCGCGCCAGGACACCGAGGCGATGCGCAACGAGGTTGCGCGCCTGTCACCCCGAGATTTGCGCGGATATGACAAGTTCCTCAAAGATGCCGAAGCACGGTATGCGTTCGGGTTCGAAGACCTTGGCCGCCGGTCGATGCACGAGCTATGGGAGCTGATCAAGGTTCTGCCCATCTTCGCGATGATGCGCGCGGATCGGTCGGTTTATGGCCACGCAGCGCGACGTGTCAAAGACGAACGCTTGCGCATGGCGCTGTCCTTTCATCCGCTTTTCATTGGTGGCGATCCGTTCCACGTGACGTCGATGTACATCCTGGTCAATCACCTCGAAAAGGCGTTCGGGGTGCACTACGCGATCGGAGGCATTCAGGCGATCGCGGATGCTATGGTGCGTGTCATCGAAACGCAGAATGGTGAGGTACGCCACGGCGCCGAAGCCGATGAGATCCTGATGCGAGGCGGCCGCGTAACCGGCGTACGGCTGACGGACCGGTCGGTGATGGCGGCGGATGTCGTTGTTTCGAACGCCGATGCGGGACACACCTATGATCGGCTCATGCGCAATGTAAAGCGGCGGCGCTGGACCACATCTCATCTGAGCAGCCGCCGGTGGTCGATGGGCCTCTTCGTTTGGTACTTTGGAACCCGTGGCACGCGCGGCAAGTGGTCGGATGTTGGGCACCACACCATCGTCAGTGGACCTCGCTACAAGGGTCTGGTGCGCGACATCTTCATCAAAGGCCGCCTCGCCGACGACATGAGCATCTATGTCCACCGCCCGAGTGTCGTGGACCCGACGGTTGCGCCGCCTGGCGATGACACCTTTTACGTGCTCAGCCCCGTGCCACATCTGGGGTTTGACGATCCGGTGGACTGGACCGCAATGGAGGCGCCCTATCGTGCCAAGATGCTTGCGACGCTCGAGGAGCGGCTTTTGCCGGGTCTGGGCGAACATCTGGGCGAAGAGCTGGTTTTCACGCCTGAGACTTTCCGCGACCGGTACCTCAGCCCTTACGGGTCGGGGTTTTCGATCGAACCGCGTATTTTGCAAAGTGCCTGGTTCCGTCCGCACAACGTCAGCGAAGAGGCCAAAGGCCTGTATCTGGTGGGTGCGGGTACCCATCCAGGCGCAGGTTTGCCGGGTGTGATCTCAAGCGCCGAGGTTCTCGGGCAGCTTGTACCGTACCCGGAGCTGGTGACCGCATGATTGATCCGCGTGACATGGAGGCCTGCCGCGAAGCCATCCGCCACGGCTCGCTGTCCTTTCATGCCGCGTCGCGACTTTTGCCGACCCGTGTGCGGGATCCGGCGCTGGCGCTTTATGCCTTTTGCCGCTTGGCGGACGATTCCGTCGATCTGCAACCGAAAAAGGCCGAGGCCGTCTTGCGGCTGCGCGACCGGTTGGATCTGGTCTATAACGGGCGTCCAATCAATGCGGCACCCGATCGGGCATTTGCGGCGGTGGTAGAAGATTTCGAGATGCCGCGTGCTTTGCCGGATGCGTTGCTCGAGGGGCTCGCCTGGGACGCGGCCGGTCGGCAGTATGACACGCTTGAGGCGCTGCACGGTTATTCCGCACGTGTGGCGTCGGCAGTGGGCGTGATGATGTGCGTGCTGATGGGTGTACGCGACCGGCATGCTCTGGCGCGCGCCTGTGATCTGGGCGTGGCGATGCAACTGACCAACATCGCCCGCGACGTTGGCGAAGATGCGCGCGAGGGCCGGATGTATCTGCCTCTGAGCTGGCTCGACGAAGGTGGCTTGGACGTTGACCAGTTCCTCGCAAACCCGCGTGCAACGCCGACTTTGCGCCGTATGGTCAAACGCTTGGTGATGGAGGCCAACCGGCTCTATTACCGCTCCGAGGCCGGCATGGCTGCGCTGCCTGTAAACAGCCGCCCGGGGATCTTTGCGGCGCGCTTCATCTACGCGGGCATCGGCGGTCGATTGACAGCAGAAGGCTATGACAGTGTGAGCGTGCGGGCGCGGACCTCCAAAGTGGAAAAACTGGGCTGGCTGGGCGCATCGCTTGTCCGAACCGGGTTGACGGCTGTCATGCCGGCCTCGGCAGTGATCTATGCGCCACCCTTGCCGGAAGTGGCGTTTCTCGTCGACGCGACTGCCAGCGGCGCCGAGACGCGCACGCGGAGCGACGCGCTGATCGAGGCGTTGACTGCGCTCGAACTGCACCGACGGGCGCAGCGCGTGGCTTGATCACGCGGCGCGCTTCTTTATCCTAGCGCGTATGGACTGGCTTTACTTTTGTGTGTTCTTTGCGGCGTGCCTTGGCGCTGGCGTGACCGGCGGGCTCTTCCCGCCCGGCCTCTGGTATCGGGAGTTGCGCAAACCGGCATGGACGCCTCCGGACTGGGTGTTCCCGGTGACATGGTTCGTTCTCTACATCTGCATGGCAGCGGCCGGAGCCCGGGTGGCCGATGTGCCCGGAAGCGGGCTGGCGCTGGCATTCTGGGCGATGCAGATCGCATTCAACGGGCTTTGGACCCCGGTGTTTTTCGGATTGCGCAATATCCGGCTGGGGATGGCGGTTGTCGGCGTACTATGGCTTTCGGTTTTCTGCACATTGCTGGCACTTTGGCAGGTGGACCCGGTCGCGGGTATGCTTTTTGCGCCGTATCTCGGCTGGGTGACGATCGCGTCTGCTTTGAACGCGGCCATATGGCGTCTGAACCCCGAAGTCGCGCGGGCTTGATGGGCGCTCATCGGTCCCTGACGGTCCCTTTTCGCTCGATGCAGCGATAAGAGACCGGAGGGATCGAAAGCGTTATTCCCTATCGAACCGCCAGCGCGGTCGGCGCGGCACCCGGACGGCGAGCATCGGTTTCAGCCATGGAGATCTGAACCGGCGCAAATCAAGCGCCTCGTGAATGCCCACCGTTTCCTGCCCGTCGATCCGGGTGCGCACGGCCGACCGTGAATAAAACGGCGCGTCCAGCATGTTCAGAACCTGTTTCGGCTCGTATCCCGCATCGGCGCGCGTGTCCCTCGCCACGGTCCAAAGGCTCCGCCGCATGCGCGCTTTTGGGGGCAATTCGATTGTGCGGGATGTGCCGTCGGACCCGAATTGGAACGCAGCGGCCAGATCGCTACCGTCTCGGCGCTTTGCATCGTAAAAGCAGGTCGCAGAGCCTTGGGTCGGGAAGCGCCCCCAGGTCCAGTAGTCGAAGTCTTCCTCAAGCGCGCGGGTTCCGAAATTGGCATCGAAATAGCCATGTCCGTGCCATTGCCATCCGGGGCGTGCGATATCCACCTCGATCCGCGCGGTGGGGGCGAAGGGTCGCCAGATATGCGCATCGTCCGGCGTCAGCGGCAATTCGACATCCGTGATTGCACTTGGCATAACGCGGATCTGCCCGCGGATGCGGTTGATCAGGGGCGGTCCCGAAACCTCATCAATGTCGATCACCAGCATGTCTCCGTCCCACCGCATCATCGAAGGCCCGACCTCGAGCCGAGATGCGGTTTGACGCAGGGCCGACGCGCCGCGGTCCGTCATCGTGAACCGACCCCCGGGGCCATAGGTCGCGACATTGATGCAGACATGGTTTTGCGGGTTGCGTCGGCCCGACCAGCGGTACCATGGCGAAAACACCGAGCCGATGAACCCGATCACTGAAACCGCACGGGTGCCGCAGTCGCTCAGGCCATCGACATACCACCACGCATATCCGTTGGGACCCACGCTGACGTTAAAGTTAGGTCGCTCAAGATCGCCTCGGCCGCATGCCGGGCGGAGAGCGTGGCCATCGGCACCCCGGCTCCGGGATGGGTCCCGCCACCTGTCAGGTAAAGGCCCGCCACCGATGTGCGCGCCGTCGGCCGCTGGAAAGCTGCGGTCAGCCCGTGCGGTGTCTGGCCGTAAAGCGCGCCGTCCGTTTGCGGGAACATCTGTCCAAACATCTCCGGCGTCGTAATAGCGCTCGTTCTGGGTGTCGGGCTGAAACTCACCCCGAACCGCGCCATCCTCTGCATGATCATCCCGTGCCATTGATCAAGCTCCTGTTCGTTCTGCCCGGGCGGCGAAGCGATTGCCGGGGCATTTGCAATGATTTCAAAGCGCTCAAGACGCGGCGGTGGTGTGTGTCCGCCGCGATCCTCGGCGCAGAGGTACAGCGTTGGTGCGCGCGGGATCTGTCCCGCAAGGAGATCGTCAAACTCGCTTTTGGGATCGTCTGCGAAGAAGACGTTGTGATGGGCCAGATCCGGGCCGTCCACCCTTGCTGCAAAACTGTAGACCCGCGCCGAATGCGAACGCGAAGCGCTCAGGGTCTGTCGTGCGATCCGTTCTGTTGCCGGGCCGAGCGCGCCCGATGCCAGCGCCTTGGGGTCACCGGCATGCACGATGACATCCGCCGGCAGGCGACGCCCGCTGTCGAGATGTGCCGCCGCAACGCGCCCATCCTGCGTTTCGATGCGCGATACATGTGCGCCGGTCTCAATGTGCACACCCAGGTCGCGCGCAAGGGTAGCAACGGAATCTGCAAGACGATGCATGCCGCCTTCAACAACCCAGACGCCTTTCGCTTCGGCCTGCCAGATGAGCGCCAGCAAAGCAGGTGATCGATAAGGCGATCCGCCCACATATGTGGCGTAGCGTCCAAAGAGCTGCGCAAGCCGCAGGTCGGAAAACTGCCCGCGCAAGAGCGCGGAGAGCGTCGACAAAGGTGCCATGCAAGGAATGAGGTGAGGGTTGCGGATCACATGATGCGCAAGCGACATCTGCGTCGGCTCAGGCGCTTGCATCATGGCTGCATCAAAACCATCGAACAGGGTTTGGCAACGTGCACAAAACCGCTTGAAATCGTCTGCGCTTTGCGCGCTGCTAAAGTGGCTGATCGCCTCGGCGCTTCTGTCGATCGAAGCAAATAGGTCGAGCTGGCTGCCGTCCGCCCAGAAATGGCGGGCGAGAATATCCTGCGGGATCAGGGTGACATGATCCTCAAGGCGGGTTCCAGCCTGCGCGAAAAGATCATCGAACACGTGCCGCATCGTAAGAACCGTGGGGCCTGCGTCGACAGGTCCGGCATCGCTGGGCACGGTGCGGATCTTGCCGCCGAGATGGTCGTGTCGCTCAAGAACCGTCACTGACAACCCGACCGTAGCCAGCCGCACGGCGCAAGCCAAGCCAGCAACACCAGCGCCGATCACCACCGCGGTCGGCTGGTCTGTCGAGATGCGGCCCGCAAGCGGCGTGGATAGGGGCATCTGAGACTCCTGATTACCAGGATTGTTGACTCGTTGGCGAACGGTGTCCAGTATGATTTACACAATAATGTCTCTTCTTGTGGACATTGCGTGATGAAAGGACAGGTCATGCCGCTCAAGACTCGCATTGAGGCCGCGATTGCCGCGGCCGTTTCTGTCGGTCAGGGGCGTTCCGCGCCTCCGCGCCTTGCCTCTGCGCTGGATTACGCGGTGACACCCGGCGGCGCGCGTATCCGTCCGACCATTCTGATGTCCGTCGCGATGGCCTGCGGCGATGATCAGCCTCGGATCGCGGACGCGGCGGCTGCGGCTTTGGAACTTATCCACTGCGCCAGCCTCGTGCACGACGATCTGCCCTGTTTCGACGATGCGGATATGCGTCGCGGCAAACCTTCGGTGCATTTGGCCTATTCCGAGCCTCTTGCACTGCTGACCGGCGACAGTCTGATCATCCTGGCCTTCGAGGTTCTCGCCCGGGCAGCAAGGATCGACCCGGTGCGCGCCAGTCAGCTTGTGTTGCTGCTGAGCCAGCGGAGCGGAATGCCGGGCGGTATCTGCGCTGGTCAGGGCTGGGAAAGCGAAGACGCCGTTGATCTCGGTGCCTATCATCGCGCCAAGACCGGATCGCTTTTTGTCGCGGCAACGCAGATGGGCGCGGCGGCCGCCGGTCAGGAGCCCGAACCCTGGGAAGAACTCGGCGCGCGGATCGGCGAAGCGTTCCAGGTGGCGGATGACTTGCGCGATGCGCTCTACGATGTTGATACGCTTGGCAAGCCGGCCGGGCAGGACGATCTGCACGGCCGGCCAAATGCCGTGTCGGAGCTTGGTGTCGACGGCGCAATCAAACGCCTCAACAACATACTCAGCGGCGCCATCGCATCGATCCCGTCTTGCCCGGGTGAGGCGCAACTGGCCCTCATGGTGCGCGCGCAGGCGGAACGGCTGACGCCGGTATCGTCGGTGGTTGCGGCGCATCGCACGGTGGGATGACAGATCTCGCCAATCCTCCACCTTCGAGAGCCAGACCTGTCTGGCGCAAGGGCTGGTTCCACAGATTGATCGCACGTCCCGGGTTTCAGGCCTGGGCAAGCCGGTTTCCCCTGACGCGGCGCCGCGCGCGGCGTGATGGGGCCGAGCTGTTCGACCTCGTGCAGGGCTTTGTCAAATCCCAGGTGCTGATGGCGATTGTCGAAATTGGCATTCTGCCGCGCTTGATGGACGGACCAATGACAGCCAACAGATTGGCGTCCAGCTGTGGCATTCCGCCGGATCGCATGGCGATCCTGTTGCAGGCCGGAGCCGCGATGGGCGTGCTGCGCCGGTCTGCAGACGGGCGATTTGGTCTGGCGCGCAAGGGGGCAGCGATCATGGGCGTTCCCGGATTGGACGCGATGATCCGGCATCACCGGGCATTCTACGCTGACCTCGCCGATCCGGTTGCCCTGCTGCGTGGACCCGAGCGTACGGAACTGTCGGAATTCTGGCCTTATGTGTTTGGCGCGAAGGGCGCGGTGGATCCCGAGACTGCCGCCACATATTCCGATCTGATGACACAGTCCCAGGTACTGGTGGCGCAGGACACCCTGCGCGCCGTACGGCTCGATAGCGTAGAGCACCTGCTTGATGTCGGCGGCGGGCAGGGTGCGTTTCTGAGCGCGGTTGGACAGGCTTACCCTGGCCTTCACCTCACGCTGTTTGATCTTCCCGCGGTTGTCCGGAGCGCGAGATCCCGGTTTGTCGCGGAAGGCCTGTCAGATCGGACGGACGTGCATGCCGGATCGTTCCGGGATGATCCCTTGCCCAGAGGCGCGGATGCGATCTCACTGATCCGGGTGCTTTATGATCATGCCGACGAAACCGTACTCGCGTTGATGTCCAAAGTTTTTGACACTTTGCCGCCTGGAGGCCGTTTGGTCGTGTCCGAGCCGATGGGCGGCGGCGAACGTCCAGACCTGAGCGGAGACGTCTATTTTGCGTTCTACACGCTCGCCATGCAGACCGGCCGCGCGCGATCACCGCAAGAAATCGCCAATTTATGCGCAAAAACGGGGTTCACCGACATCAATTCTCCCAAGCCGTCGCGCCCATTCGTGACTCGTGTGCTGACGGCGCGCAAGCCAACCTGACCTGTTCGACGCACTGACAAACTGTCCAAATTAATTGACAGCTTGCAATGTAACGTTAGACTGACACTGGTAGGAGTGGGCCGGACTGAGTCTTTCGTCAGCACCCGGACATACCAAGGGAGGGTTGAGTGGAAACGACCGCGATCTTGCTCAAAGGTCCGAAAGATCTTTGCGTGTCGCCCATTGGTCTGACCGATCCGGGCGAGGGCGATATCGTCGTCGATATCAGCCATTCCGGGATCTCAACGGGCACCGAAAAACTGTTCTGGTCCGGTGAGATGCCTCCATTTCCGGGCATGGGGTATCCGCTCGTCCCCGGCTATGAGGCCGCCGGCGAGATCGTCGAGGCCCCGCCGCTTACCGGGTTCAAGCCGGGTGAGCGCGTCTTTGTTCCCGGCGCCAGTTGTTATGAGGGCGCGTTCGGGTTGTTCGGAGGTTCCGCAGCGCGCGTTGTGACACAGGCCGAGCGGGTGACGCGCATTGATCCTGCGCTTGGGGCTGAGGGAGCTTTGCTCGCACTGGCCGCCACGGCACGGCATTCGATGGCAGGGCTCGACAAGACCATGCCCGATCTGATTGTTGGCCATGGTGTTCTGGGTCGTCTACTGGCACGGTTGACCATTGCCGCGGGCGCTCCGGCACCCATGGTGTGGGAGGTTGATCCCGGTCGTACAGGCGGGGCGACCGGATACGACGTGCTGCACCCGGACGATGATCCGCGCCGCGACTACCGATCGATTTACGACGCATCCGGCAACGGGGCGTTGCTCAACGACCTCATTGGCCGGATTGCCAAGGGGGGTGAAATTGTGCTGGCCGGATTCTACACGCGGCCGCTCAGTTTTGCCTTTCCACCGGCCTTTATGAAGGAAGCCCGCTTTCGCGTTGCCGCAGAATGGGACCGCGAAGACCTCGCGGCCACGCGCGCGCTGGTCGAAGCGGGTGCACTCAGCCTTGACGGGCTCATCACTCACGAAAGCCCAAGCAGCGCGGCGCCATCGGCCTATGCAACGGCCTTTGGCGACCCCGCCTGTCTCAAGATGATCATCAACTGGAAGGACGCAGCGTGAAAGATGAGCTTGATCCCGAGCGTGCCGCGCCGCGCGATGTTCCGAACCTGAAGGATTTTGACAAGCGCCTGCGGGACGAAGCGCATGAGGATCTGGCGGATGTGTTGCCCGCCGAGGCGACCAAGAAGACCCAGATCATTGCAATCTATGGCAAGGGCGGGATCGGCAAATCCTTCACGCTGGCCAATCTGAGCCACATGATGGCCGAACAGGGCAAGCGCGTTCTTCTTATCGGTTGCGACCCGAAATCGGACACGAC
>JBCCVT010000070.1:0-12189 GCA_039195015.1 Pseudomonadota bacterium
CTGGCCTATTGCGCCTCGGGGACCCGATGTTCTGTTGTCTGGGCCCTGGGGCATGCAGGCGAGATGGGGATCGACGAGGTACTGAACCGAGCGACCGAGGCAGGCTATCAGCTCGAAGGTCTACGCCCGAGTCTGCAAGTCTTTGTGGATCGCGGGTTCTAAATCCGAAAACCGCGCTGGATCGCATTCACTTTGTGTCAGCTAGTGGCGCAAACGTGCGTTCGATGTCCGTGTTTTTTTGGGCTTCAAGCCGAGAAACCGCAAATGACCAGCCAGATACTTACATCATCGCAAGTTAATGTGCCGTTCTGTCTTTGAAATTGCGCCGATCACCCGATCGCATTCGACGAACCGGCTCAGCTGCAGCCCTTTTTCTGTGTCGGGACGGACATGCGGTCGAAGTTGCTCTGCAACCGGACCAGATAAGAGCGTAAACCCGCAAGCCACTCGCTTTCCAACCCAAGCGGTCGAAACCGTTTGTGTAGCCGAGGTCTTTTGCCTTCTGGACAAACGCTATGTGACCAAGGATATGACGCTGAAGTACGACCGCAAGCGCATCCGGCTTGAGGTCAACGATCTAACACGCGGTTTGGTCGGCAAATACGTCGATGTCTATGAGTTTGCAGATGGACGCATTCAAGTTCGCGCAAAATGCGTCGCCCTGCCCTGCAGCATCTTCGACCCGCATTAGCAGCGTGTAACTCATGCCGCAATCAACGTCTGAGTGCCATCCTCGCTCACATCAAGGAAGAACAGGAGAGGGCCGCGCCGCCACCAAAGGTCAAACCCGAAAGCGCAAGGAACGATTACAAAAAGACCGGACGGTAGCCACCAGGACGACCCTCCAAAATGAAAGCGTATCATGAGCGGCGGTGGGCTGAACGAGCCAAAGAAGCCATCTCGGAGTAGATGGATAGCTAAGCTTGAGATTGGAATGCGATCTGATGCATTAATCTGCGTATGACCGTTCTCATGTCACTAGCATTTGCTGCTTTCTTCTACCTGATAATCGCCCTTCAGGTCGCTAGTGGGTTTCCGCCACTCTACGAGAAGAATAAGGACTCAGTTGAAGCAGAGATTGAATCACTTCTGCCGTTTGGTTTTGCTTTGATACTGTTAATGATGGCTGCCACCCTTGTAACAGAGGTCTTGCTACTTTTTGGCCTTGTTTCGGCGTGGATGGGTTGGCGCGTGCGCAAGTCCGTTCAAGTTCGGACAAATGGGCCACTGAACTGGCTGCTCAGTCCTTTGACAATAGGTGCGTTGAATAGATGGCCGATGCTTGCTTTCGACGCTTGGACCATTGGCATGGTCGGTCTCACCGGAGCGCTGATTTTTGTCAGCAGTTAAAATGTAAAATCCTCTCAGCCAAGCACACGCAAGGCTTTTTAGCCCTGCGATATTCGAGGTCTCCGGGCTGCTAAGCCTTGCTGCCGTTACGCCTTCTGGTGACACTTCTGCTTTGAACAACCAGTGACATTTCAACTTGGTTGCAACCGCCCCCCGCTCCCTTCGAAGCCTCAGCTCTGGGTGGCAGGAGGCCGCACACCCACTTGCGTGGCGGTTGCAAATCGAACAATGACAACGCTGCAGCATTCTTCTTGAGATGCGGTTAACCGAAAAGAGTTCGACAGAAACCTCGCAAAACCTTGCCTTGCGCCTCTTGCAGACCGGAGGCGAAGTACTCATTTCGGCCGTGTGATGGTCCGAGATTGTAGGTTTGCCCATTGTGCGATGGCACGTTTCTGGTTGAACACAATCCCGATGCGCTTGAATGGGCCTCCCAGGAAAACCTCACGGCCAAGCATCCGGTCTAAGACGCCGGATCCGTCCCAAAATCGTCGAGCGTTGCCGGCAGGCCCGCGAGTTCGGAGATCTCCAGCGCGGCTTCTTCTGGGCTCAGCTCGCCTAGCCCATCGCCTTCTCCACCAAGATCACCGGCCGCTTCTGACAGACCGCTGTGCAGCCCATCGCCCAGATCTCCAGCCAGTCCCGCATCAAATCCATCCTCGAGACCAGCGTCAAAGCCGCCTTCCAGCCCGGCATCGAAGCCACCATCAAGCCCGCCCCCGAATTCAGGTTCCGTCCCCATCGGCGAGTCCATCATGTCCAATCCGTCTGCCGGAGCATCCTCAAGGCTGCCCATCGGGTTCAGGCCCGATTTCATGCGTTCCAATTCCTCAAAGGACGCCGCTTCAGTCTCTATCACCGATGGTTCCGGCACCGGTTCCGCCGGCATGCGCAACGCCTTGGCGCCGCGCACCTGGCCAAGCTGACAAACGGCAATCTCCTCGCCCGAGGCCGATACCAGCCGGGTCCGCGCGAGATCCGTGCCAATAGGCAGAGGCAACAGGTCACCCGACTTCCAACGGCCCACATGCACCAGCGGCAGCTTGACGGTCGCCAGCACAGCGTCCAGCTGTGTCGGCAGATCCAGCATCGGGTTCGATGGCGGCGGTTCGGGGATCGCTTCGATTGCAGCGACCGGCTGAACCTCGGGCTCAGGCTCGGGCAGGATGAGGGTCATCAAACCCTTGCGCAACCCGGCGCCCATATCAATCGACAGATCGAACACCCGGTACCGGTCGGCAACCAAGGCAAGCCCGAGGCTGCGCGCATTTTCTGCCTGCGCACCGAACCGGTAGCCCGCGATGCAATCGCGATCCGCCGCCACTTCGACGAGGCGTTCGGCCCGCGCAAGCGCGTCATCAAGAAGCGGTGCGGCCAGCGCGGCATCCGTCGCCGTGGGCCGTCGGTCTTCTTCGTCGGGACCCTTCGCAGAGATTGAGCCAATGGTCTGCTGCTGCACGATCGCGGCACTGAGTGCCGCATCGATCTGCACTGCACCGCGGCCGCCCGAGCGCCCATCGAGCACTACGATCAGGCAATTGTCGTCCAGCCGTTTGACTGCGTCCGGCTGCAAGAGACGCGAATGGCTTGCCCCAATCACCGCAAGCGGAAGATCGAGCGTTTCACCCGCCGCACGCGCCAGCCCCAGACGCAAGGCGCGCATAGCAGACCGGTCGGTGACCGCAGCCCCGTCCCGAATGCCCGCAAGCTTGCGCCGCAGCACCGACGTCATGCCAGCTTTATTGCCCTTTTCAGCCATGTATCGACACGTACCAGATAAGCCGCCCCTGCCCTCGGGTTTAGCGCGCGGGTGGTTACCAAATGGCTAATCGGAACCGAGTTCTATTGCGCGGCAACGGCGCGTGCTCGCGACGGCAGCGTCACCCTAAACGCGCCACCACCTTGCCCGCCCAGATACTGGATGTCGCCGTCCAGGCGCTGCATGATCTCGCGGCAGATTGCCAAGCCAAGCCCGGCGCCGCCCGCCTTTTCGGCGCTCACGCGGGCGAATTTCTCAAACACCATCACGCGCGCATCGGGCGGGATACCCCCGCCATTGTCGATGAAATCAACGACCACGACACCGCCGGCCTCGCGCGCCGAGATCTTCAGGTTAGGGCTCGGCGCATCGCAGTATTTCTGTGCATTGGTGATCAGGTTGATGAACACTTGGGCGAGCCGATCAAGATCGGTGTCGAGCGGGATCATCTCTTCAAGCCGCCGGCGTTCGACCTTCAGACCACTGTTTTCGCCTGCAAGCGCAGTGGCCACCG
This sequence comes from Pseudomonadota bacterium, assembly GCA_039195015.1. GTDB lineage: Bacteria > Pseudomonadota > Alphaproteobacteria > Rhodobacterales > Rhodobacteraceae > JBCCVT01. The sequence goes on from JBCCVT010000070.1 coordinate 3,624, forward strand.
CCTGATCAAGCACATCCGCCAGATGCCCCTGTCTGAGGTTCAGATTGACCTGACCGCTTTCGAGCACACTCAGATCCAGAAGATCGTCCAGAAGCCGCGTCAGGCGCAGGGCCTCGTTGTGGATGATGTCCGCATAGCGGGTCTTTTCTGCGGCCTCCAGGCCCTCGGTGTCGCGCAGGATCTCGGAAAACGCCCGGATCGAAGTCATTGGCGTGCGCAGCTCGTGGCTCACCTGGCTTAGAAACGCGTCCTTCTGCAAGGAGATCTGGGTGAGCTTTTCGTTGGCCACGCGCAACTGCCCGGCAGTTCGCGAAAGCTCGGCCGATTTCGCCTCGAGTTGGCTGGAATACTCAAGCAATTGAGCGGATTCGTCCGCAACTGCCATCAGATCCTGGACCGAGACGGACGACCGCCCAACTATCTGGCCGACCATGGCATGGGCCGTTGCTGCGCCGACCGAGCCGCTCAACTCGCGCTCTAGGGTCTGCAGAAAGGTCGGTGTCGGCTCGGGCAGATGGCTCTTGACGCCCTGCCGTTCCGCCTCGCGCGTGAATAGCAGCTGTGCCTGTTCGGCACCAAGAATGCGCTGCGACATGATCATGAGGTCTTCGCTTTGCGCCACTGACCCGGTCCAACCGCGTGGACCGGTGGAGTGGTCGAAGACATTCACGAATTGCGCGCCCTGCAACCGCTCCAGCGGGCTTGGGAAACTGCCAAGCGAAACGGCAACGAAAGCGACCGTGTTCAGTGTGAGACTCCACAATACGGAATGCACGACGGGGTCGAGCCCGGCGCTGCCAAAAAGCGCCTCGGGGCGGAGCCAGGCCAGACCAAAGAGACCCTCGCGCAGGACCTCATCGGGCAACAGGCCTCCGCCCAGACCAGGCAGAAGCAATGTGTAGAGCCAGATCACGAAACCTGCGGTCAGGCCGGCCAGCGCACCCATCCGCGTAGCGCCGCGCCAGTAAAGCCCGCCGACCAGTGCCGGCAGGATCTGCGCAATTCCGGCAAAAGCGATCAACCCGATCGATGCCAAGGCCGCGCCGCCGCCCGAAAGCGCGTGATAGAAGTAGCCGAGGGCCATGATTACAGCGATCGCAACCCGTCGCGACAGCAGGACCACATGGCGCACATCGCCTGAAACGCTCGCGCCGCCGCCCTGCAGGTGCAGCCAGATCGGCATTACGATATGGTTCGACACCATCGTCGACAGTGCCATCGCCGCAACGATGACCATCGACGTGGCCGAGCTGAAGCCACCAAGAAAACTCAGCATTGCAAGGCCTGCGCGGTCTTCGTGCAAGGGCACCGACAGGACAAAGAGGTCCGGGTTCGAACCTTCGGGCAACAGATCCAGCCCGATGGCCGCGATGGGAACAACAAAGAGGCTCATCAAAAGCAGATAAAGCGGAAACGCCCAGGCCGCGGTGCGCAGGTGCCGTTCGTCGTCATTTTCGACAACCATCACCTGAAACATTCGCGGCAGGCAGACAAAAGCCGCCGCGGCCAGAAAGGTGATCGTTGCCCAACGGGACCCGTCGGTCTGCCAGACCCCGATGGGCGAAGCGTCAACCCGCTCCATCGCCGCGCCGATGCCACCGGCAACCCCCCAGACGACAAATACGCCGACGGCAAGCAATGCCACCAGCTTGACCACCGCCTCAAGCGCGATGGCGGTGACCACGCCGTGGTGACGTTCGTTTGCATCGAGGTTGCGCGTGCCGAAAAGGATCGCGAAGGCAGCAAGCCCGGCGGCGATCCAGAAGGCGCTCGTGACCCCTGACCGGGCTGCGGCATCGCCGGTATCGGCGAAGATCTGGAACGACAAAGCCATGGATTGCAGTTGCAAGGAAATGTACGGCGTCACGCCGATCACCGCGAGGATGGTGACGCAGACCGCCAGCAGATTGGACTTACCATAACGAGCCGAGATTAGGTCGGCGATCGAGGTTACGCGCTGACTGCGCCCCACCCGAACCAGCTTGCGCAGTCCCCACCACCATCCGATCATCACCAGCGTTGGTCCAAGATAGATGGTAACGAACTCCAACCCCGACCGCACCGCGTAGCCGACAGCGCCGTAAAAGGTCCAGGCCGTGCAGTAGATTGACAGAGACAGCGTGTAGATCAGTGGCGACCGCAGCCAGCTGCCCCGCCCCGATGCCGCCATCCGCTCGGCAACAAAAGCCACCAGAAAAAGCAGCGCCACATACCCCAGGCAGACAAAGATCAGGGTGTTAAGCGATGCCATCAGACCAGCCTGTCCGTGTCCTCGCCGCGCTCAGCGTCCTCGGTTGCGCTCTCGCGCACCCAGCGGCTGACAAGCGCGCCGAGCACGGCCGTCGCCGCAATCAAAAATGCCCAGGTCGAAAAGACATAGACCATCGCCGCCGACATTGACACGTCATTCGAAACCGCATCGCGCGGCGCGGGATCGGCAGAGGGCCAAAGCAGCGGAACGGCAAGCAACAGCACGCCCAGAACGGGCAACAGCCGTGCCGCATCCCGGATGCGACGACGACGGTACGATTGCCGTTCCAGAAAGACCGGAGGCGGCTGGCGGCTCATGTGTCCTGCTGCGCGGCCTTGGCCGCAGCAGCCAGATCGCGCACGGCGTCCAGCACTTCGGCATTGGAAAACGGTTTGGTCATGAACCGGCTGACTCCAGCATTTTCGGCCATGTCCCGGTCGCGGGACTGGCCCCGTGCCGTCAACATCAGGATCGGCAGGTTGCTGAGTTCCGGGCGGTCACGCAGATCGCGAAGGATCTCCATGCCACTCTTGCCAGGCAGCATCACGTCCAGGATGACCAGATCCGGCATGGCGGCAGCGACAACCTCGACCGCATCAGTTCCATCGGAATGCGAATCCACCGTCCACCCGTCCCGGGTGAGCAAGAACCGGATCGCTTCGGTTATATTTGGCTCATCTTCGATGAGCATCACGTGTCGGCGCATCAGGCCGGTTCCTCCCCATGCGCGGTTTCTTCCGCGGCGTTGTTGTTGTGCGGATCAATCTAGCCGCGCGACGGAAACACTGTCAAAACCCTTCCTTCAGGATCGATGGTTCGCGGCGCGCGCGGCAGCCCGCGCGCGGACAGACCCGGCAGGTGCTGCCGACGGGTTCAGGCGCTAGGTCGGGCGTACTCTGGACACTGCCAGCAGGGGTAATGAGCATCGTCGCCTGATACAGCGGATCGCGGCTGAAATCCGGTGGCGCCACCGGATGCGCCAGCGACAGACAGTCAAATTCGGCGCCATCGCGCCCCTGTTGCATCACGCGGCGCAAATTTGGGACAGTCGGGCGTGAAAGCGCCGCGAAGACCGGCCAGAGCGGACAGGGTGCGCCGAACCGCGGCAGAGGAAAGCCGCGAATGGCCTTGCGAAACAGAAGGCTTCCGGCGGCATCGCAGACCACCAGACCCACCTCGCATCCCACGACAGCAGGCGGCATCGCGGCAAGACGACGGAACACCGCCTGCAAGTCTACACCAAAGCGTTGTGCCAGCCCCATCGGATCCAGGCCAAGCTGCGCCAGCGCCGCCGTCATCTCGGTCGCCGGCATGCTCCGGGCATCGGTCGCGTAGCGCGACAGAACCCCTCGTGCGATATGGCGCGCGGCCCATGAACTCAGCTCGGAGGCCGCGTCGACCACTGCCTCAACCTCGGCTCCGGCCTCAAGTTCGGGGAAGTGGTAGCCGCGTGCTGCCACCAAGGCTTCGACCTCTTCGATTGGTGCCACGCGGCGGTCATCGCCATCTTCGGTTTCATCGAGATAGCGCACGAGGGATTTGGAACTGTCGGCCAGCCGCAGGCTGTCCTCGTTGAGATTGCGATGGAAGCGATCGCGCCATTCCGGTTCGATGTCGCCAGGTTCCGCCAGGATCGACGCCGTCGACCGGATCGCCGCGGCGGTCGACAGCACCTCGTGCAGAGACGCGGCGAGATGCGGGTCGTGGGCCAGCCTGTCGGACAGAGTTTCAACTGTGCGCTCCAGCGATGCGATGCGCCGATGCGCCGCTGCCAGCACCTCGGCCCAGCCGGGAAACCGACCGGCAAATTCTTCGGCCCGATCAGTTTCCGCCGCGACCGGCCCGGCATCGGCTGCCGCCTCGCGCAGGGTTGCGATCAGAGCGGCCTCGGCCCCTTCGCTCAGCATCGATGGCTCGACCCCCAGCACATCGGCGATGTTGACCAGCAGCTTGCCGCCGATTCTGCGCCGATTGTGTTCGATCAGGTTGAGATATGACGCCGAAATTCCCACCTTGCGGGCCAGATCCGCCTGCCGGAACCCCGCGATCGACCTCCGTTCGCGGATCCTGCTGCCTGTGAGCGTGTCGCGGGCCATGGCAGGTTCCTTTCAAAAACCAAGCTAGGACAACGGCTTTCTGCGGTGCAACATAAACACTTTTACTGAATGCCGTGGGATACTGTGTATTTGTTTACAAAATTTCTGTTCTTTTCAAGTGGTTTATTGCGAACTTTTCTGACCACCCCCCATAATACTTTTGCACATAAGTGCGCCGTGCGCGTCCCGGTGGAGGACCCGATCGCACACGGGGGATACAATGGGAGGAATGAATGTCCAAAACTGACGTCTCACGCCGTGGCGTGCTGAGAACCGGTGCGCTTGCGGGTGCCGGTCTTGCCGTGCCCACGATTTTTACGGGCTCGCAAGCTGCCGCGTTCACCAACGAACCAACGGGCGGCACCGTCACGCTGGGCTTCAACGTTCCGCAAACCGGCCCCTATGCCGACGAAGGTGCGGACGAGTTGCGCGCATATGAATTGGCGGTGGAACATCTGAACGGCGGCGGTGACGGCGGCATGCTGAACACCTTCAGTTCCAAGGTGCTGGACGGCACCGGGATCCTGGGCAAGAAGGTCGAATACGTCACTGGTGACACGCAGACGAAATCTGACGCTGCGCGTGCAAGCGCGAAGTCGATGATCGAGAAAGATGGCGCTGTTATGATCACCGGCGGCTCGTCATCAGGCGTGGCTGTGGCCGTGCAAGCGCTTTGCCAGGAGGCAGGTGTGATCTTCATGGCCGGCCTCACCCACTCGAACGACACAACCGGCAAGGACAAACGCGCCAACGGCTTCCGGCACTTCTTTAACAGCTATATGTCCGGTGCCGCGCTCGCCCCGATCCTGGCTGACAACTATGGCAAGGATCGCCGCGCCTATCACCTGACAGCGGACTACAACTGGGGTTACACCACCGAAGAGGCGGTGCGCACCTCGACCGAAGCTCTGGGCTGGGAAACCGTGGCCGCAGTAAAGACCCCGCTGACACAGACCGACTTCAGCTCGTACATTGCTCCGGTCCTGCAATCGGGCGCCGACGTGCTGGTTCTGAACCACTATGGCGGCAACATGGTGAACTCGCTGACGAACGCGGTGCAGTTCGGCCTGCGCGACAAGCAAGTCAACGGCAAGAACTTTGAGATTATCGTGCCGCTCTATAGCCGCCTGATGGCCAAAGGCGCTGGCGCCAACGTCAAGGGCATCTTCGGGTCGACCAACTGGCACTGGTCGCTGCAGGACGAAGGCTCGAAAGCCTTCGTGAAATCCTTTGGCACCAAATACGGCTTCCCGCCGAGCCAGGCGGCACACACCTGCTACGTGCAGGCGCTGCTTTACGCCGACGCGGTGACCCGCGCGGGATCGTTCAACCCTTGCTCGGTCGTCGAAGCGCTGGAAGGCTTCGAATTCGACGGCATGGGCAATGGCCCGACGCTCTACCGCGCTGAAGATCACCAGTGCTTCAAGGACGTGCTGGTCGTGAAAGGCAAGGAGAACCCGACATCGGAGTTCGACCTTCTGGAAATCGTGGAAATCACGCCGGTTGGTCAGGTAACCTATGACGCGTCGATCTTCGGCGGGGAACTGGGAGCCTGCAACCCCGGGGCCTAAACGCCTTGCGGGTGGGCAGCACTGCCCACCCGACCCCACGGGCCCGCTTCTTGGCGGATATTCTCAACCTACTCTCCGGAAGGCAGATTGATGGAAGCAATCATCCTGCAGATCCTGAACGGCCTAGACAAGGGCTCGGCCTATGCGCTGATCGCGCTTGGGCTGACCTTGATTTTCGGCACTCTGGGTGTCGTGAACTTTGCTCATGGGGCGCTCTTCATGATCGGGGCGTTTTGCGCCGTCACACTGAACCGCATCCTGACCCTGTCCCGCACGGTGGTGGACGAGACCAAAACGGACTTCCTCGGAAATCCGCTGAAGGTCGAGATCCCGTATGTTCAAGATTTGTTTGGCGAAGCCGCCGGAGCCGCGATCATTGACTGGTCCGTGCCGCTGGCCATCCTCTTTGCCATTCCGGTGATGATCGCCATCGGCGTGATCATGGAGCGCGGGCTGATCAAGCATTTCTACAAGCGCCCCCATGCCGACCAGATCCTGGTCACCTTTGGTCTGGCCATCGTGTTGCAGGAGATCATCAAGTACTTCTACGGCGCAAACCCGATCCCGACGCCCGCCCCCGCGGCATTTGTCGGATCCTTCGATTTCGGTGCCGCCATCGGGTTTGATCCCAATACGATCATCTACCCCTATTGGCGCCTCGTGTATTTCGGTTTCGCCGCGCTGATCATCGGAGCGGTCTTTGCCTTCCTGCAATTCACCACCTTCGGCATGGTGGTCCGCGCCGGCATGGCCGACCGCGAGACCGTCGAACTGTTGGGCATCAACATCAACAAACGCTTCACGATCATGTTCGGGCTTGCTGCCGCGGTCGCGGGGCTTGCGGGAGTGATGTACACGCCGATCAATTCGCCAAACTATCATATGGGTATGGATTTTCTTGTGCTGTCTTTCGTCGTGGTGGTCGTCGGTGGCATGGGATCGCTGCCCGGTGCGGTACTTGCGGGCTTCCTGCTGGGGATCCTGGAGAGCTTTGCCTCGATGAAAGAGGTCATCGCGCTGATCCCGGGCATCAACCAGATCATCATCTATCTGGTCGCCATCATCATCTTGTTGACCCGTCCCCGTGGCCTGATGGGCCGCAAAGGCGTGATGGAGGACTGAGCCCATGTTCGGACTGGACCGGAAAGACACCATTCTCCTGCTGCTTGTGGCGGTTCTGACGCTCTTCGCGCCCTTCCTGCTGAACCCCTTCCCCGAAGGATCGGCAATGGCGCAATTCAATGCGGGCTACCCGGACCTTATGCAGCGTTTTGTGATCTTCGGAATCTTCGCCATCGGGTTCAACATCCTCTTCGGACTCACCGGATATCTGAGCTTTGGACACGCCGCGTTTCTGGGCGTTGGCTCGTATTCTGCGGTCTGGATGTTCAAGCTGCTCAGCATGAATGTCATACCTGCCATCCTGTTGGCGGTGGTGACCTCGGGCCTCTTCGCTTTGCTCATCGGCTTTGTGTCGCTCCGCCGGTCGGGGATCTACTTCTCGATCCTGACGCTGGCTTTCGCGCAGATGTCCTTTGCGCTGGCCTATTCGGTGCTGACCCCAATCACAGGCGGTGAAACCGGGTTGCAACTGGCGCTTGACGATCCGCGCATTCTCGGCGTGAGCCAGACACCCGAGGGCAACATCCCTGTCCCCGGCCTCTTCGGTCTTGAGATGCGCGACAGCGCCGAGCTTGCCGTCGGCCCGTGGCTTTTTACCTTCAACGTGGGATACTATTTCTGCGTGGCGATTATGATCCTCGCGGTCTATGTGGCGATCCGCATCTTTCGGTCGCCCTTTGGCATGATGTTGCGCGCGGTCAAATCGAACCAGCAGCGGATGAACTATACAGGGCTGAACTCGCGGCCTTACATGCTTGCGGCCTTTGTGATCTCGGGGATGTATGCCGGGCTTGCGGGTGGGCTCATGGCCTCGATGGATCCGCTGGCAGGTGCCGAGCGAATGCAGTGGACCGCCAGCGGCGAGGTGGTGCTGATGACCATCCTGGGCGGTGCGGGCACGCTGATTGGTCCGATCCTGGGCGCCGGCTTCATCAAGTATTTCGAGAACATCTTTTCGAAGATCAACGACAACATCCTGCACCAGTGGTTCGCTTTCATGCCTGACGGGATCGAGGACGCGATCGTCTTCCTGATCCATCCATTCATCGGCAAAGGCTGGCATCTGACGCTGGGGATCCTTTTCATGCTCGTCGTGATTTTCCTGCCCGGCGGGCTGGTCGAAGGCGGTCAACGGCTGGTCCGCTGGATCACCGGGCGCGGCAAGCGCGGCACGGATGCTGCCAACCCCAAAACCGAACCTGCGGAATAAGGAGGACGGAGCGATGGGTATTCTCGAAGTCAAAGGCGTCGGCAAGCGGTTCGGCGGGCTGCAAGCGCTCTCTGACGTGAACCTGAGCGTCGCCGAAAAAACGGTGCATGCGATCATTGGCCCCAATGGCGCGGGCAAGTCCACCTTACTCAACTGCCTTGTTGGCAAGCTCATCCCCGACACCGGATCGGTCATGTTTGACGGCCAGTCGGTGCTGGGCCGCGCTCCGTTCGAGATCAACCAGATGGGCATTAGCCGCGTTTTCCAGACACCGGAGATTTTCGGCGAACTCACCGTGATGGAAAACATGATGATC
>JBCCVT010000071.1:0-12153 GCA_039195015.1 Pseudomonadota bacterium
CAACCGTGGAGGACGTGAAGATGCAAAGCAGACAAGTCCTGAAACACCATGCCGAACTGGTGGATCGCATGGCCCAGACGGTGGGCGTCGATCTGGAGACCGCCGTGATGAAAGGCCAGTTGCCGCCCGAAGAGATCACGGATGCTGTGTTGCGATGTACGGGCTGCACAAACCCCGAAAATTGCGGTCAGTGGCTGAATGAAACCGAACGCGCGGATGCCCCCTTGGGCTATTGCCGCAACGCGGAGATGCTGAAGCGGCTGCAGGTCTAGTTTCATCTATCCCACAGGGTGGTTGGCGCGCTGTCGGATCTGACGACGCACGTGCATCCAGTAGATCGCCGGCGCCAGTACACGGTCATAAACCCATGCAGCGACTGGGCGAACGGCTTTGTGACCGACGATCCCTGACACCCGGCGATAGCGTGGCATTTCAGCCCAAAGCACGACGAACGCATCAACCCCGCCATACATCTGCCCGTTCTGCTTGACGTAGAGCCTGCGCGCCGCTTCGTCCGCCGTGATCCCCCACTCTGCAAGATCGCTTCGGTTCAGGTCGTCGAACCCAATCGGCAGGTCGTGCCGTTGCGCGTAGCGCGCGTAATGACTGATCTCGAAATTGCAGACGGGACAGTCTGCGTTGTAAAGGATGCGGGTCTGGTCTGAGCTCATACGGCTTATGTAGGTGCCATTGCCGCAAAGTCGTTCCGTCAATTCGACGCAGCTCAGATCTTGGAATGTGATCCGTCACAGAGTGGCGCGTTTGCCGAGGCCTTGCAGCCGCAAAAGAACACCTTCTTGTCGGCTTCGGCTTCGAATTTCACCGGAATGATCCCGGTATCCTGGTGGCTGCCGTCGCAAAACGGCTGGGTCTGGGATTTCCCGCAGGCGCACCAGAAATAGGTCTTGCCGGCGGTGACGTCGACGCCAAACGGCTCTTTATGCGTGATGATCGGATTATCGGACATGTGGCTCATCCTCGTGGCTGATGTCACATGAGGAACCTAGCGGGCGCGGGGGTTAAGGCGAGGCAAAACATGTCATTGTACGACCCGTCCCCACAGATCGTATTCGCTGGCCTCGTCAACCTCGACGGTTACGATGTCTCCGGGCGACAATGCCTCATGCCCGTCATCGATGAACAGGTTGCCATCGATTTCAGGCGCGTCGGCACGGGTGCGACAAGTTGCGGCCTGACCATCGACCTCATCGACAATGACCTCAATCCAGGATCCGACCTTCGCCTCGAGTTTCGCGGCCGAGATCGCCTGCGCCTTTTCCATGAACCGGTTCCAGCGGTCCTGCTTGATCTCGTCAGGCACATGATCCGGCAGCGTTGCCGAACGGGCGCCCGCGACATTTTCGTACTGAAAGCATCCGACACGGTCCAACTGCGCGGCGTCCAGCCAGTCAAGCAGCGTTTCAAACTCGTATTCGGTTTCGCCGGGGTAACCGACGATGAAGGTCGATCGCAGTGTGATATCGGGACAGATCGCGCGCCATGCCGCGATTTCGTCAAGTGTCTTGGCACTTGCGGCCGGGCGGGCCATTCGTTTGAGCGTATCGGGATGCGCGTGTTGAAAGGGTATGTCGAGATACGGCAGCAGGCCGTTCTTTGGGTCGGCCATCAGCGGTATGAGGTTGCGCACATGGGGGTAGGGGTAGACGTAGTGCAGGCGCACCCAGGCCCCCAATTTACCAAGCTCCCGCGACAGGTCGAGGATGTGGCTCTTGACCTCGCCCTCGCGCCAGGGATGCATGTCATGCTTGCGATCAAGCCCATAGGCACTTGTGTCCTGCGAGATGACCAGCAACTCGCGAACCCCGTTGTTGACCAGCTTTTCAGCTTCGCGCAGCACGGCGTGGGCCGGACGGCTGACCAACCGACCGCGCATATCGGGGATGATGCAGAACCGGCACTTGTGATTGCAGCCTTCCGAGATCTTCAGATAGCTGTAATGGCGTGGTGTAAGCTGCACGCCGCTTGCCGGTACAAGATCGACAAAGGGATCGGGGTCGGGTGGAACCGCGGTGTGCACCGCGTCCAAAACCTGTTCGTATTGGTGCGGTCCCGTGACCGCGAGCACCTTGGGATGCGCGCCGGTGATGTAGTCGGGCTCAGCCCCCAGACAGCCAGTGACAATAACCCGCCCGTTTTCGTTCAGAGCCTCTCCGATCGCGTCTAGGCTTTCGGCCTTCGCGCTGTCCAGAAACCCGCAGGTGTTCACAATCACTGCATCGGCGCCTGCGTAGTCGGGCGAAATCCCATAACCTTCAGCCCTTAGACGGGTCAGGATGCGTTCGCTGTCCACAAGCGCTTTGGGGCATCCGAGTGACACCATTCCAATGGTGGGCTGGCCGTCACGCTGCGGCTCGCGGAATTGGGCACGGGGCGCAAGATCGGGGCGCAGGTCAGGCGGGTTCTGGTTCATGCGCGCGGATATACAGGGGTGGTGTCTGCCTGCCTAGGGGAAGACGTCAGAATTGCGCGGTTGAAACGGTTCGGGCCTTTCGATCCGGTCAGGGCGTCGAGGCGATAAGCGATTGGATTCGCGCGCCGTCGTTTGCCGCCTGATAGAGAGGGCGGGGCGGATGGGCTGTCGCGTTGATCCGGCGGTCCACCCATCCCTCGGCCATAAGCTGTTTCAGCGACTGGGAGAGTGCCCGATCGGTGATCGGTGCCAGGTCGGACTTGATGTCGGCAAAGAACCGGGGCCGACCGCTGACTGCAAGCACCGGCAGCGTCCACGCGCGGCGCAGCAGCGGAACCTCGTGATCGGTTGGAAAGAGCTGTGTGATCTTGTGGGCGGTCGCTGCCACCTCGGTTCCGAGCCGGGTCAGCCGGTATTCGGGTCGCAGGGGATGCCCGTGACCAGGGTTTCGCTCCAGCAGACCAAGCGTGATCAGGTGCTGCAGACTTTGGCCAAAGGCGGTCCGGCTCGCTCCAGATGCCGTCAAAAGTGAGGCTTGTCTCCCCGGAACCCCTTTAGCGAGCAAGGCAAGGATACGTATCGACCACGCCCGGGATGTGATCTTGACAAGAAGTCCTGTGTCCATAAAGTATAGTATATATATTTTGTGACGAAAGGTAAGCCCATGGCGATTGTATCTTTGCAAAACACCATCACCCTCGCGATCTCGGTCAAGGACCGGCATGCAAGCGCCAAGTGGTATGGAGAGACCTTGGGATTTGACGTGCTTTATCACAGCGACGAAGCAGGATGGAGCGAGCTGACCACGATGACCGAAGGGGTGACACTGGGCCTTGGCGAACAGACCGAACCGGCGCCGGGCAACATGGTCCCGGTGTTCGGGATCGACGACATCGCAACCGCACGCAAGGATCTTGAATCTGCGGGCGTCCGGTTTGATGGCCCGACCGAGACCATCGAAGGTATGGTGAGCACGGCGACATTCTATGACCCGGACGGAAATGCGCTCATGCTGGCACAGGATCTGAGCGGCGCAAGCTGAGAGACAACCATAGCGGGTCTAACTGTTGCCGCGATCCTCGCACCAGAGCCCGAGCTTTTCCTGTGCAACACGGTCCGAGAAAGAGAATAGCACGGCTTCCTCGGTGGCTTCATGGCTGACCCACCGCCAGGACGGGATCACAAGGATGTCCCTGGGACCCCAGTCAAAGGTATCGCCCGCAATCGTCGTTTGACCGCGCCCTTCGACACAGACCATCACCGAGGCATCGGTTGACCGATACGCAGCGGTTTTGAAGCCCGTCGGCAGCAATTGCAGAAACGGCGCAATCGTCGGCATTGCGTAGCCACCATCTGCCGGATTCACATATCGCAGCTTAAGCCCGTGGCAGGGGTCCCATTCGTCCTGCGCCTTCATGTGTTCAAGCGCGTCGCGCGCGCGGGAATAGGGGTAGTTGAAGAGTGGAGAGGCCAAGGTCGTCGCCTGATGGTCAACCGGCAGCATGTTCGCGCCGTACCTCGCAAAGCTGTCGCCGGTCTGGCGGGTGATCGTCTGTTCGTCTTCGGCCAGTGGCTGAGCAAAGGAAGCGTCAAAATGGGTAACCATCGGTATATCGAGCCCGTCGAGCCATATCATCGGTCTGTCCGAATGATTGCCGTGATCGTGCCAGGCCCAGGGCGGCGTGATGACGAAATCCCCATATTCCATCACCGTGCGCTCGCCGTTCACAGCGGTGTGCGCGCCGGACCCGTCCAGCACGAAACGCAGCGCTGACTGGCTGTGACGATGGGCCGGGGCGACCTCGTTCGGCAAAACCAACTGCAGGCCAGCGTAAAGTGAGGTCGTGATCCGCGACTGGCCGGGCATGCCCGGGTTCTCGAGCACCAGAACCCGGCGTTCTGCTTCCTTGGCGGTGATTAGACCTCCCGCCTCAAGCAGATAGTCCCGTGCCTGATCGAACTGCCAGAGATGCGGGCGACAGGCGCTTTTCGGCTCGGGTGTTATGATATCGGACATGACCGCCCAGAGCGGAGCGTAGGACTGCGCGCCGATCTTGCTGTAGAACGCCCGCCTTTCGGGTGTCTCGGCTGGTGTTTCGAATTCGGTCATGTTGTACCTCCCGTCAGTTCCAGCGCGTCCCTACCGTAAAGCCAGGCCAGATCGTTGTACCAGTCCTCAGCCTGTTTGCCTTTCATCACGTGGTCCCTTACGGCGGCCTGAGCGCCGTCGGGGTGATATATGTAGTCGCCGATCAGGCGCGAATTCATCTGAACGCGCGCCGTGCGCACGACGCGACGGTTCTGATAGGCGACCAACCCCGCACTGGGATCGTCAGCATGCGCGTGCAGCATATGGGCAAGGCAAACCGCATCCTCCATGGCCATGCAGGCACCTTGCGCGAAGTATTGCAACATCGGATGGGCGGCGTCGCCTAACAAGGCAACCCGGCCATCAACCCAGGTTGAAATCGGTTCGCGATCGCATAGAACCCATTGTTTCCAGTTCTGGCCGCGCTCGATGATCGCGCGGGCTCGTGCGCAGACATGCTCAAACCCCACCGCAACTTCATCGCGGCTGACCGGTTTGCCAGACACAGCCTCGGTCATGTTCCGGTGATAGGTGACTACGAGGTTGAAAGCCCGTCCGTCTTGCAGTGGGTAGTGCACGATATGGCATTTCGGCCCGGCCCATAGCGTCGCCGCATTCCATCGCAGGTCCTCGGGCATCTGGTCTGAGGGGATGACCGACCGGTAAGTGGTGTGCCCGGAAATCCGCGGAGGACCGTCACCCACAAGCTGGCCCCGAATGGGCGAATGCAGGCCTTCGGCGCCGATCAGTACCGACCCTGTGATCGATGCACGGTTCTTTAGGTGGAGATGCACCCGGTTGCCGTCCTGATCATAGCCGGTGGCCCGGTGATTGGTGCGCAGCTCGACAAGCGGGCTGTCGGAGCAGTAGTCGAGAAAGGCCTTGTGCATCTCGGCCCGGTGAACCACGGCATAGGGGTTGCCCATTCGTTCGCGAAACGCGTCACCCAAAGGGATCTCGACGATGTCCTGCCCTGATTGCGCATCCATCAGCCGCAGCGCGTCGATATAGACCGCGCGTGCGCGGGCAGCCTCGCCTACTCCAAGATGATCGAAGCAATGAAAGGCGTTTGGCCCCAACTGGATCCCTGCTCCGATCTCGCCAAATTGAGCCGCCTGTTCGAGCACAATCGACGCGATGCCCTGTTGGGCGAGGCCGCAAGCCGTTGCAAGACCACCGATCCCTCCGCCGGCGATCAGAACAGGCAAGGCGTCGGTCAGACCCGCCATGCCAGGACCCGGGTTTCGATCCAGCCTATCGCCGCGCTGACCAAAACGCCAAAGACTGACAGGATCGTAACGCCGGCAAAGAGCCGTTCCAGATCGTAAAGCGCGCCAGCTTCAAGGATGTAGGCGCCGATCCCGAATTCCGCACCCAGCATCTCGGCCGCGACAAGAAGGATAATTGCAATTGCAAGGCTGATCCTGAGGCCTGACAGAATCCCCGGCATTGCACCCGGCAACACGATCTTGCGGACAATGGACCACCATCGCAGGTCAAAACTCTGCCCCATGCGGATCAGCGTTCGGTCGACATTGTCGACCGCGCCATAGGTCGCGACCACCGTGGGCGTGAAGGTGCCAAAGGCGATCAGCGCGTATTTCGACGCCTCGTCGATACCGAACCAGATCACGAAGAGCGGCAGGAGCGCGATCTTGGGGATCGGGAAGAGCGCTGCGAGCACCGGGACGAGCCCGGCGCGCACATAGGAAAAAAGCCCGATCGCAATGCCAAGCGCGATGCCAAGGCTGGCACCGATGGCGGCGCCGACGATCAGGCGCGTGACGGACGGCACCAGGTGTTTCCACAAAAGGCCTGTCTGGTAGAGATCGCCAAGGGCAATGGCCACATCTGACGGGCGCGGCAGCGTCAGCGCCGAGATCCAGCCCGCGCGCGTGCCGATCTCGGCCAGTGCAATCAGGCCGATGAAGGCAACCAACCCAATGCCACGCCGCGGCAGGGGCCGGAAGCCACCCCCGCGAAACCGGACTGTGCGAGCCGCGTTATCCGCCGGTGACCGTGCGGCGTCAGACATCGGCGAGCTCTGCGTCCGCTGCACGCGCTTCGGCCTGCATCAGCGACCAGAGGTCTTGTTCGATCCGCTGCAATTCTGTGTCGGCCCGGCTTCGGGCGTTTGGTGGCGTATCTATTCGGATGACCTCGCGAATGCGACCAGGGCGCCGTGAAAGGATCACAATCTGATGGCCGAGCTGCACGGCTTCGGTCAAGTTATGCGTGACATAGATGCTGGTGAATCGCTCGCGTCGCCAAAGCGAGGTCAGTTCCTCCAGCAGGATCGATCGCGTCTGGCTGTCGAGCGCGGACAACGGCTCGTCCATGAGCATCACGGCCGGGTTCACCGCCAATGCCCGCGCGATGGCAACGCGCTGTTTCATCCCACCCGAGAGCTGTTTG
The DNA here is from genome assembly GCA_039195015.1 of Pseudomonadota bacterium. Taxonomy (GTDB): domain Bacteria; phylum Pseudomonadota; class Alphaproteobacteria; order Rhodobacterales; family Rhodobacteraceae; genus JBCCVT01. The sequence continues at coordinate 6,936 of JBCCVT010000071.1, forward strand.
GGCAGTGCGCCCGCGAATTCAGTGAGCCCCGTGCGTTCCAGAACATGGTCAATCCGGTCGGCGATCTCGTCGCGCGACAACGGGTGGTCTTCGAGCACCAGGCCGACATTGCCCGCCACGGTCCGCCATGGCAGTAGCGCGAAATCCTGAAACACATAAGTCAGGGGGTTCAGGCAGCCCTTCGGAGGCGCGCCCACCTGCAGGACCTGGCCCTGATCCGGTGCTTCCAGCCCGCCCACAAGCCGCAACAAGGTCGACTTGCCGCAGCCCGAGGGGCCAACCACGCACACGATCTCGCCCGAACGGATGTTCAGATTGATCCCGCCGAGAACGGTCAGCCCCTGATAGCCATGGGACAGGTTTTGCAGCTTCAGATCCACCGACGCACCGGTTTCGTGCTGTCAGACCGTTTGCACGTAGCCGGGGTCAACCAGCTGATCCATTGAGACATTTGCATCAACGAGGTCTTCAGCCTTGAACCAGTCAAGCTGATCCTGGATCGATGCCATATTCAGCGCCGCGCCGGGGTTAAGCCGCATTGTGCCATTGATGATGCTCGGTGCGGCCTTGTCGCGCGGTCGATCGGTGTAGACGTACTTGTGGATCAGATCGACCATGTCGTCGACGCCTGCGTCTCCGCTCGCGCGGTCGATCATTGTGCTGTTGTAGTCATCGACACCTTGGCCAAAAGCGCCAAGGAACCCTTCCGTCATCCCGCGTTCCTCGCCCGCGTTCTTGGTCGAGGTGAAAACGGTCGTGATCTGGTAATTCGGCAGATAGTCCGAGACCTTGCCGATGATGTGGACCGCACCTGAGCCGGCAAGGGGTTTGGCGATATGCGGGACGATGCTCCAGGCGTCGATCTGGCCGGACTTCAACGCGCCAATGACCGCGCCCACCTTTTGCAGCGGACGATAGGACAGCGTCGCGCCTTCCGTCGCGGCGATTTTCGATCCCATGTAATGGAAGGATGAGCCCGAGGTCGTCATGCCCCAGGTCTTGCCGTCCAGCGCGGCGGGTGATGTCAGCCCAGCCTGGAATGCCGCGTCCGAGGCAAGGATCTGCTGGCCGTCGATGCCCTCTTCTTCGCTGAGCGCCCCACCGATGACCTTTATTGCGCCCTTATCGGCCAATGAGATCAAGCCGCCGGAGATTGCCGTCACCGCGTAGTCCACATCGCCGGACGCGATCGCAACGGCCATGGGCTGTGCGGCCTGGAAGAACCGCAGCTCGACATCCAGTCCGGCGTCGGCGAAATACCCGCGTTCGACTGCGATGAAGCTCGCCGAATGACTGGTGAAACGCAGCGCGCCCACGGTGATCTTTCGGTTGGCCGCAATCGCCGGGGCAGGCAGGGTTGCTGCCGCTGCGGCGGCGCCTCCGATCATGGTCAGCGCGGAACGGCGGGTCAGGGTCACCATAGTCTCCTCCCTCATAAGATAACGGCAACGGTTGATGGATGGATCATAGACCTTTTCCGCGCGCGCGCGACAAGGAATGATCATGAGCCAGCGGGACTTTCAAAGCCTGAGGCCGCAGGTTTCGAAGGCGGCGCGGGTCGCGTCCTTTTCCGCTTGGGTTAACGGCAACATCGGCCGCCGCACGGGGCCACCGGTCTGTCCCAAAAGTTCTAGCCAGAACTTGCTATGCGCGTGGGGTTTGCCCGGAGGCTTGGTTCTCAGGATCGCGTCCCGTACCGGTTGCAGGCTGGCTGACACCTCGCGCGCCGCATCGATCTGCCCGGCAAAGGCAAGCCGCGTGTAGTCGTTCATACGCCGGTCGGATTTGGTCTGCAGCAGGTAAGGCGGCGATGAACAGAGATAAAGCCGCCAGCCGAGCTCGACGATATTGTCGAGCCAGTCGACTTCGGACGCCGTCGAGACGTGGATCCGGTCACCCGCCAGTTCAGTGAGCCGCACATACATCTCGCGCGGCACTGAATACTTGATGGCCACGATGTTGGGCAGATCGGCGATGCGGGCACAGAGCTCGGGGCTCATTAGGTACCCGCTGTCAGGATGTGACCACATCGCAATACCGATATCGACGCGCTCGCAGACGTAACGGTAGTATTCGTACAGGGTCTCGTCCGGGTCTTGAACGAAATGCAGAACGGGCGCGTGGACGACGATGTAGTCGGCCCCGATCTCCTGCGCGTGGCGGGCCAGGGCGATCACTGTGTCGAGGTTCTGGTCCGAGCACGACATGGCTGTGCCCGCAGCACCGGCGCATTCATCGACCGCGATCTCGAAGTTCCGTTTCCGCTCCTCCAGTGACATGGAATAGAATTCGCCCTGCTTCCCGCCAATGAAAAGACCCGCGATACCCAGGTTGTCGACCCAATGCCGGATGTTTGCGCGCAAGCCCGCCTCGTCCAGAGAGAGGTCCGGCGCAAACGGGTTCAGCGCGGCGGCCCAGATTCCCGTCATATGCGCGCGCGCATGGTCCTTGGCGTCGGTTTTTTGATACTTCATTCGGTGTCCTTCCGGGCAGTCTGCATGGCTGTCCACACGGCGCAGGGGGTCAGCGGCATCGTCAGATCCCGCACGCCAAGCGGGGCCAGCGCATCGAGGGCCGCGTTCAGAATGGCCGGCGGTGCCCCGATCGTGCCGGCCTCACCCACGCCTTTGGCGCCGAGCGCGTTAAGCGGTGACGGTGTTTCCATCTTCTCGATGGTGACCGGCGGCATGTCGGACGCGCGGGGCAGGGCATAATCCATGAGCGAACCGGTCAGCAACTGACCGGCTTCGTCGAATACCAGACGTTCAAAGAGCGCCTCGCCAATCCCCTGCGCCACACCGCCGCGGATCTGGCCTTCGATCGCCCACGGCAGCACGGCCCGCCCCGCATCATCAAGGCAATGCAGGCCGACTACATCAGGTTTTCCCGTGTCCTGGTCGATTTCGATCCGGCATAGGTAGATACCGTAACCCCAGGCCTGGCCTCGCGTTTCATAGCGCGTATCCACAGTTATGGGTGGCGTCTCACCTGCTGTTTGCCGCTGATTGAGTTCGTGGCAGGCCGTCAGCACGGCGCTGGCACCGATTGCTGTACTTCGGCTCGCCAGGGCTCCGATCCCTTCCGGGCAGGTCGCGGTGTCGCCGCAGCGGACCGAGACCCGCGACAGCGGCACGTTCAGCACTTGCGCTGCGATCCGCGCGTAAGCCGAGGCACGGGCCTGCCCCTGTTTCGAACTGCCGCTGGCGATGTCAACCTTGCCATCCGGGCCAAGCATGACCTGTGCGCTTTCCCATCCTTCACCCGACGGTTCGACGTAGAACGCGAGGCCAACCCCCGCAAGATGTCCTTGGGCGCGGCGGCTGTCGCGCCAGGTGCAAGCGTCTTTGTACCGCCTGGCGATCCTGTCCAGAGCGGCGCGGTAGCACCCACTGTCGAGAAGGTTGCCGGTGGCCGTACGGTGGGGCATGGCGTGTCGGGATACGAGATTCCGGCGCCGCAGCATCAGCGGGTCGAGACCGCTGGCTTCAGAAGCCTTTGCAATCAGCCGTTCCATCAGCATGTTTGCCTCGGGCCGTCCCGCCCCGCGATAGATGCCCCGCGGCGGGGCGTCGGTCAGCGAGACCTTTGTTTCAATATCAACGGTTGCAATGTCATAGCCCGACGGCAGAACCCGTGCGGCGTTCCATCCGGTGATCAATCCGCTGTTTGGCACCCAATGGCCAAGCGGCGCGTCGATACGGGCTTGCAAGGCAGTAAACCGACCATCCGCGGTCAATCCCAACCGGCCGTGCGTCAAGGTTCCGCGCCCGTGGGTGCCTGAGAGGAAGTCCTCGGACCGTGTGGCGATCCACAGGACGGAGCGTTTCAGATGCAACGCGGACCAGACGGCCAACACTTCCTCGGGGTAGATCGATGATTTCATCCCGAACGCGCCGCCGACATCCGGAGCGATGATGCGCAGACGATCGGGGTTCAGACCCAGAATCCGTGACAGCGCGGTACGGCTGCGATGCGGCGTTTGTGTCGAATGCCAGATCGTGACGCTTTGCGTCACGGCGTCGTAGGCCACAGCAAGGCCGCGTGGTTCCATGGGCGATGGCGCGAGCAATGGATGCGAAACCTGCGCTTCAACCACGATATCCGATGTGGCCAAAGCGGTGTTTGCGTCACCAGTCCGCCAGCGCTTTTCGGCAAGGCGGCGGGGTGGCGTGGCTTTGGTTTCGCGGTAGTCCGGCGTGATGCGATCAATCGCATGCTCGGCGGCCTCGGGCGAGGTGGCCAGAACTGCCGCAATCGGTTGGCCGATGGCCTCGGTCCTGGTCCGGGCGAGCAAGGGGAAGGAGGGCGTGAATGCCAAGGGTAGCACTGGATTGACAGGAAAATCACCTAGGGAAGGCAGATCGCGGGCGGTAAGAACCGCGGCGACACCGGCACAGCGACGCGCGACGGCGGCCTCGATTGACAACAGATCGGCATGTGCGACCGGGCTGCGCAGAATTTGCATGTGAAGCATTCCGTCGGTCTGGATATCGGCCGCAAACTGTCCCGTCCCGCGCAGTAAATGCGCGGTGTCGAGGTCGGGCATATCACCGCCATCCCATCCGGTGTCCGGCATCCCTTTGGCCCAGCCCATTGCAACGCTTGACGACAGGATGCGCGCGCGCTTGTTATAAGCTCAAGCAACGTATGAGAATTTTGATATACCCATTGAGCATATCAGGACAGGTGCCATGAGTCGTATTGCCATCATTGGCCATGGCGCTGTGGCCCGGTATCTGTCGCGCGCGATGGAACCCGGTTCGGTCGCCGCTGTTATCGCGCGCCCGGGTCGGGCGACGGCCGCGCGCGCAGCCATTGCAACCGATCATGTGGTTCACAGCGCCGCCGATCTTCCGCTCGACCCGGATTGCGTCGTTGATTGTGCGGGCCATGCCGGTTTGCGCGTGCACGGGGCCGCGATCCTGTCGGCAGGCATCGATCTTATCACTGTGTCGATCGGAGCGCTCGCCGATGATGGGTTGTGGCGCGATCTCGAGGCCGCAGCCAAGGCCGGGGACAGCCGTTTGCACCTTGCCTCTGGCGCGATTGGCGCGCTGGACGCGTTGTCGGCGGCCTCTGTAGGGGCACTTGACGAGGTGCGCTATACCGGTCGCAAGCCGCCGGAGAGCTGGCGGGGCTCCCCTGCAGAAAAAGTCATCGATCTCGGGGATCTGAAAGAGGCAACCATCCATTTCGATGGGACCGCCCGGGACTGCGC
>JBCCVT010000072.1:0-12063 GCA_039195015.1 Pseudomonadota bacterium
AGAATACAGGATCGTGACCGCGGATCAGGATGCGGATTGGTTCAACAAGTCTTCGATCACCACCGGCGATCTCGTGAAAACTGTGACGGTGGCATATTCCAAATCGCTTGAAGATAGGAACCCGGCAGCGGCCTCGTTCCTGAGCCAGATCGACATGAATGCGGGCGAATTGTCCAAGCTCACCTTTGAAGTAGTCGTTCAGGGCAACCAGATCGATGAGGTTGTTGCCGACTGGATCGGTGCCAACACGACGATCGTCGACGGCTGGCTCGGCCTGAACTAATACACATGCCCCTCTCGTCCGGCCCGTATGAGGCGGGCCGGACCACCAAAACCAAACACCAGCCCGGCAGGAGAGTGATATGTCAACTGACGTGGCCATTGATGCCCGTGGCGTGTGGAAGATATTCGGCGCACGTGCGGAAGTCGCCCTAAAGGCAGTGCACGCCGAGGGTCTGAGCAAGGCGGAAGTTCTGGAACGGTTCAACTGTGTCGTCGGCGTCGCCGATGCCAGTTTCGAGATCGAACGCGGCGAGCTGTTCTGCGTGATGGGTCTGTCGGGCTCTGGCAAGTCGACGCTGGTGCGCCATGTGAATCGGCTGCTCGAGCCGACCGATGGCCACATTTTCATCGGCGGCGAGGACGTTATGGGGCTTTCGCCGGAAAAGCTACGCGACCTGCGAAACCGGCGCGTCGCCATGGTGTTTCAAAACTTTGGCCTAATGCCGCACCGAACCGTGCGCGACAATGTGGCGATGCCACTTGAAATTCGCGGCACCGGCAAGGCGCGCCGCTGGGAAGAAGCAGACCGGGTGCTCGAACTGGTCGAACTGTCGGGGTGGGAGGACAAGTACGCACATGAGCTTTCGGGGGGCATGCAGCAGCGCGTCGGGCTTGCGCGTGCAATCGCGTCGGATCCCGAGATCCTGCTGATGGACGAGCCGTTCTCGGCGCTCGATCCGCTTATCCGCAAGCAGCTGCAGGACCAGTTCATGGAGCTGTCGCACAAGCTGCAAAAGACCACGATGTTCATCACCCATGATCTGGACGAGGCGATCCGCATCGGTCACCGCATCGCGATCATGAAGGATGGGCGCATTGTACAGGTGGGTACGCCAGAGGACATCATTCTGAACCCGGCTGATGACTACGTGGCCGATTTCGTGGCCGGAATTTCCAAGCTCAACATGATCTTCGCGCATTCCGTCATGCAGCCCGTGGCCGAATTCGAAGCCGCTCAGGGCCCGATCCCGGACGGAGCGCGAGATGCCCGCCCGGATATGGATCTGAGTGATCTGATGGAACTGGCCGTCGAAGGCGACGGCATCATGCGCGTCATAGACGATGGCGCGACCGTGGGTGTGATCGACCGCACCGGCCTGATCCGCGCCATCCAGCACAGCCAGGCATAAGGAGACCGCGCGATGGAACAGCCCAAAATGGACCAGATCAAGCCGGAAACCGAAGATCGGCTGAACGGTCTGATCGATGGTTTTGTCGGGCGCGGTACCGCGTATTACCGCGAAACCTTTGGCTACATGATGCAGGCGCCGGGATATCGGTTCACCTTCAACAAGGCCGCCGGCCTGCTGGGGCCGATCTGGTTCGGGGCGCGCGGGCTCTGGAACTGGTTTCTGGGCTTCCTCATGCTGGAAACGCTGGCATTCATCCAGATCGGACTAGGGCTTTTCGGAGATCTTGGTCGTGAGGCGCGCGCGCGAGGGGAACAGATCCAGCAGACCCTGGATCTGCGCCGCCAGCAGATCGAAGCGGCCGAGACATCGGGCTCTTCATCGCTGGAGGCGCTGAAACGGGCGGCTGAATCGCTTGAAACAGCGCTCGGTGATGCGCAGGCCTCTGCGGCCGCTGCAGACGCGACGGGCATCCTGTATCTGGTCATCGGCCTTGGCCTATTGATTGCGGTCAAATGCCTTGCGGCGTCGGTGGCGAATTGGGCGCTTGAGGGGCAATTTGCGCGTTGGCGGTCGGACCGTTCCGTCGCGCAGGGCTGGTCGACGACTCGCTGCGCCATTGCGTCAGGGCTCTGGGCGATGGTCGTGGCATTGACGACGATCAAGTTCGCGCAGCCCGATGCGTTGACGATCCTCAAGACCTTTCCGACCAATCGTGACTGGCGTCTGAACGTCGGCGACAGTGTGCAGGCCGGGTTCGACTGGATGAAAACATCCGGGCGCGGGTTTTTTGACGGTCTGACCTATGGCATGCGCACGCTGCTGGACTGGATCGAGGTGGTCCTTGTCGACACGCCCTGGCCGGTGGTGGCATTCGTCATCGTCATGCTGGCCTATCTGTCGGCCGGCCCTCGGGTGGCGATCTTCACCGCAGCGTCGCTGGCCTATCTGGGCTTCCTCGATTTCTGGGAGAAATCGATGACCACGATCGCCCTTTTGGGCGCAGCGGCGTTAATCTCGATCACGCTGGGCATTCCGCTCGGGATTTATTGCGCGCGGCGTCCCAAGGTGTTTGCCGTCGTCCGCCCGATTCTCGACTTCATGCAATCGATGCCAAGCTTCGTTTATCTCATTCCGGTGGTGGCGTTTATTGGCTCCGGCAAGCCTGCGGGTGTGGTTGCAACCATGATTTTCGGCAGCCCGCCGGTGATCCGCTTTACCGTTCTGGGTCTGCAACAGGTGCCTGAAACGGTGCGGGAGGCCGCATTGGCATTTGGCGCGACGCCGAGATACCTGCTGTGGAGGGTTGATCTGCCATTGGCGCGCCAAACGATCATGGCGGGTGTGAACCAGACGATCCTGCTCTCTTTGGCGATGGTCGTGGTCGCGTCGCTGATTGGGGCGAAGGGGCTGGGCGAAGACGTACTGGAAGCCTTGCAGTACGCAGCAGCGGGTCAGGGTATTCTGGCTGGTCTTGCCATCCTCTTCTGCGCTCTGATCCTTGATCGGATCGTTGCAGGGCGGCGGCCTTAGACTGCTTGTCCGCATGCTCGAACAGAGCTGGCCCTCGTAACCCGAGTGGCACACATTCAAGCCGAAGGCGTCGCGCGATCCTTCGGTACCCGATCATGTGAGGTCAACGCGACGCCCGGCAAGCGCGAAACAGACTGGCAATGTAGATTGAACCGTTCAACGGCTCGGTCTCTGAGTGGCGGCTTGCGAGATCCCGCATGTCGGTTTTCTATGCGCCGGTTTCGGATATCTGCATGTGACGCGCGTTCGCTTGGGTGATGGTTCGGGAAAACGGAGACCTTGACCATGCCTCAGTCGGCCACTGCGACACGTACCCGATCTGGCGGACGCGCGGCGCGTCGTGCGCTTCGTACGGCTCCAAGCTTCGATATGCTGCCAGGGCTGACCAATCGCCTGCCGCTCACCGAGTTGATGGACGGCAGCCAGGTGGAACGAATCGACGCCGCCTCGATGGACATCCTTGAAAACGTGGGCGTTCAGTTTCGCGATGCTGTGGCGCTTGCCGACTGGCGGGCGGCGGGCGCCAAAGTGCTCGACGAGCGTGTGTTTCTGGATCGCGGGCTGGTGCGCGAATTGGTGGCATCGATCCCGTCAGGGTTCACCTATCATGCGCGCGACCCCCAGAAGTCGCTGAAGCTGGGCGGGCGGCACGTGATGTTCGTTCCAATGACCGGGGCGCCCTATCTTCGCGATCTCGACGATGTGCGCCGCAACCCGACGCTTGACGATCTGGCAATGTTCCACAAGCTGGCGCATATGATGCCCGCGCTCCACAGCTCGGCCCACCACATTGTCGAACCCTATGATCACCCGATCAGCCAGCGTCATCTTCGGATCACCTATTCGTCGATGAAACACTCGGACAAGACGTTCATGGGTATGACGACCTCGCCCAAAAACGCCGAGGATGTAATGGAGATGTGCGCGATCCTATTCGGCGATGCCTATCTGGATGAACACCCGGTGACGACTGGGAACTGCAACGGGAATTCACCACTGGTCTGGGATGAGACGATGTTGGGTGCGATGCGTGCCTTCTGTCGGCGTAACCAACCGGTTCTCTGCTCACCGTTTGTACTCGGCGGTGCAAACACACCCGCGAGCGTGCCTGCAACCGTGGCACAGCTGAATGCCGAGGCGCTGTCAGCGCTCGCCTACACTCAGGTGATCCGCAAGGGCGCGCCAGCGATCTACGGACACTACCTGTCGACGGTTTCGATGAAATCCGGCGCGCCGATGGCCGGCACGCCCGAGATCAGCCTGATGAACTTCATGATCGGTCAGATGGCCCGGTTCTACGAGGTTCCGTGGCGCACGTCGAACACCCTGGGCGGGGCCAAGACTTTTGACGCCCAAGCCGGATACGAGAGCGCGACGACGCTGTCTGCGGTGATGCATGCCGGAGCAAATTACATCTGGCATTCGGCTGGATGGAACGAGGCCGGGATGCATTGTTCCGTGGCCAAGTTTGTGGTGGATGCCGAGCAGTGCGCGATGGCCTACCGGATGGCCGAGGGTTTGAAGTGGGATGACTTCGACGAGGCCGTTGCAGCGGTTTCCGATGTTGGACCCGGCGGGCATTACCTGGGACATCCGCACACACAGGAGAACTTTCAGTCCGCATTTTTCATGCCCGACCTCTTCGACAACAATTCGATTGAACAATGGGCGGCCGAGGGCGAGGTCGAGATCACTGAGCGCGCACTGACACATGCGCGCAAGCTCTTGCGGGATTACGAAGCACCAAAGCTGGATCCTGCAGCGGATGAGGCATTGCGGGATTACATCGCCCGGCGCGAGCGCGAGATCCCGGCCTCGGACGAGCTTAATCAGGAGTATTGAAGGACGTCCAAGACGGCGGTTTCGACCAGCTTACTTACATGATCTGGAAGACGTTGCCGTGACCCATGGACCTCATTGCGCCAACCTCAACCAATTGCTGCGCGTTGAGGCAGTTCGTTGACTTTGCGGCATCCGAGCCTCACGCAGGCAATGGTTTGCAAAGGATATCCTGTCCTTTTTGCATTAGTCGTCGCGCGCCTGCCATTCCTTCCATCTCAGAAAAGCGTTTGCGGCAGTTTCTCGAACCGGGCGGGGGGGCAACAGACTTGGTCGGGGTTGCTCTCCGAAATGTCGCGTGACGTCGCTTTCGGTGCCATGAGCGAGCTCGGCCGCACCGATGCCGGTGAGTGTGCCGCGCGCGGTGCCAAGGCCGTTTTGCACGCACCCAGCGAACAAGCCCGGCTCGAGTTCGCGCATGACCGACACACCGTTGCGGCTGAGGCAAAGGTGGCCCGACCACTGGTACTCCATCGGATACCCGCGCAGAGCCGGAAATCGCTGATCGAACTTGCGCCGCATTACGCTGATCGCCCTATCCAAGTCGCGGGAACTTGGCCGCATTCCGGGCGAAAGCACCGCGCAAGTCCGTGTCACGATCCGGTGCCCGCCTTGTGTGCTGTCGATGCGCCGCAGCGTCGTGCCCATTGGATCGGAAGGCGTGACGCCCCACCGCGTCTGCCCTCCCAAAACCTTTTGGGCATTGGCGTCCAGCTCGGCCGTCATGGTCGCGAAGAGGAAGAGTTGCATCAACCGCCCGCGCTCAAATCCAAAGCTTTCCAGATGGCCATTCACAGTCAGGATCACGCGATCCGCGGTAACTGAGGCGGCAGGCGTCTCAACCTGCCAAGCACCTCCCTTGGCCTTCGTGATTCCGGTCACTGGACTGTTCTCATAGAGACGGACGCCTAAGTCTCGGAGACCGTCGCCAAGGCCTCGGATGTATCCAGCCGGTTGCAGCATCACCGTGCCGGGCGTGTAAAGACCGCCCGCGTAGTGCCCGCTGCCTGTCAGATCCTGCATCTGCTGCGCATCCAGCATCTCGCAGCGCTCGCCGAGATGCGCGAGATGCCGGGCATAGCTTTCGTTATGAGCCTGCGCCTGCGCACCCGCCGCTCCGTTCACTTTGCCAACCGGATCAAAGAAATTCGGGTCGATTGCGAATTGATCTACAGCGTCTTGCGCGAATGCGATGGCCTTACGGTTGAGCACGATCATTTCGCGATCATCCCCGGATCCGGCATAGTCATCCGAGGTCAGATCGTGCGGCAGATCGATCATGAAGCCGGAATTCCGGCCCGCAGCGCCTTCGGCCAGACGGCCGGCGTCCAAGACCGTAATCCGGGAGGTCGGCTCGAGCTGGTGAAATCGCAGGGCCGCCGACAGGCCTGCGAAGCCTGCGCCAACGATTACAAGATCAGCCGCCGTGTCCTTGGCCAGAGGATCTGGCGGCGGCTGATCAGGCAGAATGGCATTCCACGCCGCCGGGCCTTGATGCACCGGCAGCCGTCGCGCCGTGAGCCGTGTCAATCGACGGCCTCGTCAGCATCGTCGGCCAAATCGATCCAGATGGTCTTGAGCTGGGTGTATTGGTCATGCGCGTGGATCGAGTTGTCACGCCCGCCAAAACCCGACTGTTTGAAGCCGCCAAAAGGCGTCGTGATGTCGCCTTCGCCAAAGCTGTTGATCGTGACGGTGCCGGCTCGTATCGCCCGGGCCGCCCGCAATGCTCGCTTGGCATTGGCAGTAAACACCGATGCGCAGAGCCCATATTCGGTGTCATTGGCAACGGCGATGGCCTCGTCGAGGGTGGACACCGTGATTACTGAAAGAACCGGTCCGAAGATCTCGGACCGCGCAATCGCTGTGTCATTGTCTGGAACCTCGACAACGGTCGCTTCGACAAAGCCATCCTTTGCGGTTCCGCCAAAAAGAACGGTCTCGGCCTGGTCGAGAAACCCGCGCACCTTGTCGAAATGTGCGGGTGAGATCAGCGCACCCAAACGTGTTTCAGGGTCAAGCGGATCGCCCACATTCCACTCCTTGGCGTGATGGGCGATGCGGGACAGGAGGTCATCCTTGACTGCTTTGTGCACGATCAGGCGCGACGCGGCCGAGCAGTTTTCGCCCATGTTCCAGAAAGCGCCATTGACCACGTGCTGCGCGACGCGGTCGAGATTCTCTGCGTCATCCATGACAATCGCGGGGTTCTTACCCCCCATTTCGAGCACGACCTCCTTGGCGTTGCTCTCGGCGGCATAACTAAGGAACCGTTTGCCGGTGACGGTCGAACCCGTAAAGGACACCATGTCGACATCCATATGCCGCCCGATCGGTTCACCGACCTCGGCACCGCCACCGGGAACGACGTTCAATACGCCGCGTGGCAGACCGGCCTGCACCGCGAGCTCGGCCACGCGGAGCGCTGTCAACGTGGTCTCCTCGGCCGGTTTGACCACAACCGAACAGCCAGCCGCTAGGGACGGGCCGATCTTCCACGCAAGCATCAGTAGCGGAAAGTTCCACGGGAGAACGAGCCCCACAACGCCCACCGGTTCGCGGAGAATCATGGCGATGTGATCGTCCGAAGCCGGTGAGACCTGGTCATAGATCTTGTCGATCGCCTCGGCATGCCATTTCAGGCAGTGGATCGTCTCAGGCAGATCCACGCTTTCGCAGTCGTAGATCGTTTTGCCGGAATCGAGGCTTTCCATCACTGCAAGTTCACGCGCGTTGCGTGTCATCAGTTTGCAGAGCCGGATCAGAACGTCTTTGCGGGCAGCGGCGGGCAACTTGGACCATCGACCGTCCTCGAACGCATCCCGTGCCTTGGCGACGGCGAAATCCACATCCTTTTCGCAGCAAGCAGCGATGTCGGTCAGGATCTCTCCGGTGGCCGGGTTCGTTGTGACGAAGGTCTTGCCCGATATGGCAGGGCGGAACATGCCGTCGATAAATGCGCCCGTTGGCAGGGTGAGACTTTCGGCAATCGCTTCGTATTCCTCTTTGGTCAGCAGATCCATTCTTCACCCCTCGGCCTGGATGCCAGCAATCGTGTTTTTGAGAACCCGGACCACTTGTTCTAACGCCCGCTTGTCGTCCTTGTTGAGCCCGCGCAAAGGTGCGCGCATTGGCCCGGCGTCAATCCCATTCATCGTGACCCCGTGCTTGATCGTCTGGATAAATTTCCCACCCTGTTCGAGCACCCGCATCAGCGGCAACATCGCTGACATGATCCGGCGGCCCTTGTCGAAATCGCCGTCGATCACACAGGCCTGGTAGAGCGCGATATGTTCTTCCGGCAGGAAGTTCGACCCGCCGCAGACCCAGAACGGCGCGCCCCATGCGAAGAATTCGAGCGCCTGGTCGTCCATGCCACAACCGAGCTGGATATGCGGGTAATCCCGGGCCAAAAGATGGACCCGGTTGATGTCGCCCGAGCTTTCCTTGATGCCGCAGAAATTGCGCGACCGGCCGACACGGTCGAGAAACTCTTCCCCCATCATCGTGCCAGTGCGGTGCGGGTAGTTGTAGAGCATCACGGGCAGATCCGCAGCCTTGTCGATGGCCAGCGCGTTTAGCGCGTTCTCGCGGTCGGTGGGCACGGCATAAGGCGGGCTTGCCAGCAGGATCGCGTCAGCGCCGATCTCGCGCGCGCCGGTTGCCAGCGCGATTGAATCTTCGGTGCGCATCGCCCCGGTGCCGACCACCAGCGGCAAGCGGCCCTTCACCTGATCGCGGACGAAGCGCGCGAGTTGCAGTCGCTCGGCGACCGTCTGCGCATAGTTTTCGCCGGTCGACCCGCCCGAAATCAGGCCGTGCACGCCGTGATCGATCAGGAACGTAACCACCTCGGCCAGAGCATCCCAATGGATCGAGCCATCTACCTTATGCGGTGTCACGACCGGCGTGTAGATCCCTTGAAAGTGGAAAATCGGGGTCATGGAAGCCTCATGAATTTGACGCGCGCGGCAGGGGTCCCAAGGGCAGGTCCAGCGCGTTGGGCATGACGAAGGTTTCGATCTGATCGCGCGACAGCACCCAGTGATCTTCTGCCAGCCGTGCGGCCCGAGCTTCATTTCCGACTTCAATCGCGGCGATGATCGCGTCGTGTTGCCGGCTGGCCTCGGCGAGCGACTCGGCGCGTCGGGCGTCTCGTGGTTGGTAAAAGGTCATGCCGATCCGTGCATGATCGATCAGTAAGCGGTTGAAGGACGGAAGAAGGTAGACATTCCCCGCCATATCACCGGTGATCTCGTGAAATCGGGTGTTGGTCAGGGTGCGATCCGCTGCGTTGCCGGACTTCAGGGCATCAACGAAACGGGCCTGCGCGGTCTTCAGATCCTCGATCTGCTGCGTTCGGGCATTGCGTGCCGCAAGTCTTAGGACCGCACCGTAGATCATAGGCGCGGCTAGGAAAAAATCACGCAAGGTGGTGTGGGACATCTCGGAGACGCGCGCGCTGCGGTTGGTGCGCAGCTCCAGATAGCCTTCACCGGCGAGCTGCCGAAACACCTCACGCAGAGGTGTGCGCGACAGGCCGAAAGCGTCGGACAACTGCACTTCGTCCAAATCCTCGCCCGGGTGCAAGCGCAAGGTCAGGATCGCGACGCGGAGATGGTCGCGCAGGTCCTGTTTTTTGTCCTGGGGCGTGTCGGGCATTGGGCGCAGTTTTTACCGGTCATTCGGTTGCAAGTGTGAACACAGAATGTATACGCAGTGTACACAGAGAAAGGCAAGGGTCGAAATCCGTGTACCGTGTTTACGTCTTCCGGCTATGACAGGGGATCGAGTATGCGACGACGGCCGGTTCGGGACGGTAGGGAATGACACAGACCATCGCATTCATTTTGGTGGAGGAGTTTTCGCATCTTGCGTTCTCCTGCGCGGTGGAGCCGTTGCGGATCGCCAATCTGGTCAGTGAAGAACCGCTTTATGCGTGGACGTTCGTATCCGAGAACGGTGATCGGGCGGTCTGTTCGAACGGGTCGGTCACGCTGGTGCATCACAACCTGACCGATATTCCCAAATGCGACCGACTTTTCGTTCTGTCGGGCATTCACATGCGAAATCACGTGACGCGGCCTTTGCTCAATGCTCTAAGGCGGCAGCGAGCGATCGGCACGCCGATTGGCGCGCTTTGTTCCGGGGCGTGGGTTCTGGCCGAGGCGGGTTTCCTGGATGACATGAAAGCCGCGATCCATTGGGAATACCACGACAGTTTCATGGAGGCCTTTCCGGAGGTGAACCTGGTCCGGAACGTGTTTGTCGCAGATGAAAAACACGTTACGGCCTCGGGTGGGACGGCGACTGCGGATCTGATGTTGAACCTGATCGAGCGGGATCATGGTCATGACCTGTCCGTCGCTGTAGCGGATCAGATGGTCTATAACTCTGTGCGCGAGGCGACGGCGGAACAGCGTGTGTCACTGCAATCGCGCAACGGGATGCGCAATGCCCACCTCGCCAAGGCCATCCAGATCATGCAGGAGAGGTTGGAGGATCCGATCTCACCCGCGCTGATCGCCGAGCGGGTCGGGATCTCGACACGGCAGCTCGAACGGCTTTTCGGAAAGTATCTCAACAGCTCGCCCAAGAAGTTCTTCATGGAGATGCGGCTGGAGCGCGCACGCAACCTGTTGATCCAGAGTGAGGCTTCGGTGACCGAAGTGGCTCTGGCCTGCGGCTTTGACAGCCCCGGTCATTTTTCGCGTGTCTACCGCGCGGCGTTCGGCATCCCGCCCATCCAGCAAAGCGACCGCCGCTCTTGAAACCGAAACGGCCCTTGTTCGTCAGTCCAAAGCGAGATCTTCCAACTTCGACGCCGCGGACTGCAGCGCGCCCAGCTTTTCGGTCAGCCGGTGCAGATCGTACCGTTGCAACGGTGCATGGATCGACAAGGTGGTCAGCAACCGATCCTGATCATCGCATATCGGAACGGCAATGGCGGCCATGCCATCCATGAATTCTTCATCATCCGTCGCATAGCCCCGTGATCGCGTTTTTGCCAGTTCCGCCCGCAGATGTGCGGGATCGGTGAGGGTTCGCGACGTCCGGCGTTCGAGCATGACCGAGGCCAGCAGCCGGTCCAGCTTGTCGATGCGTAACGAGGACAGGTACATCTTGCCGCTGGCGGTCGCGTGAAAGGCAACCTGCGTCCCGACAGGCAATTGGATGCGCAGCGGCCACTGGGTTTCAACCCTGTCAATATAGACCATGCCGTCGCGCCCCGGGGCGGAGAGGTTGACCGTTTCGCCCACCTCATCCGAGAGCGCCTTCATGATCCGCAGCCGCTCAGTGCGTATTCGCTGTGACGATAGCGTGTTGATCGACAGCCGTCGCATGCGACGGCCCGGGCCAAAGGATCGCCCGTCCACATCGCGCTGCAGATAGCCTTCGGCTTCGGCGGTGGCCAGCAGCCTGTGCACAGTGGGCTTTGGCAGATCCACCGCGTCGCTCAGCGCGGATGGGGATATCGGAACGCCCGCCTTGGCCACCTCTTCCATCAAATAGATCAGGCGCAGGTTGGTCGGGATCTGACCTTTCACATCATCCAGTGGATCGTCCGGCATCTCACAGTCATCTAGCGGTTCGGCAGCAGGGCCAGGGCCAACTCAGGCGTCAGCGAAACAAGCACCCACACGCTTATCAGGGCAAAAAGGTAAGGCACCGTGTATCTCAGAAGTCTGAAATACGGAACACCTGTCACGCCTGACGCGACATAGAGGTTCAGACCATAGGGCGGAGTGATGAACCCGATCGATGCCCCCACAAGGAAGATCACCGAGAAATGCACCGGATCAACGCCAACACCGGCCGCGATGGGCGCCAGGATCGGCGCCAGAATGATCGTGACCGGCAGGCTTTCCAGCACCATCCCCGACACGAAGACGATGATCATCGCGGTGAACAGAACGGCGTGATAGCCGCCCATCGAGGTCACGAAGTCGCCGATCACCTGTTGAGCACCCAAAAGCGACAGGATCTGCTGCATCACCACCGAAATGGCGATCAACGGCGCAAGTATGCCGGTGATCTGCGCCGATCGCATCACGATGCTTGGCACCTCGGGTATGGTGAAGCCTTCGACGACGAGCATCTCGGCATAGGATTTCTCCGACCAGTCCTTATCCTCGCGCATCCGCAGCACGCGGCTCACGATCCAGGACAGAAGGCCCGCGATAAAGCAAAAGCCAACGGTGACCCCCGCCGCCTCGGTCGGAGAAAACTTGCCGGTGTAGATCCCCCAAAGCACAAGACCGATCGCGAAAAAGCCCAG
>JBCCVT010000073.1:0-12044 GCA_039195015.1 Pseudomonadota bacterium
ACACCGCGAAATGGAACGCCGGAACTCGGTCGCTTAGAGGTTGCCTTGATCGGAATTGTCATCGTTGCACACGGAGACCTTGCACGCGAGTATCTGGCCGCGGTCGAACATGTTGTGGGTGAACAGCCCGGTATCGCCGCGTTCTCGATCCACCCAAACGAAAACCGCGACGACAAACAAACCGAAATCTGCGAGGCCGCAGACGCAGTCGATACAGGCAGCGGCGTGGTGCTGGTCACTGACCTTTTCGGCGGCTCGCCGTCAAATCTGAGCCTGCGGGCCTGCCGCCCGCGTAACCGACGCATCCTTTACGGTGCCAACTTGCCCATGTTGATCAAACTGGCCAAGAGCCGCCATCTCGCTGTGCCGGACGCCGTGCGCGGTGCAATGGAGGCTGGAAAAAAGTATATAGATACGCAGAATGTAAGCCCCGACCAATAACAAGCAGGGGGGACAGATGACGCAACGGGCGCTCAAGATCGTCAATGAAAAGGGATTGCATGCCCGGGCTTCGGCAAAGCTTGTCGAGGTGGTCGAGGGATTTGACGCAAGGGCAGAAGTGTCCCGTGACGGATTGTCTGCCTCCGGAGATAGTATTATGGGTCTTTTGATGTTGGCAGCGTCAAAGGGAACGACTATTGACGTTCAGACGTCCGGACCCGACGCCGATGCGTTGGCCGATGCGCTCGAGGCCCTGGTGGCGGACAAGTTTGGAGAAGGGTTCTAATCTGAACCTGAAAAGACAGTCGGATGGTGAAGCGACCGTGGTAGACAGTTTCCATGAATCGACACCGGTCACCGGCGAACCGACCGGGACCGTGGACTTCAAGAAGTATGATCGGCGCAGCCTGTCCTACGCATCGACCTTTGACGATCCGCTGAAGTCAAGCCTGATCCGCGTCATGGAACTCTTCACTGGCAAGCTGACCATTCTGCGGCTGATCCGGGAATTCGAACGCCGCGGCGCGCCGACCGGTCAGCCGTTCTGGCGCGCCTGTCTTGACGTGATGGGGATTGAGCTTACCACGCCCCAGGAACAACTGGACCTCATCCCTAAGAAAGGCCCGGCAATTGTCGTGGCCAACCACCCGCACGGTATGGTCGACGGGATGATCTTTGCCGATCTGATTGGCCGCGTGCGCCCCGACTACCGGATCCTCACCCGGTCGCTTCTTACCGATCTGGACGAGGTTGCCGGCAGTTTCATGATCCCCGTGCCTTTTCCGCACGACCCGGACGCGCAGCGCAAGGGCGTCGAAATGCGGGCAAAGGCGATGGAGCACCTGAAACAGGGCGGGGTCGTGGCGCTGTTCCCGTCAGGCGTTGTGGCCCATTCCGAGACGTGGTTTGGTCCCGCGATCGAGGCGGAATGGAACGTGTTCACAGCCAAGATGATCCGTCGGTCAGGCGCCAAGGTTGTGCCAATGTTCTTTCCCGGCCGGAACTCGCGGATCTACCAGATCGCCAACCAGATCTCGCCGATCCTTCGCCAAGGTCTGCTGCTTCATGAAATCGTGCACAGCCTGAACAAGCCTCAGGGCCCGATCGTCGGGCCGCCGCTGGAGCAAAGCTTCGTCGACCAATGGGCGAGCGATCCACGCGGCTTTATGGCCTGGCTACGTTCGCACACGCTGTCCTTGGGCGAATAGCGGCTGAACCGGCGGAAGCATCAAAGCCGACGAAACAATGCGTGCACACGCCCTTAGCGCGTCGGCACCGGTGCATCTCCACGATAGTCGTAGAACCCGCGTTTGGTCTTGCGGCCGAGCCATCCGGCCTCAACGTATTTGGTAAGCAGCGGACAAGGTCGGTACTTAGTATCCGC
Source organism: Pseudomonadota bacterium (assembly GCA_039195015.1). GTDB lineage: Bacteria > Pseudomonadota > Alphaproteobacteria > Rhodobacterales > Rhodobacteraceae > JBCCVT01. The sequence goes on from JBCCVT010000073.1 coordinate 1,826, forward strand.
CAGCCCCTCATGCAGCACGTTCATGATCGCTAGGCAAGTATCCAGCCCAATGAAATCGGCCAGTTCCAGCGGCCCCATGGGATGGTTTGCACCCAGTTTCATCGATTGATCGATGGACTGCACCGAACCGACGCCTTCATAAAGCGTGTAAACCGCTTCGTTGATCATCGGCATCAAGATCCGGTTGACGATAAAGGCGGGGAAGTCTTCGGCGCTCGCGGCTGTCTTGCCAAGCCGTTCGACAACGTCCTTGCACGCCGAAAAGGTGTCATCATCCGTTGCAATACCCCGGATCAATTCCACCAGTTGCATTACTGGGACCGGGTTCATGAAGTGGAACCCCATGAACTTTTCAGGCCGATCCGTACGACTGGCGAGCCGCGTGATCGATATCGAAGACGTATTCGACGTGAGAATCGTATGCGGTGCCAGATGCGGCAACAGATCCTCGAAAATCGCCTGTTTGACAGTCTCGCGTTCGGTGGCGGCTTCGATCACCAGATCCGTCGACGCGATATCCGTCAGCGCCAGAGTGGGCGAGATCCGTCCAAGTGCGGTATTCATCTGATCTTCGGAGATCTTGCCACGGCTGACTTGACGCACCAGGTTGGCCTTGATCGTCTGCATCGCCGTGTCCAGCGTCTGGGAGTTGATGTCGTTCAACAGCACATCATAATCCGCAAGCGCCATGACATGGGCAATTCCATTGCCCATCTGACCCGCCCCGATCACACCGATTTTCTGAATTGCCATAGGCCCGCCGCCTTTCGTTTTCAGAGGCAACATACTGGTGGCGGAACAACTGCTGCAAGGGCCGAGAAAGCAAAAAACTCGATGCAAATTGGCGCATTAGGCTTTTCGTAACGCCACCCTGCGACTCTCTCACCCGGGTGAAGAAATGGTGGGCCTTATGAGCATTCAGATTCCCGGCGCGGGGGCGCCGGACTATGCGCCGTGTAAGTATCCTGGATCGCGACTTGCGTTTCGCGGACCCGAGCGCAATCTTGACAACCCCTACATCGCATGCCTTGGCGGAACAAAGACATTCGGGCGCTTTGTGACCGCCCCGTTCCCGGACATGCTCGAACAGCGGCTGGGCCGCGTGTGCGTCAATTTCGGCTGTGTGAATTCGGGGATCGACACGTTGCTCGCCGAACCGGCCGTGCTTGAAATGGCGCGCAAGGCTGATGTGTCGGTTCTGCAGGTGCTGGGTGCACAGAACATCTCGAACCGTTACTACCGGGTGCATCCGCGGCGCAATGATCGGTTCCTTGCCGCCAGCCCGTTGCTGCAGAAGATCTACAGTGAGGCGGATTTTACCGAATTCAGCTTCAATCGGCACATGCTGATGCATTTGCACAAAGTCGATCCAGACCGGTTTTCGCCCATCGCGGCAGAATTGCGGGCGGTTTGGCAGGCCCGGATGCAACTGGTTCTTGACGCGATCGGACCGAATGTCGTGCTGCTTTGGATCCGGATGGATCAGGACGCGCCGCCGCTTGGTCCCGAGCCCGGGCTAATCCAGCCTGAAATGCTCGACCCGTTTCGCGATCGCGTCAGGGCGGTGGTCGAGGTGACGACGCCACCCGCGCTTCGCATGAACGATCTGGCAACCATGCGGTTCGGGCCGCTCGATGAACCGGCGGCGGCCAATTCGCTGGGTCCTCTGGCACATGCGCGCATCGCGGAAAAGCTGCACACGGTGATCGAGCCGATGGTAACATGAAAAAACCCGCCGCGACCGCGGCGGGCTTCTTTCCTGGTGTCTCGCAGGATCAGCCGAGCTTGTCAGTCAGTTCCGGCACAGCTTCGAAGAGGTCCGCAACCAGACCGTAATCGGCAACCTGGAAGATCGGTGCTTCTTCGTCTTTGTTGATCGCTACGATGACTTTGGAGTCTTTCATGCCGGCCAGGTGCTGGATCGCGCCCGAGATGCCGACGGCAACGTAAAGATCCGGCGCCACGACCTTGCCGGTCTGACCGACCTGCCAATCATTGGGCGCAAAGCCCGAATCGACCGCCGCGCGCGACGCGCCAACGGCGGCGCCCAGCTTATCGGCAAGGCCTTCGATCAGCTTGAAATCGTCTTCCGAGCCGACACCACGGCCGCCGGAAACGACAACGCCCGCCGAGGTGAGTTCGGGGCGATCGGTTTCCGCCACCTTGTCTTCAACCCATTCGCTGAGGCCGGGATTGTCCGCCGCTGAAATGGTTTCAATCGAGGCAGAGCCGCCTGTACCCGCCGCATCAAATGTCGAGGTCCGGAAGGTGATGACCTTCTTGGCGTCCGCCGATTTGACCGTCTGGATCGCATTGCCCGCATAAATCGGACGTTCGAATGTCTCGCCATCTACAACTGCGGTTGCATCCGAGATCACCATCGCATCCAACAACGCCGCAACGCGCGGCATCACGTTTTTGGCGTCCGTCGTCGCCGGAGCCACGATGTGATCGTATTCACCGGCCAGACTGACGATCAGCGCCGCTGTCGATTCCGCAAGGCGATGCCCCAGCGATGCATCTTCGGCCACCAACACCTTGGACACCCCTTCGATGGTGGCTGCAACCTCGGCCGCAGCAGCAGCGCTGCCACCGGCACAAAGCGCGGTTACGTCGCCCAACTGCTTGGCAGCGGTCACTGCCTTGGCGGTTGCGTCCAGCGACAATTCGCCATCGGTTACTTCGGCAAGAAGAAGAACAGCCATTATACAGCCCCCGCTTCCTTGAGTTTCTCCACCAGCTCTTCGACCGAGCCGACCTTGATCCCGGCGGCGCGTGCAGCCGGTTCTGTTGTGCTGACAATGGTCAGTCGCGGCGTGACGTCAACGCCGTAATCTGCCGCAGTCTTTTCATCGAGCGGCTTTTTCTTTGCCTTCATGATGTTCGGCAAGGACGCGTAACGCGGCTCGTTCAGGCGCAGGTCGACCGAGACGATGGCCGGCATCTTCACCTTAATGGTCTGCAGACCGCCGTCGACTTCGCGCGTCACCACGGCGTGACCGTCTTCCACGGAAACCTCCGATGCGAAGGTCGCCTGGCTCCACCCCAGCAGCGCCGATAGCATCTGTCCGGTGGCATTCATGTCATTGTCGATCGCCTGCTTGCCACAGAGGACCAGACCCGGCTGTTCCTCGTCGATGACGGCCTTGAGGATCTTTGCCACGGCTAGCGGTTCGATATCGGTGTGGACATCATCCGCCGCGACCACCAGGATCGCCCGGTCTGCACCCATCGCCAGCGCGGTGCGCAATGTTTCCTGTGCCTGCTTGACGCCAATCGAAACCGCGATGACCTCTTCTGCCTTCCCGGCCTCTTTCAGGCGGATGGCCTCTTCGACTGCAATTTCATCGAACGGGTTCATCGACATCTTGACGTTTGCGAGATCCACACCGCTGCCATCGGCCTTGACCCGGACCTTGACGTTGTAGTCGATCACGCGTTTGACGGGCACCAACACCTTCATCTGCGTTCCTCTCCTTTGAAATGCGAGCCGGCCTGCGACTCGATGCCTTTGTGTCTCGGGTGTTGATAACGATGCGGCTGTCGGGGCAATAGGGAAAAATCGTCATGTTCACGTCAAACGACGTCGCGTTTTGATGATATGCTGGTATTGCAGGGACTTGGCAGGTGTAACGAGGAGCGAAGTTATGGAACGCGTACTGGGTTTTGGCGGTTTTTTCTTCCGTGCGGAGGATCCCAAGGCGTTGGCAGCATGGTACGAGACCCATCTGGGGATCGATCCGGTGCCCGGCGATTACGAGACGCCCTGCTGGCGTCAGGCCGAAGGTGAAACGGTTTTCGCACCGTTTGAGAAGGTGACTGATTATTTCGGCAACGCCGAAAAACAGTTCATGTTGAACTTTCGCGTCCGCGATCTGGCCGCGATGATCGAACAACTCGAGGCGACCGGTATCGAGGTGCGGCGCGATCCCGAAGCCCCCTATCCAAACGGTGATTTTGCATGGCTCAACGACCCGGAAGGCAACCCGATCGAGCTTTGGGAGCCTGCCTGACCCGTCCGCTGATCAATAGCGGTCGCGTGCGGTCAGCGATTGGCCCCCGGGACCCATAGGACATCGTCTTCGCCGCCGTTATTGGCCACGCGCGCGGCCACGAAGAACCAGTCGCTCAACCGGTTGAGGTACTTTACCGCAGACGGGTTCACCGCCTCCATTGTCGCCAGTTCAACCGCCAGCCGTTCGGCCCGGCGCGCGACTGTCCGGCAAACGTGCAAATGCGCAGCCAGAGGGTTTCCTCCCGGCAGAATGAAGCTGCGCAGCGGCTCTAGGCTCCCGTTCATCTCATCGATCTCGGACTCGAGCCGTTCGACCTGCGCTTCGAGCATCCGCAGCGGCGGGTATTCGGCCTCGTTATCCTTTTCCATGTCCGGCCGGCAAAGATCCGCGCCGAGATCAAAGAGATCGTTCTGGATCATCGCAAGACGCGCATCCAACGCGTCGGGCGCATGCAGCCTTGCCAGCCCGACAAAGGAGTTCATCTCGTCCACGGTTCCGTAGGCCGTCACCCGCATCGCATGTTTGGCAACACGCGCCCCATTGCCCAACGCGGTTTCGCCCGCGTCACCTGTCTTGGTGTAGATCTTGCTGAGAACGACCACGGGTCATTGCCCTCCGGATTGCCGCAGATAGACAAACAAGGCGATCAGAACGACTGCGATGAACTGGAACAACAGACGCAGTCGCATGAGTTTGTTCGCATTTTTCTGATTGAACGCCCCGCCCTTGGCAAAGCCACCGATGCCAAGCGTCAAAACGATGACGACCGCAGCCATCGCGAGGAGGATGAGGATGTAAAGCGGATCGGTCATGGTCCCTCGTTGGGTTTTTGCACGTTCGCGAAGATCTAGCGGCGACTTGCGGAAAAGCGAACCGCAATTTCCGATCAGATGCGGGTCAGGATGCGCTCGACAGCGCGATCGGGCAAGACCCTGCGCAGGAAACGGGCGATATAGGCCAGTTTGGTCACAAAGTACCTCGGCGTCGGATTTGGTGCTTCGAGCGCGCGTATGAGCTGCCGTGTCACCGCGGACGCGGGAAGCTCGAACGGATCCAGACCACCACGTTCATCGTAAAGACGCGGACGCAGATCGGTTTCGTATGCAGCGCGATTGGGTGAGGCCTGCCAGTCGATCCAACGCTCGAAATAGGGGATGCCTTTGCGGCGGAAGTCGGTTGTGATCGGCCCGGGCTCGATCAGAACAACATGGATACCGGTGCCCCGTAGCTCGATCCGCATCGTTTCGGTCAACGCTTCCAGCGCGTGTTTGGTCGCCGAGTACGCGCCCCGCCACCGCATGGTCGTGTACCCGAGCACCGATCCGCATTGGATGATGCGTCCATGGCCCTGCGCGCGCATGACCGGCAGCACAGCAAGGGCAATCTCGTGCCACCCAAAGAGGTTGGATTCGAAAATGTCGCGCAAGGCATCTGTTGGCAGATCTTCAACCGCAGCGCTCAGGCCGTGCGCGCCGTTGTTGAACAGCGCATCGAGCCGGCCACTGGTCTGGGACAAGACCCGAGCGACGCCGTCCTTGATCGAGGCGGGATCGCAATAGTCGATCCGCGGGCTCTCGAACCCTTCGCCCCGCAGTCGCTCGCAATCGACCTCCTGCCGGCACGAGGCAAATACGCGCCAGCCGCGCCCACGTAGCTCGCGCGCGGCGTCAAGCCCGATACCGCTCGAGCATCCGGTGATCAAAATGGTTCTGTCGGACATCGGCGGCGGCACCCTGGCTTGCTGGCGTGCCGCCATAGGGACAGAACAGTGCGGCCCTTGCAAGCCGACCCGCGAGGGGTCAGCCCTCCGGGTCGCTCACCAGGAAATCGGCCATCCAGCCAACCGGGCCACCATCCTTGGGCTGCAGCTTGAGCCATCCTGTACCCGGATCCGCAAGAACGATCACCTCGTCCCCGGATGTGAGCCGGGCCAGAACGTCATACTGAGTACCCGGTCCATTGCGCATGTTGACCCGGCTGCCGGTGATGCGGCGCAGGTCAGGCGCCGGTTCCGCTTCGGTCGCGGCCTCCTCGATTGTTGCAAGCGTGGCTGGCACCACAACCCCGGGTTTGAACGCGTCCAACGGTGCGACGACATCCAGATCACCGCGATCCAGCGCTGCAAGCGATACGGTCGGCACTCCGGCTTCGCCACCTTCGTCGGAGACCAGGATGATCTCGCGGCGGGCCTCGGCTGTCTCAAACGCTGCAGGGACGTGCGGCACGGCGGAGACGGGTTTCGGTGCGCCTTCCTGTGTGGCTGCAACCAGTGTCGGAGCAACAGTATTCGTGATCGCTGGCAAATCGCGGGTGACAACGACGGCATTGGGCGATCGTTTTGCCTCAGCCTCCTCCGCTGCGCGGGCAGCAGCGGCAATTTCGCGCGTGCCGCGCGGCTCGAAATCAGCGCCTCCGCTCATTTCGTAAAACGCCCAACCGAGCATTAGGAACGTAAAAATGATGAAGCGTGTCATGACGCTCCTTTCCCCTAGAAAATTAATTAACTTCTTATGCTTTGTTTGTGCCAGACGCAGACCAGCCAGCAACGATACGTTAACCGACCTGTCGATTCGGTTCAGGGGGAAATACCTGGACGAAACGTCGCGCAGGTTGTCCCTGCGTAAAGACGGGGGTTCGACGCTTCACGCTTTACGGTCGCCGTGCAGAGGCGTATCACATCATATATGACGGATACAGTCGACGACCCCAATATGAACCCCGATGGACCAGGCGAAACCGCCGAGCCGTTGCGCCGGGCGATTGGTGAACGGTATCTGACATATGCACTGTCCACGATTATGCACCGCGCTTTGCCCGATGCACGCGACGGACTCAAACCGGTCCATCGGCGAATATTGTTCGCGATGCGTGAACTGCGGCTGTCCGCGGCCGGAGGATTTCGCAAGTCGGCGAAAATCTCGGGCGACGTGATGGGCAATTACCATCCCCACGGGGATGGCGCGATCTATGACGCGATGGCGCGGCTCGCGCAGGATTTCAACGTACGGTATCCGCTGGTCGATGGTCAGGGAAATTTCGGCAATATCGATGGAGATAACCCGGCCGCCAGCCGATACACCGAAGCCCGCATGACCATCGTGGCCGAGGCGCTCTTGCGCGGCCTCGATGAGAACGCGGTCGACTTCCGGGACAACTACGACGGCACGTTGACCGAACCGGTTGTACTACCCGCCGAGTTTCCGAACCTTCTGGCGAATGGGTCCAGCGGCATCGCGGTTGGCATGGCCACCAATATCCCGCCGCACAACATCGCCGAGCTGTGCGATGCCTGCTTGCATCTGATCAAGGCGCCGGATGCGCGCGACGACACGCTGCTGAATTTCGTGCCCGGACCGGATTTCCCAACGGGTGGGATCGTGGTCGAGCCGCGGCAGAACATCGCGCAAGCCTATCGCACCGGGCGCGGCAGTTTCCGCCTTCGCTGCAAGTACGAGATCGAGGATCTCGGACGCGGTCAGTGGCAGATTGTTGTGACCGAGATCCCCTATCAGGTTCAGAAATCAAAGCTGATCGAGAAGATTGCCGAGTTGATCCAGACCAAGAAGGTCCCGATCCTTGCCGATATTCGCGACGAAAGCGCCGATGACGTGCGCGTCGTGCTCGAACCGCGCTCCAAAAACGTCGATCCGGACGTGCTGATGGGAATGCTCTACCGCAACTCTGACCTTGAGGTGCGGTTCTCGCTTAACATGAACGTACTGATCGACGGCGTCACGCCCAAGGTTTGCTCGATGAAGGAGGTGCTGCGCGCCTTTCTCGATCACCGGCAAGAGGTGCTTTTGCGCCGGTCCCGCCACCGGCTGGGCAAGATCGACCATCGGCTCGAGGTGCTGGAAGGCTTCATCGTCGCGTTCCTGAACCTCGACCGCGTCATCGATATCATTCGGTATGACGACGATCCCAAGGCCGCGCTGATGCGCGAAACCTGGGGCATGTCCCATGTGCGCGCGACCTCCGAGGCGGATTACGTCTCTCCCGCGCGGGGAGATGGTGAACTCAGCGACGTGCAGGCTGATGCGATCCTCAACATGCGCTTGCGCAGTCTGCGCCGCCTGGAAGAGATGGAGTTGATCCGCGAGCGCGACGCGCTGATGGAAGAACGCGCCGGGATCGAGGATCTGCTTGGTGATGTAGGCCTTCAGTGGAACCGGATCGCCGAGCAGTTGAAGGAAACCAAGAAAGCGTTCGGCAAGGATTACCCCGGCGGCGCGCGACGCACTCTTCTCGAAGAGGCCGGCGAGGCCGAGGAGGTTCCGCTCGAGGCGATGATTGACCGCGAGCCGATCACCGTTGTTTGTTCGCAGATGGGCTGGATCCGGGCGATGACCGGACATATCGACCTGACGCGCGAATTGAAATTCAAGGACGGCGACGGCCCGCGCTTTATCTTCCATGCCGAGACGACGGATCGTCTGCTGGTATTCGGGTCGAACGGACGCTTCTATACGGTGTCCGCCGCCAACCTTCCCGGCGGGCGCGGCATGGGCGAGCCCCTGCGCCTGATGATTGATCTGCCGAACGAGGCCGAGATCATCGATATCCTGATCTATCGCCCGGGCGCGCGCCTGCTTGTCGCCTCGTCGGAAGGCAACGGCTTTGTCGTGCCCGAAGACGATGTTGTCGCGCAAACGCGCAGCGGCAAGCAGGTGCTGAACGTCAAGGCGCCGGCGGTGGCGCGGGCCGCCATCCGGATCGCTGGAGATCACGTCGCGGTGGTCTCGCAGAACGGCAAGTTCCTGGTGTTCCCGGCCTCGGAGCTGCCCGAGATGACGCGCGGCAAAGGCGTGCGCATCCAGAAATACAACATGGCACGCGGCAAACAGGGCGCGTTTGAGCTTGATGGCGGCCTGTCCGACATCACCACGTTCGACTGGGATGACGGTTTGCGCTGGCCCATGGGCGGCGGCAAAACCCGGCATGAACCGAACCTGACGGAGTGGTTGGGCAAGCGCGCCGGCGTCGGCAAACGGCCACCGCATGGTTTTCCGCGCAACAACAAGTTCCGCTAGGATCGAACTTGATTGCGCGCGAGATGGCCGGGACCGCAAGCGGTTCAGTTGAACGCCACGTTGTCGCTGTTCAAACTGCAGATCCGAATGCGCCAACCGCCATCCGATTGCCGTTGCAGAACGCTCAGCACCGTTCCCGGCCCCGGCGCGCTCGCACCTGAGAATTCTGCAAGGCACCACGCCAGATCACCTGCGGCATCCGCCGAGACAACCTTGACCTGAACGTCGCTGCCGCCGATCCGCAGCCAGTCGATATGCGTCGCCTCGATTGCGGTTTGTCCACGCGCGGCCTGCCCGAAAGGCGAAAAGAACTCGGCATCATCGGTGAAGATCGACGCACAGCCCGCCGCGTTCTCGGCGCGATAGGCGTCGACATACTGATCGTATAGCCTTTGCATTTCTTCGGCGATGTCACGCGTCACTGGGATTTCCCTTCCCAAACTCAGACATTGGGCGCCACCGCTGGAGGATTACAGCGGCTTGGCCGTCAACCAAACACCACCCTCGGGACGCAGCGTTATGATCATGACCGGCTTCGGGTCGCGCCCCGGCACCGGATCGAACTGAAAGCGCGCCAGCAAGGTGGCAAGGATGATCACGGCTTCCTGCAAAGCAAAGCTTGCGCCGATACAGATCCTCGGCCCGTCCCCAAACGGCATATATGCATAGCGGCGGATGGCCTTGCGATCGGCGAACCGGTCGGGATCAAACGCGTCCGGATCGGACCATAGCCGGTGGTTCCGGTGCAGCGCATAGATCGGCAGCATTACAGTGTCGCCCGGTCGGATTTCGTGACCGCAGAGCGTATCCGGGGCCCGCGCCGTGCGCGAGACGATCCCGCCGGGCGGATAGAGACGCAAGGCTTCGTCCACGACCTGGCGAACGAAGGGCAGTTGGTCAACATCGTCGCCTGTTGCGGGTCGATCACGCAGAACCGATTGCACCTCGTCCCGCGCGCGCTGCTGGATCGATTGATCGAAGGCCAGAAGGTAAAGCGACCACGACAGGGTCAGCGCCGTGGTCTCATGACCCGCGACAATGAAGGTCAGCAGGTTGTCCCGCATCTCGGTCGTGTCCATCTTGCGCGCCGTCTCGGCGTCCTCGGCCTGCAGCAGAAGATCCAGGAAATCCGGCACCGCCCCCGGCCCGCGTGCGGCCCGCGCCTCGATCGCG
>JBCCVT010000074.1:0-11997 GCA_039195015.1 Pseudomonadota bacterium
AGACCCTTTTCGCCTTCATTTGGAAGTATTCCAAACGCCAGCAGATGGTTCTGCTGGTGATCACGGTGCTGTCCTTTCCGTTCCTCTACGCGTCGCTCGAACTGCCGAAAATCATTATCAACGACGCGATCGGCGCGACGGGCGACCGGGTCGATCAGTTCGGTGTCGAGATGGGCCAGATCGAGTTCCTGCTGGCTTTGTGTTTTGCGTTTCTTGCGACGGTCCTGGCCTCGGGCCTGATTAAGATGCGCATCAACACGATGAAGGGCGTGCTGGCCGAACGGATGCTGAGACGGTTCCGGTTCCAGCTGATCAACCGGATGATGCGGTTCCCGCAACCCTATTTCCGAACCACCAGCCAGGGCGAGCTGGTCGCAATGGTCACATCCGAGGCCGAGCCGATGGGCGGGCTGATGGGCGACGCCGTTGCGCAACCGGTCTTTCAGGCCGGTCAGATGCTGACGATCATGGCCTTTCTCTTTGCCCAAAGCGTGTGGTTTGGGCTGGCCTCCATCGCTCTGATCCCGCTGCAGGCCTGGTTGATCCCGATGCTGCAACGTCAGATCAACCTTCTGAACAAGGACCGCATTCAGGAGGTGCGCCATCTCGCCTCCGAGATCGGTGAAACGGCTGCGGGCATCGGCGACCTGCGCGTCAATGGTGGCGTACGCTATCGACTGGCGCAGTTTACCGAGCGATTGGGTCGGCTGTTCGAAATCCGGTTCCGGATTTACCAGAAAAAGTTCTTTATGAAGTTCCTCAACAACTTCATAACGCAGCTGACGCCGTTCTTCTTTTACGCAATTGGCGGGTATCTCGCGATTATCGGCGAGATCACGGTGGGGGCTTTGGTCGCCGCGCTGGCGGCCTACAAAGACATTGCCTCACCCTGGAAAGAGCTTCTGTTCTATTACAATCAGGTACAGGACATGTCCCTGCGCTGGCAGATCGTCACCGAACGGTTCGCCCCTAACGACATGATCCCCGAAGAGCTCTTTGACGGAGAGCCCAACAATATCCGCCATCTCAAGGGCAACATCGTTTTCAACGATGTCCGCGTGAACGATCAGGACGGAAACTCCGTGCTTGAAAACTTCGACCTGACGATCCGCCCGGGCGCGCGCGTGGCCATCCAAAGCTCGAACCCTCTGGAACGCCGCGCCGTCGCCGAGCTGCTCACGCGCGAGATCCGCCCAACCAGCGGGCAGGTCACCATAGATGATCAGCCTTTGGACGAATTGCACCAGTCAGTAATCGCCGCGCGGGTCGGTTATGCGCATTCGCGTCCCTATCTGTTTGACGGGACGCTGGGGGATAACCTGCTTATGCCGCTTCGGGTGAGGCCTTCGGGCGGGCGCACGAGCAAGACGGTCGACCGCAAGCGTTTCGAAGCAGACCGGACGGGCAACAGCACCGATCGGCTGGACGCCGATTGGGTTGATCCCGATCTGGCGGGCCTGTCCAGCAGCGACGACATTCGCGAATGGTGGTTCCAGCTGATCGAGGCGATGGGCCTTGATGAGATGATGTATCGCCGGGTCCTGCGTTCGTGGTTCGATAGCGTGGCACATGTGGCGCTCGCCCGGGACATCGTGGCGCTGCGTGACGAGGTGGCCGAAAAGCTCAAGGCACGCGGACTGGACGACCACGTGCATCGCTTTGACCCCGACCAGTTCAATCCGGCCGTACCTCTGGGCGGCAACCTTTTGTTCGCTTCGCCGGCGCGTGAGATCTCGCAAGCCGGGCTGGCCGCAGATCAGAAATTCATGAAGATGGTTCGCGACACCGGCATCGCGGATGACGCGCTTGCGATTTCACAAGCGGTGATGACGACCCTGCAGCAGACCTTTGGAATGGACGGGACCGACCATCCCCTGTTTCGCAAACTGGGTATGGACGAGCAGATGTACCGTCAGCTGAGCGACCTTGCGGCCAAGTCCACGCGGACCGGGCGCGAAAGCCTGACGGATGACGAGTGCGCATTGATGCTGACCGTGCCGTTTTTGCTGACAGCAGAACAGATCGGCACCAGTTTTCCCGATCGCTACAAGGACAAGATCGTCAGTTTGCGCAAAACACGCGCCGATGAGCTTCGCTCGCAAGCCGGTGACATGTTCATCGCGGTACGTCCGGACACCTACATCCCTCGGCTGACGGTCATCGAGAACGCGATCTACGGACGCGTGTCGATGATGGCGGGCGCACGCGCGGATGATATCGAAGACGTTGTCGCCGAAGTTCTGGAACAGCATAACCTGCGGCGGCGGCTCGCATCTGTCGTCTACGATATGCGCACCGGTCTGGGAGGCGCCAATCTGCCCACGGTCATTCAGGAGCGCGCTGCTTTCAGCCGGGCCGGGATCAAACGGCCCGATATCCTTGTGCTCGACAAGGCATTGGCCAGTCATGACAGCCGTCAGCGCAAGGAGACACGCCAGCGGCTGCAGCAGCTTTTGCCCGGCACGACGATGATTTTCATGGAGGATCGGTTCGAGAACCCGCATCTTTATGACCTCTTTGTCGAGATCAAGGATGGCCGCCTGGGAGGCCGTGACGCAGCCGGGTTTGAGGACCTCGACGACGACGCGTCCGACGACCTGCGTCGAAAGCTGAAAATCATCGCGGGCACCGAGCTCTTTGCCAATCTGAGCCCCAAGAACCAGAGGCTCCTGGCCTTTTCCGCCCAGTGGTATCACGCCAAGCCCGGGCAGGTGATCTTCTCGCACGATCAGGTGGCCGACGCCGCCTATCTTTGCCTCAAGGGCAAGGCGGAACTCAGGTGGCCCGATCATGGCGAGGGCGACCCGGCCTTGTCCGAGGTCGAGCCCGGCCGCCTGATTGGGGATTTGTCGATCATCTTGCGAGAACGGCGGCTGATCAGCTTTGTGTCCATCACCGACACCAAGTTCCTGCGCATCGGCGCCGACGAATTCCGGGCGGTGATCGAAAACGACGCATTGGTTGCGGTCAGCCTTCTGGAAACCGTCGCCGGGCATCTGACCGGGCTGGTTGAACTGTTGCGCGTGTCCGAGATCAGACCCGCTGACCTGATTGCCAACGCGGAAGCCGCCAATGCGTCCGTGGCGCAGCTCACCAGGGATGATCGGCCGGAAAGCGAAAGCAAGGCGGTGAATGTCTGATCCGCGCTACCCCGACCACGAATTGCTGGTCGCGCCGGCCCGGACACGGCCCGAGCTCTGGCGGCTTGTTGTCGGCCTTTTCGTTATCTTCGTGATTGTGCTTTTGCTGAATGGCGCGCTGCGTGCGGGTCTGCAGACGCTGGCGCCGGATTTCTGGCGCAACGAGTTTTCCGATCCCGCGGGCCAAGGGGGCACTCCGGGATCCATGCTGGTTCTTCTGGGCAGTTTCGGCTTTGTGACTGCCGCCGTGCTGATCACGCTCGGGTTGGTTCAGAAACGCTCGCCCCTGCAGGTGTTGGGGCCGTTGCCCTTGGCCTTGCGCCAGTTCTGGATTGTGTTGCGCGCGCTCCTTGTTCTGGGCTTTGTGCTATTGGTCCTGCCGCCCTATTCGATGGACCAGCAGCCGCTGACGCCAAATCTTGCGCCGGGACTCTGGGCCATTCTGCTGCCGTTTTCGCTGCTTGGCGTTCTGCTGCAGACAAGTGCCGAAGAAATCCTGTTTCGCGGCTACATTCAGCAGCAACTGGCCGCGCGGTACAAGTCGCGGTTCGTTTGGATTGGCGTGCCATCGGTCCTTTTCGCGATGGGGCATTATCTGCCCGGCGCGGCGGGAGACAACGCACTTGTCATCGCGGTCTGGTCGGGTCTGTTCGGGGTGCTTGCCGCTGATCTCACTGCGCGCGCCGGCACGCTTGGGCCCGCCATCGCGCTGCACCTTGCGAACAACGTGGCGGCGCTCTTGCTGGTGTCACTGCCCGATAGCCTGAACGGGCTGTCGCTTTATACAGTGCCCTATTCGATGTCGGATGCGGACGCGATCCGTGCATGGCTCCCCGTCGAATTCGGGGCCATGATTGTCAGCTGGCTAACCGCGCGGCTCGCCTTGCGGCGCTGATTGCAATTCACCTGAATGCGGCTTATTTCACCGAAGCCAATGGGGAAAAGGGACAGGCATGAACTGGATCACGAATTACGTCCGGCCTCGTATCAATTCGATCTTTTCGCGGCGCGAGACGCCCGAGAACCTTTGGCAAAAGTGCGACAATTGCGGCACGATGCTGTTTCACCGCGAATTGTCGGACAACCTGAACGTCTGCACGAATTGCAACCATCATATGGCGATCACGCCGCGCGACCGGTTCGCGGCGCTCTTCGATGGCGGTATATTTACCGAGGTTGCGGTGCCCGAGCCGAACATGGACCCGCTGCAGTTTCGCGACCAGAAGCGTTACCCTGACCGTTTGAGGGCCGCGCAAAAGACCACCGCCGAAAAAGAGGCGATGCTGGTTGCCGCAGGCGAGATCGGCCGCACGCCGATCGTCGCGGCGGCACAGGATTTCAGCTTCATGGGCGGCTCCATGGGCATGTATGTGGGCAACGCGATCATCGCCGCTGCGGAAGAGGCCGTGAAGTTGCACCGCCCGCTGATCCTCTTTTCCGCCGCGGGTGGCGCGCGGATGCAGGAGGGTATCCTGAGCCTGATGCAGATGCCTCGGACCACGGTCGCCATACAGCTGCTCAAGGAAGCGGGGCTGCCTTACATCGTCGTTTTGACCCATCCGACGACCGGAGGTGTGACAGCGTCGTACGCGATGCTCGGGGACATCCATATCGCAGAACCGAACGCACTGATCTGCTTTGCCGGGCCGCGTGTGATCGAACAGACGATCCGTGAAAAACTGCCCGAAGGCTTTCAGCGCGCCGAATATCTGCTGGATCACGGGATGCTGGACAGAGTGACCGAACGAAGCCGGATGCGCGACGAACTTATCGGGATAACGCGCATGCTTCTGGGCCTGCCGCCAGCCATCAAGGGTGATCTTCCTCCGCCCGAACCCGCCACTCAGAAAGCTCCTGAACCCGCGACCGACAATACGTCGGCCGATATCGCCGAACAGGCATGACCAACGAGGCGTCCGACGTCATCCTTGATCGGATGATGGCGCTGCACCCCAAAGTCATCGACCTGACGCTCGACCGCGTGTGGCGCTTGCTGCACGCGCTGGAGGACCCGCAGGATCGCCTGCCGCCTGTCATTCACATCGCGGGCACGAATGGCAAGGGGTCGACGCTGGCGATGATCCGAGCAGGGATCGAAGGCAGTGGACGAATAGCCCACGCCTATACCTCTCCGCATCTGGCACGGTTTCACGAGCGTATCCGACTCGCAGGTCAGCTGATCTCCGAGCCCGCCTTGTCCGCGTTGCTCGACGATTGCTATGCGGCCAATGACGGCGCCGCGATCACCTATTTCGAAATTACGACCTGCGCGGCGCTCGCGGCTTTCGCCCGGCAACCCGCTGATTACACGCTGCTTGAGGTCGGTCTCGGCGGTCGGTTGGACGCGACAAATGTCATCGACCAACCCGTCGCCACCTTAATCACCCCGGTGTCGATCGATCACCAGCAGTTCCTGGGCGACACGCTGCCCGAGATCGCGGGCGAAAAGGCCGGCATCATCAAGCCGGGTGTGCCGTGTTTCGTTGGCCCGCAAGAAGATGCGGCGATGGAGGTCATTGAACGCACTGCCATGCGTCTGGGCGCGCCGCTAATCGCATATGGCCAGAACTGGCATGTGCACGCGGAATTTGGACGCCTGGTCTTTCAGGACGAAACTGGCCTGCTGGACCTGCCGATGCCGGTTTTGATGGGTCCGCATCAGCTGCTCAATGCGGGGCTTGCGCTTGCGGTGTTGCGGCATCTCCAACTGGGTGAGGCCGCCTATGAGGCGGCAATGACCCGGGCCGAATGGCCTGCACGGATGCAGCGGCTGCGCCGTGGCCCGCTGGTTGAACGCGCGGGTCCGGCCGAGCTCTGGCTTGATGGCGGGCACAATCCATCCGCTGGAGCGGCCCTGGCGCAGGTGCTCGGTCAATTGCCTGATCGTCCAACGCACCTGATCTGCGGGATGCTGAACACCAAGGATCCGCAAGGATATCTGCAACCCTTGGTCCAACATGTGCAATCACTGACCGGGGTTTCGATCCCCGGCGAGGCGAACACGCTTTCCGCCGAGGCCACGGCGGCGGCGGCAACGAGCGTGGGTATGACCGCCCGCACGGCTGACACCGTCGGCGCGGGTCTTTCTGCAATCCTGGAGGATAATCCGGGATCGCGGATCCTCATCTGCGGATCTCTCTACCTCGCGGGCCGGGTGCTGCAGGAGAACGGATAGGCAAAAGCCATCCTTCGCACTCCGGGCGATACCAAAGCGATCGCGCGCCCGTCAGCCGTCGTCTGCCCAGTCGGCGCTTTGCATCTCGCGCAACCGGCTGGCGGTGCGTTCGAATTCAAAGAGACCTTCGCCCTCGATGTATAGCATCTCGGGCTCGGCGGCGGCCGAGCAGATCAGCCGCACCTTTGCCTCGTAAAGCGCGTCGATCAGCGTCACAAACCGTTTGGCTTCGTTGAAATTCGACCGTGAAAGCCGGGGTATGTCATCAAGAAGCAGAACCCGCACCGTCTGTGCCAGTGCGAGGTAGTCGGCCGGACCCAAAGCCTTGCCGCAGAGATCATAGAACGTCGCGCGCGCGACCCCGTTTCGAAACGCGGGGATGATCACCTCGCGCCCTTTGACATGCAGTGTGTGCGAGGTGGCCGGCCCACCGGTCAGGTCGTTCCAAATGCCGTCCATCGCTTCGCGCGCATCCCGGCCAGACGGGGTAAAGTAGACCGGTGCACCGGACAGACGGTTTTGGCGGTAGTCGGTTTCGCTGGCGAGTTGCCAGATCACCATCCGGTCCTTGATCAGATCGATGAACGGTAAAAACAGCTGCCGGTTCAGCCCGTCCTTGTAAAGATCATCCGGCACCCTGTTGGACGTCGTGACCACCACCGTCCCAGCAGCGAAGAGCGCCTGAAACAGCCGACCAACAATCATCGCGTCGGTGATATCGGTGATCTGCATCTCGTCAAAGGCGAGCAAGCGGACGTCGGTTGACACTTCGGCGGCCACCGGTGCGATCGCGTCATCTACACCCTTCTGGCGTGCCAGATGCATGGCGGCGTGGATCTCCTGCATGAAAGCGTGGAAATGGACACGACGGGAGCGCACGCGGGTCGTCGCGATGTCAACAAAGAGGTCCATGAGCATCGATTTGCCGCGCCCGACCCCGCCCCAAAGATAGAGCCCTTTGGGCGGTTCGGGCGCCTTTCGGAAAAAGCCGCGTTTGACCGGTTGCGAGAGCGCGTCGAGAATTCGGTCGAACTCGGGCAGAACGGCTTCTTGTGCGGGGTCCGTGCGGAGGCCGCCTTGGGCGACACGGGTCGAATAGAGCTCGGTCACCTCGGTCATGGCCCACGCATAGCGCGGCGCGGAATGCTTGAAAAGCAACGCCGCGACCGATGCATCATCGATGATGATCGGTGTGGCCAATAATCCTGAATTGACCGGAGGTATCCCGCGGTTACTGTCGGCGCGACACGGGCAAGGAGGCACGCCATGTCGAGATCGGATTCGCTGATCACGCCGGTTCTGGTTGCAAGCTGTATTGTCATCATCGTCAGCTTTGGTGTGCGCGCGACATTTGGCGTCTTCCAGATCCCGATTGCCGAAGAATTCGGATGGGCCCGCGCCGAATTCTCGCTGGCCATCGCCATCCAGAACCTCGCCTGGGGTATCGGTCAGCCAATCTTTGGTGCGATTGCCGAAAAGATCGGCGATCGGAAAGCCATTGTCATGGGTGTCATCGTCTACGTGCTTGGACTGGTGCTGACGGCTTATTCGACGTCGCCTCTTGGGCACCAGATCTATGCCTGGCTGGTCGGTTTCGGGGTGGCGGGCACCGGGTTTGGCGTGATCCTGGCCGTGGTCGGGCGCGCGGCGTCGGACGAGAACCGCTCGATGGCTCTGGCCATCACCACGGCGGCCGGCAGCCTCGGGCAGATCGTCGGCCCTCCTTTGGCCGAGTGGCTTTTGAGCATTGTCACTTGGCAGATTACCTTCCTGCTCTTTGCCGGAGCGGTCACGCTGACGCTTCTGACTCTGCCGATGCTCAAATCGCCACAGCCGGCAAGCAGCGGCGAACTTGAGGCAAGCATGGGCACCGTGCTTTTGCGTGCTTTCCGCGATCCGTCCTACACACTCATTTTTCTTGGATTCTTCAGCTGCGGGTACCAGATCGCCTTTATCACCGCGCATTTTCCAGCCTTTGTGACCGAGCTCTGCGGGCCGATCGCGCCGGGCGGATTGTTGGATACGGTCGGCATTTCTACGACCTCGGCTTTGGGGGCTGTGGCGATCTCGCTCATCGGGATCGCAAACATAGCAGGCACGCTAGTGGCAGGGTGGCTCGGCAAAACCTATTCCAAGAAGTATCTGCTGGCGATGATCTATACCGCGCGGACCATTCTTGCCGCAGTGTTCATAATGTTCCCGATCACGCCGCTCAGCGTCATCCTCTTTTCGGTTGCCATGGGCATGCTGTGGCTTGCAACGATCCCGCTGACCTCGGGCCTGGTCGCCTATATCTACGGGCTGCGCTACATGGCAACGCTTTACGGCTTTGTCTTTTTCAGCCACCAGCTGGGCAGCTTCATCGGCGTCTGGCTGGGCGGACGGCTCTATGATGTCTACGGTGACTACACGATGGTGTGGTGGATCGGTGTCGCCGTTGGAGCCTTCAGCGCGCTGGTGCATCTGCCTATCCGCGAGCGACCCATGGATGCTGTGCCCGCCTGATTGCCAAAGGTCTGACCGGCGTTATCCCATCGGACCGGTGGCAAGGCCCTTGCGCATGGCGGCAAGAACCTCATCCGTGTGGGTGTATGTTAGACCGTGGCCTGCATCCTCAATGACCTCTTGCCGCGCGCTGCGGCTCCATGTGGCGAGCGTGCCCATTGCCGAGATCGGGATGATGTCGTCTTGCCGTCCCCAAACCGCCAGCAACGGGATGCCCGCGCGATGCAGCGCGCGATGCTCGGACTCCAGCGATTGCCCCAGCATACCGCGCAGGCTGGAAAGTACGGCGGCCACGAAACCGCGCTTGCCCAACTCGGCCAGTTGAAGGTCGGCGATGTCCGGCACGCTGCTGGCAAGATCCTTTTCGGATGTCACGCCGCGGCGGAATTGGAACGGGTATAGCGCCATCATCAGCCAATCCCCGATCACCGGTGTTTTCGCAACAAAGGATGCCAACCGCCCAAGGTCCGCGACCATTCCGGCCGGGGCAATCAGAACAAGGTGGCGGATGCGTTCCGGAAACCGCGCCGCGAAGCTTGTCGCGATGGCGCCACCCATCGAGTACCCAACAAGCGTTATGTCGGCACCGACCTTCTGATCGGCGAGCAGATCTTCAAGCTGGCGGTTGAAGAACTCCGCGTCCTGTATCCCATCCACCCGATCTGAGTATCCGCGCCCGAAAAGGTCGTAGATCAGCACGCGATACCCCATCGCGGAGAGGCCCTTTGCCAATCCGCGCCAGACAAAGGACGGGGTGGTCAGCCCGTGCACACAGACGATGATCGGCCCGCGCAGAGGACCGATCCAGTCATAATGGGTGAGACCTTGCGACAATTGGGCGAAATGTCCCGGCGCCTGCTGTCGGATGTCATCGCTCATCGGTTTGCGAAGCTGTTCGGCCAGATAAGGAGCCACCAATAGGATGGCGAGGCAAAGGATCAGGATCATTGCGCGGCTCTCCACTGGTCGAGCAGGTAACGGCTGGTCATCAGATCCAAATGCGCTCCGCCGCCATTCTTGAAAACGGTGATCGTGTCGGCACCGGCGCGATCAAAGCGGTCGAGATTGTAGAAATCGGCGATCACATCTTCCCGCGTAATTGCGCCCGTCGCCAGCGGGATCTTGAGCTCTCCGATGTGATCGAGCGTTGTGCTGATGCTGTCGACATAGATATTGGACCGGGCCAGGACGCGGTCATCGGCCTCGCGCATGTCGGCCCGGTAGGCGCCGATCAGGTTGACATGCTGCCCGGGGCGCAGCCAGTCGCCATGCAGGATGGGATCGGTGGTCATGGTTGCGCCAAGGATGATGTCGGCCGCGTCAACGGCGGCAGGCAGGTCCGTGACGGCGACCGTGTTTTCGACGCTGTTCGCCAAGGCGGCCGCGCGCGACGGGCTGCGGTTCCAGATCGCGAATGTGGTGCCCGGAAACCCGGCCGAAAATGCCTCGATCAGCGAGGCCGCGACTGTCCCGGCACCGAGGATCAGGATCGAACGGCTGTCGTCACGCGCGAGATGCAACGCACCCAAGAGGCTGTCACCGGCGGTCTTCCATTTGGTCACAAGATGAAAATCGATCATCGCCGCCAGGGTGCCAGTGTCATCGTCAAAGAGGCTCACCGCGCCGTTGATCGTCGTCAAAGGCGCCGCATTACCTGGAAAGATAGTTGCTGTCTTGACCGCCGCGCCCATCCCGTCGATCCATGCAGCGCGTGACAGGAGCGTGTCGTGATCCCGGTAAAGGAACGTATCCCCGATCTCGGCCCGGGGCCTTTGGTGACCGTCGCGCAAGGCTGCGGCCAGATCGCGCCAATCGGCCAGCGCCTCGCCTTCGTCGAAACCAATAAACGGGATGCTCATGCGGCCGCGGCCTTGTTCAACAATCCCTCATCCACCAGACGTTGGGCCCAACCGTCCGGTCCATCGAAAAGATGTGCCTGCCACCCGCGCGCTTTGGCGGCTGCAATGTTTTCGGGTCGGTCATCGGCAAACAGCAGCGAAGCTGGCGGCAGCCCACAATCATCTTCAACCATGCGATAGATCTCGGGGTCGGGCTTGATCACCTGCATATGGCCCGAGACGTAGCACCGGTCGAATTCGTTGAGGAACGGGTATCGCTCGCGCGCGATCGCAAAGGTCTCAACGCCGAAATTTGTCAGTGCAAAGACAGGTACGCCCTGATCCCGCAAGGCGTGGAGCAGCCGGATCGAGTGATCGATCCCGGGATGCGCCATTTCGAGCCAGCGGTCGTGCCACATGCGGATCTCGCGGCGCCAATCGGGGTGGGCCTCGGCGGTGGCATATACGACATCGGTGAAGTTCTCGCCGAGATCCACGCGGAGGTTCATGTCGTGCAGATCCACAGCTTCGAACATGGCGTGGCGAAGATCGGCGCCAATCGCGCGATCAAAGAAGCGTTCCGGCTGCCATTCGATCAAGACATTGCCGATGTCGAAGACGACCGCCTCGGTATTCATGCGAGAATGACCCGTTTCTCGAGCGCACAGCACCCAAGCATATGGATCTCACAACGCCACATCGCGCCCGTCATGACCAAAGCGCCTCGGCATGGAAGGTCACGTGATCTTCCATGAAGGTCGACACAAAGAAATAGCTATGGTCGTAACCTGGTTGCAGCCGCAGCGTGGCGCTTTGACGGCGTTCGGCGACAGCCTGCGCAAAGGCCTGTGGTTGCAGGAGGTCAATGAACTGGTCCTTGGTGCCCGTGTCGATCAGCATCGGCCCCTGAAATCCTGCCTCGCGCATCAGAAGCGTCGCGTCGTGGCGCGCCCATTGGCTTTCGTCTGCGCCCAAGTAAGCCGTCAGCTGCTTGCGACCCCAATCCGATGCGCTTGGATGCGAAATCGGCGCGAAGGCCGACACCGACCGATAGCGGCCGGACAGGTTCATCGCCAGGGTCAAAGCACCATGCCCGCCCATAGAATGGCCGGTGATCGCCTGCCGGTCCGCATCGATTGCGAAGTGTTCAGCCAGAAGGGCGGGCAGCTCTTCGGCCACATAATCCCACATGCGGTAATGCGGTGCCCATGGGTCCTGCGTGGCGTTGACATAGAATCCCGCGCCCATGCCCAGATCATAGGCGTCATCATCGGCGACACCGTCCCCGCGCGGCGAGGTGTCGGGGAAAACCACGGCAATCCCCTGTTCGTTGGCCCAG
>JBCCVT010000075.1:0-11898 GCA_039195015.1 Pseudomonadota bacterium
GCGCCTGAATTTGATGGCGATTTCGTGCTCGATGAGCTGAACGCCGAGTTGGCGGCTCTGTCGGGGTTCGAGGTCGAGGTGAAAGCGCTGGCCCAGGGTCCGGCCACCGGCAAACCGGTGCATCTGCGGCTGAAGGGCGACAGCTGGGAAGATCTGACCGCCGCCGCCAGTGCCGCACGTGCCGTGTTCGAGGCGACGCCCGGTCTGATCCAGATCGAGGACAGCACCCCCCTGCCCGGTATCGACTGGCAGATTGACGTGGACGTGGCCAAGGCGGGCCGCTACGGCGCCGATGTGGCGACCGTAGGTGCGATGGTCCAGCTGGTGACGCGCGGCATCTGGCTGGATGACATGCGGGTCGAGAACTCGGATGACGAGATCGAGATCCGTGTGCGCCTGCCGGAAGACCAGCGGGTGCTCAGCACGCTCGATACGCTGAAGGTGCGCACCTCGGAAGGGCTGGTGCCGCTGTCGAACTTCGTCACCCGCACGCCGGTGCCGAAACTGGCGCAGATCGACCGGGTCGATCAGCAGCGCTTTTACGACGTCAAGGCCGATGTGGAGCCGAACCTTTTCAAGGTGGTGGTCACGGGGACTGACGGCTTGGAAGATCGGCTTGCCACCGTTCGGGCTGTGCCCGAGGGGAACGAGCCGCAGGCATGGTCGGTGTCAAACGGCTCCGGTGAGGCCTTTACGCTCTTTGCCTTTGGCAGCGCCGACGCGGTGTCCGTGATCGAAGACGCCGTGGCAAACGAGGGCGCGCGCTTTGTACCGGTCAATCCCAATGAGCGGATTGCGGTGCTGACGGAATGGCTCGACACCAATCCGCTGCCCGCGTCGATCGAATGGGAATGGACCGGCGATCAGGAAGAGCAGGAGGAATCCGGGGCGTTCCTGTCCAAGGCGTTTGCGGGCGCGCTGGGGCTGATGTTCATCATCCTGCTCACGCAGTTCAACAGCTTCTACAACTCGCTGCTGGTCCTTCTGGCGGTCGTGTTGTCGACCACGGGCGTGCTGATCGGGATGATGGTGATGCAGCAGCCGTTTTCGATCATCATGACGGGTACGGGCATCGTGGCCCTGGCCGGGATCGTGGTGAACAACAACATCGTCCTGATCGACACCTATCAGGAGCTCAGCCGCTACATGCCAAGGATCGAGGCGATCATCCGCACCACCGAGAGCCGGATCCGGCCGGTGCTGCTGACCACGATCACCACGATGGCGGGCCTGACCCCGATGATGTTCGGTTTGAGCCTTGATTTCATCGGCGGCGGCTATTCAATCGACAGCCCGACCGCGCTCTGGTGGAAGCAGCTCGCGACGGCGGTGGTCTTTGGTCTGGGCATCGCGACGGTGCTGACGCTGATGGTGACGCCATCGCTGCTGGCGCTGCGCGTCTGGATGGTCAAGGGCGCCTATGGCACCTGGATCGCCCTGCGGGCGGGCGGCTGGACCAGCGAAGGCCGTCGCATCCGCGACGACCTGCGCCTGTCGCGGAACACCCGGCATCTGGAAGATACCGAGCTGGTCTGGGAAGACGAAAGCGATCGCGAGACCAGCGATCCGGTCCGAGGCCCGCTGCGCGCAGCAGAGTGATCCGATCCGGCCAGAAAACGGCAATTCGACACAGGTGACGGCCGCAAAGACGCGGCCGTTATCCATTTCGGCGGCGGGGGCGCGCCCCTTGACCAAACCATGTGCTACGCGCGCCGGATGACGGATCTGACCGGGGCGCTACATCCGGCTTGAGAAACAACAGTCGGGTAAGACACGCATATGGCAACGACATTCACGGTGTTCTCGCTTGGGCAGCTTCCGATCTGGGACCCGGTCGAAGGCAATACGATCCTGAACAGGAACAATGTCTTCAGCGCCCTGCAAACCTTTGGGTCGCCAACGGATCCGCTGTTTCAGAACCGTGTGGAGTTTGCTCCGGCCGGCAACGGGTTCAGCGGGGGTACGGCCACCGATTACGACATTGACGGCAATATCTCGCAAGATCAGTTCAGCATTGACGGAGGCGCGACGCAAGATTTCGACGCCTTGATGATTTTCGAGGCGACAATCACCTATGACGACAATACGACGGCCGACATCTCGGCGGTTGTGTTCCAGGATTCGAGCGGCAACACCTATTGGGCGCCCGAATTCACCGACAATGCCGATCAGGCCGCAATCGAGGCCAAGCCGATCGTCTCGCTGCAGTTGACGAACCCTATTTTCGCCAACGGGTTCAACCAGGGTTTCACGATGTTTGCCGACCGTGTCGACAGCATGCCGCTGTGCTTTACGGCCGGGACGCGCATCGCTTGTCCCGGTGGCGATCGGGAGATCGACACGCTGCGACCGGGTGATCTGGTGATGACACTGGATCACGGGCCGCAGCCGATCCGCTGGATCGGGCGACGCCGGGTGGCGGCAACCGGAGCCTTCGCGCCAGTGCGGCTGCGTGCGGGCACGTTCGGCGCGCATCGCGACACCGAACTGAGCCAGCAGCATCGCCTGCTGCTGGACGACGCGCGCGTTGAATACCTGTTTGCCGAAGCGGAGGTTCTGGCTGCCGCCAAGCATCTGGTCGACGGGCATGAGATCGCGCTGCGCCAAGGCGGAGAGGTGACCTATATCCACCTTCTCTTTGACCGGCACGAGGTGATCCGGGCCAATGGCATCGCCGCCGAGACGCTGTTGCCATCCGCTGCGCTGGACCAAGCCGTGGACGAGGCCGGGCGCGCCGAGATACGGGCGCTTTTTCCAGACATGGATCTTTCGGAGCAACCTGTGTCCCCTGCCCGCCCCGTGTTGAAATCGCATGAGGCCAAGCTTTGGGCGCGGGACCGGCGCCATGCGGTCGCCGAGGCCATGACAGCAAAGCGATACGCCTGACGCGTCGGGATCAATTGGCCTTGATCAGGCGGCTTCGTCCGCCAGTTGCCGCTGCCAGAGCTGCGCATAGCGCCCCCCCTTGGCCAGAAGCGCGTCGTGACGGCCGCGTTCAACGATCTCGCCCTTTTCAAGCACGATGATCTGGTCGGCCTCGGCAATGGTGCTCAGCCGGTGCGCGATTGTGATCACGCTGCGCCCCTGCCCGGCCTGAGCCAGCGCCTCTTTGATTTCGCCTTCGGTGTCGCTGTCGAGCGCGCTTGTCGCCTCGTCCAGCAGCAGGATCGGCGGGTTCTTCAAAAGCGTCCGCGCGATGCCGACGCGCTGCTTTTCCCCGCCTGAGAGTTTCAGCCCGCGTTCACCGACGGGCGTGTCATAGCCCTGGGGCAGACCAGAGACGAAATCATGGATCTGCGCGGCGCGGGCCGCGGCGATGACCTCATCATCGGTTGCCCCGGCGCGCCCATAGGCGATGTTGTAGCGGATCGTGTCGTTGAAAAGCACCGTGTCCTGCGGCACCACGCCGATCGCGGCATGCAGGCTCGCCTGGGTCACGTCGCGCAGATCCTGGCCGTCGATCCGCAATGCGCCGCCCGTGACATCATAGAACCGGAAGAGCAATCGCCCGATCGTCGACTTTCCCGATCCCGTCGCCCCGACGATTGCCACGGTGTCTCCGGCGGGCACGGTCAGGCTGACGCCCTTGAGGATCTCACGCGTGGGTTCATAGCCGAACCGCACATTGTCGAGTTCGATCTCACCGCCAGCCACGGTCAGATCCTTTGCGCCGGGCTTGTCGCTGACCTCCTGCGCCTGCTCGAGCAGGTCGAACATCTCGCCCATGTCGACAAGCGCCTGCCGGATCTCGCGATAGACGGTGCCGAGGAAGTTCAAAGGCACGGTGATCTGGATCATGTAGGCGTTGACCATCACGAAATCGCCCACCGTCAGATTCCCGCGTTCGACACCGATCGCGGCCAGCACCATCACTCCGACAAGCCCCGCGGTGATCAGAAAGGACTGGCCGATATTCAGGAATGCCAGTGAATAGGACGTCTTTAGGGCCGCCTGTTCATAGCCTTGCATTGCGACGTCATAGCGGGCGGCCTCACGCTCTTCGGCGCTGAAATACTTGACGGTTTCAAAGTTCAAGAGGCTGTCGATTGCCTTTTGATTGGCGTCGGTGTCCTGGTTGTTCATCTCGCGCCGCAGCTTCACGCGCCATTCGGTGACCGCAAAGGTGAACCAGATGTAAATCGCCATGGTGCCCGCCACGACCAGCAGATAGGACACATCGAATAGGATCGTCAGGATCACCGCGATCATCAGCAGTTCGAGCATCAGCGGACCGATGCTGAACAGCAAGAAGCGCAACAGGAAGTCGACGCCTTTCACGCCGCGTTCGATCACGCGGCTGAGCCCGCCGGTCTTGCGGGTGATATGGTAGCGCATCGACAGGCCGTGGATATGGGTAAAGGTCTGCCGCGCGAGAGCCCGCAGCGCGCGCTGGCCGACCGGCGCGAAAAGCACATCGCGGAGCTGCTGGAACCCGACATTCATCAGCCTTGCGCACCCGTAGGCCACCGTCAGGCCGACCGCGCCGAGACCGAGCATTGGCACGCCTTCGGCGGCCAAACCGTCCACTGCGCCCTTGTAGAGCACCGGTACATAGACCGACACCAGCTTGGCCAGCACCAGCGTCACAAGCGCGAGCACCACGCGGCGTTTGACCCATGTCTCGCCATCTGGCCAGAGATAGGGGATCACCCGGCGGATCGTGCGCAGACCGGATCTGCGTTCCTGCAGCGTGGTGGGATCAGTGGTGACGGACATTTTGGCTCTCTGGCTGAAACCGGCAGAGCACATCTAAGCCGACACCCCGGCAATGACCATAGATGGGCGGTCCGCGCGCCTAGTTCGGGATCGCGAAGACCTGGCCGGGATAGATCAGATCGGGGTCGCGGATCTGGTCGCGGTTCGCCTCGAAGACGCGGACATAGAGGATGCCTTCGCCGTACCGGTCGCGCGAGATGGCCCAGAGCGTGTCGCCGGTCTGCACGGTGACGGCGCGCACGATAGCGGTGTCGGCCTGTGTCTGCTGGTCGTCGCCTGCCGAGGCGGCCGCGGCCAGCTTGTCCGGTGCTTCACGCTGGAACGGAGTTTCGAGCCGGCTGACGACCCTTCCCTCGGCGTCGAGCGCATCGAGCCGCAGCGTGTAGACCCCGGGGTCGATCCCGTCGAGCAGCCCGCGCCAGCGCCCTTCGGGATCGGCGGGGAGTTCGGTCACCGCCGCATTGTCGAGATAAACGCGGATCACGGTCTCGCGCCCGGCCCGCCCGCTGAGCTGCACCTCGCCCAGGTCGGAATAGCTGATCGTGTCGAGCGCGATTGTGTCCATCGCAACGGGCGCCTGCCTGCCTGGCGGCGAGACAAGCTGCACACCATCGGCATCGGCACGCAGGACGGCGACCGGAGATTGCGATTGCGGTTCCGGTTCGGCGGTGGGCCGTGCCTCGGCCGTCTCCGTCGTCTCCGTCGTCTCCGCAGGTGCCGGGGTCGGGTCGGCTGTGGCCGTTTCAGTGGATTGGTCCGGATCGCTGGTGTCGGTCTCGACCGGGTCCGTCGATGACACCTCGGTTTGTGGGTCCCCGGCGGGCGGCCGGGTGGCATCCTCGGTCAGGTTGTCCTGCGGGTCGGCGGCCGGTGCCTCGACCGTGCGGTCACCCGGATCATTCACCGGCGGTTGCGGTTCGGCGCGGGCGGTTTGCCGCGGGCTGGGCGCCAGGATGATCTCCTCCTGCGAGACCGCGACCTGATCTTTGGTCCGCGCCTCGAGCGTCAGCACCCGGGCCTTGGGGTCGGGATCGAGCAACAGGAAGAGCACGAATTCCCCGCTGCCATCGACGATTGCGGTTTCGCCCGGCTTGCCGTCGACCAGAAGCGTGACGGTTGACCCAACCGGTCCCGTCCCGGCCACAAGGGTGTAGCCGTCAGGAGCGGCCCGGACGACGTCGAAGGTCGGATCGGTCAACGCGGCGGGCTCCTGCGTCACCTCCGGGTCGGCGGTCCCGGTTTCGGGCGCCGATATGTCCTCGGCCGCCGGCTCAGCGGTCTGCCCGGCGGGCGCGGCGGTAGCGGGAGCCTGAGGGTCGGGCACGGGCGTCAGCGCGGCGACGGTTTCTTCCGCTGGCGCGTCGGTCACCGGATCGGAGCTGCCAGCTGTCTGTGCCGGTTCTTTGACCGCATCGGCCGGCGCGGGCGTGGCGACGGTCTCGGTGGCGACGGGATCGTCGTCCCGCGGACTTGCTGCAGCGGGCGCATCGGCAACCGGATCATCCTTGGGCGCGGTTGCCGGGGGCACTTCCGCCACGGAATGCGCGTCGGCCGGTTCCGGTGTTTCCGTCTGGCGCTCAATCACGGCCGTTTGGGCGGATTGGTCGGCGGGGGTCGGTGTCTCTGCCGATTCGGACTGGGCCTCGGCCACGTCAGGCGCAGGCGCCGGGGCCTCACCCGGGCCCAGAACACCGGCCGCATAAAGGCCGCCGACAACCGCAGCGACCGCAAGCGCTCCGGCCGAAATGCCGCCCCAGGGCCCCAGACCCATGAAACCTGACGGTGCCGCCATCGTTGTCCTTTCTCGTACCCACGCGCCCTTTGCGGACGTCTATGACAAGGTTGTGACACCGTAGCAATCCCGCTATCTGGGGTCAAAACACCCTTGATCACGTGTAGATAAGGCTGCCCATGTCGACGAAATCCGTCTGTGTCTATTGCGGTGCGCGCAATGGAGCAAAACCCGGCTATGGGGACGCCGCCTCGGCGCTTGGCGAAGCGATCGCCAAAGCCGGCTGGCGCCTTGTCTATGGCGCAGGCGATGTCGGGCTGATGGGCCAGGTCGCGCGAGCGGCGCAAGAGGCGGGCGGAGACACATTTGGCGTGATCCCGGTGCATCTGATGCGGCGCGAGGTCGGCAAAACCGACCTCACCCGGTTCGTGGTCACCGAGACGATGCATGAGCGCAAGAAGGTGATGTTCATGAATGCCGACGCGGTGGTCGTTCTGCCCGGCGGTGCGGGGTCGCTGGACGAGCTGTTCGAAGTGCTGACCTGGCGCCAGCTTGGGCTGCATGCGAAACCGATCCTGGTGCTCAACACCGATGGCTACTGGGATCCGCTGCTGTCGCTGGTGGATCACGTGATCGCGCAAGGCTTTGCCGATGCCTCGCTGCGTGCCATGCTCGAGGTTGTGGCGACGCCCGAGGCGGCGATCGCGTCCCTTCGCGCCTTGGACCCGTAACGGACATAGCCAGACCGGGTCCCAACGCCTAGTCTGCCTGCGACACCAGATGGCCAAGGGACGCTGATGCCGCCGGAGACCACCGATCGACCACAGGATCTGACCGCGCGCGAAGCGGCGCTGCGCGATGTCCTGAGCGTGATGGCGCGGTCCCGGCATGACCGGGGACCGGTCTTCGATGCGATTTTGCGCAATGCGGTCACACTGTGCGACACCGCGCATGGCTCGCTCTTCCTGATCTCGGAGGATCGCAACCGGTTCGAGCTGGCGGCGTCCTACGGGAGCAATCGCGAGATCGACGAAATCTGGCGCACCAAACCCGCCAATGACGTCACATCGAGTTTTGTACTTGCCGCGCTGACCCGCGCGCCGGTGCACATCCCCGACAGCCGCGACACCGATCGATACCGATCCGGAGCCCCGGACCGAACCATGTCGGTCGATCGGTTCAACATTCGCACGTTGCTGCAGGTCCCGCTGTTGACGATGGAGGATTGCATCGGCGTACTGACGGTCTATCGGCACGAGGTGCGCCCCTTTGACGACGACCAGATCGCGCTGTTGCAGACCTTTGCCGAACAGGCCGTGATGGCGATCGAGAATGTACGCCAGTTTCAGAACGTTGCAGCGCGCCTCGACCGCGAGGCCGCCCTGCGCGAGATCATGCAGGTCATCAGCCAGAGCCGCGATGACGATCAGCCCGTGTTCGACCGGATCGTCGATTTGGCGCAAAAGCTGTGTGGCGCGCGCAGCGCGATGCTGATCATGGGCTCTGCGGGCGATCCGGCGCAGCGGCTGGTCGCACATCGGGATGTGCCGGACGAGACGGTGACGATCTACGATAAGGGCGGGGTTTCGATGGACCCCAAAACGGATTTCGCGGCGCGCGCAATACTTGAAAAGCAGGTCATGCACATCGAAGACATGCGCGCCACGCCCGACGACCGGTCAGGAGGATCTCCGTCCCGGACCCTAATCGACGGCATGGGCGCCGGAAGCCGTCTGATCGTGCCGCTGGTGTCGCAAGGCGACGGCATCGGCTGTCTCTGCCTGCCTCGGGATGAACCGCGCCCCTTCTCCAAGGATGACATCCTTCTGGTGCAATCCTTTGCCGCGCAGGCCGTGATTGCCATCGAAAATGTGCGGCAATTCCGGGCCTTGCAGGAAAAGACGCGCGAGGTTCAGTTGCTGAATGCCGGGCTGGAGCAGAGGGTGCTGGCTCAGGTCGGCGAGATCGAACGCATAAGCCGACTGCGGCAATTCCTGTCGCCCGCTGTGGCCGATGCTGTGGTCACGGCAGGAGATGATGCGCTGCTGCGCAGCCACCGCGCGCTGATCGCCACGCTCTTTTGCGACATCCGTGGGTTCACCGCGTTTTGCGAGGCGGCCGAGCCGGAGGAAACGATCGAGGTGCTCAAGACCTACCATGAGGCGATGGGCGAGCTGATCGCAGCCCATGGCGGGGGTGTCGACCATCGGATGGGCGACGGGATCATGGTGATTTTCAACGATCCTCTGCCCTGCGACGACCCCACGGGCGACGCCTTGGGCCTGGCCTTTGCCATGCGCGCCCGCATGGCCGGGATCTGCACGGCCTGGAACCGGCTGGGTCATCGGCTGGGCTTTGGCGTCGGGATTTCGCTGGGCTATGCGACCGTGGGGATGGTCGGGGCCTCCGGACGATACGAATACACGGCCTCCGGCACCGCCGTGAACCTCGCTGCGCGCCTCTGCGATCAGGCTGCGGATGGGGAGATCCTGCTGAGCCCGCGCGCCCATGCCGCGGTCGAGGATCGCCTGCATACAGAACCGGTGGGCGAGATGGAGCTCAAGGGCATCCGGGCACCAATTCAGGTGGTCCGCGCCATGGGCTGGCGCGAAGTCCAGACCCCGTCAGGCGGCTAGCGCGCAACGAGCGGTGTTGCATTCGACCCAACCGCGGATGTGCGGCGCGCGGCGTTTGTCCGGCAGTTTACCGGGTGGTACCTGCGCTGCCTTGAGAGGCCGGGATCTTGTCGCACAGGGTATCGCGGGACTGATGGGAGGCCGGAGTAAAACCTGCACGATGCGGCCCGGTTTTGGCTCTGGCGCCGCACACAGTTTCGCAGCGTTTGTTCGGGACCAGGTCTCGAGCCGGAGCGTCCGTTTTTGGACCCGGGGCCGTGGCTCGGGTTCGATGAAGACCGCATGGAGCGCAAGAAAAAGGCCTGCAAGCGGTTGCCAGCAGGCCCTTTGGAAATCTGCGTGGCGTCAGGCTCACATCCGGCTTGCGACGTTCTCCCAGTTCACCAGGTTGTTCAGGAAATTGTCGAGATAGGCCGGGCGCTTGTTGCGGTAGTCGATGTAATAGGAATGTTCCCACACATCGCAGCCCAAAAGCGCGGTCTGGTTGAAACAGAGCGGGTTCACCCCGTTTTCGGTCTTGGTGACCGCCAGCGAACCATCCGCGTTCTTGACCAGCCAGCACCAGCCCGAACCGAACTGACCGGCACCGGCAGCGGCGAATTGCGATTTGAACTCATCGACCGAGCCGAAGCTCGCATTGATTGCGGCTTCGAGTTCGCCCGGCATCTTGTGCTCGCCCGGGCCCATCATCTCCCAGAACTGGTTGTGGTTCCAAAGCTGGCTGATGTTGTTGAAGATCCCGTTCTGGGCCACGGCGGAGGCGTCATAGGTGCCCGTGATGATCTCTTCCATCGACTTGCCGTCCCATTCGGTCCCGGCGATCAGCTTGTTGCCGTTATCAACATAGGCCTTGTGGTGCAGGTCGTGGTGAAACTCCAGCGTTTCGGCAGACATGCCCTTGGTCGCCAAAGCGTCGTGCGCGTAAGGAAGATCAGGAAGTTCAAAAGCCATGAGACGGCCCCCCGCGATTTGGTGGTTGTTTCCCCGGCTACATGCGGCGGAGCCGACCTAAGGTCAAGTCCCACGGTCGGAATTCTCTGCCTCCGCCGCCATGACCGGGAGCCTATGGCAGCGGATCTGATCAGCGCAGGTGCCTCCGGGGCATCAGCCTTGGAGCAATGTCTTGCTCTTGACGACCTTGCAGCGGCCTTGACCGCTGGGGCGATTGTCATACCCGTTCAGGATCGCATGGGCGCGTATGACCTGGGATTTTGGATCCAGTGTGGCCGACCACGACGCCTTGATCGTGCGTGCGGCGGCCGGAACCGCGCTCAGCGACCATTTCAGTTTGTACAGGCCGTTGCGCGTTTGCCGGAATTCGACGGGGATGGGGTGTTCATGCTGTCGATAAATGTAGGCGTCAAGCACCGCAGCCGCATTCTTGTCCGGATCGACCGAGACAATCATTTTGGGTGAAATCCACCCATAGCTTTCGTTGTTGCTCAGCTCGCATTCATAGGTCACGCCCTGCGCGGACGCTGCCATCGGAAACACGATCAAAGAGGCGAGAATCAAGAGAAGTTTTTTCATTGCTCTATTCCATGTTTTTGTGAATTCAATTTACGTGACGCGAAATAGAGACACAAGAAAAACGACGTTAATTGACGTCAGATCATCTCAGGAGGCTGGGCGCACTGACTGTTTCACAGCGGCCGCGGGCCTTGGGTGGCGCATCGCGTCCTTCGCCCACTCTCGGCCAATAGACCCATGACAAGATACTGCCGTCAGCGGGGTCGATCTGAGCCGACCAATTTACGGCTCGATTGCTGCGCAGGCCCGGCAGATCCCAGCTGACCCGTACTTGTCCGTTGCGCCTGGTCCTGAGGCGCGCCTCGACCGGTTGGCCCGCATTGTATCGGTCGGTGAGCGCGTCCTGGACGGCCGCGCGATTGGCCTCAACATCCACCGTCACGGTGATACGCGGAGAGATCCAGCCTTGATCCGTCGTGTTGACTGCGCAGTCAAAGGTGACCGACCGCGCCACCGCTGGCGTGGCCAGCAGTGCAATCGCCACCGTTACAGCCGTTCGCCGCATCACCGGTCCTTTCGATAGACAGCCCCAGGATACGACACTTGGCCAAAGAGCCCAAGTGACGGCGCAAGCACTGCGACGGGATGTCCGGGCGCGTCAGTGGAACCCGACAGATGCGCTCGGATGCGCCGAGGATCTGAGCAGATCAAACACGTAGCCCGCGACCGATCGGAAGCAGATCAGCTGCAGGGTTTCGTTGTCGCGCAGCCAGAAAGCACCGGGAACCTGGGCAAGGCGCGTGCGGCGGAAGGTGCCGATGGTGAAAGCGGGCTCGGTGAGGTCGGCGGGCGTGAGCTTGGCGAGGACGTTGCGGATATGCGGCCCGGTGACCAGGAAACTGGCCCGCGCGTCGGACATGTCGACGGCGAGCGCATGCGTTTCTGCAAGCGTCTCGTGCATCCTGGCGAGCGCGGTCGCCACAGCGTCGTAGGGACAGAGCACCAGTAACTCGTCGGGGGACATCCAGCAGAGACCGTGATCGTCCGTGCAGTTGGCGCGCAGCGGGTCAGGCATGTCGAGCCCGGTCGCCTCGGTTGCGGCGGCGATCACGGATGCCGCGCCGAGATCGCCGCGCAGGGTGATCATCCCTTGCGGGGCCTGGGCCGTGATGCGGACGAGACCGTCGAATTGGGCGTCGCGCAGGGCGGGAACAGGATCAGACATTCTGTTTCTCTCCGTCCTTGTCGTAGAAAACCGGGTCGACGATCCGGGCCTTGTGGTCGGTTCCATCGGTGCCGGGGAAGGTCAGCACCTCGCCCATGCGGTCGGGCCCGTGTTCGACA
>JBCCVT010000076.1:0-11696 GCA_039195015.1 Pseudomonadota bacterium
CGCCTTGTCGGGTTTTGCCGCCGCGGCCGCGCGGATCCGTTCGACAGCAAGGTCGAAGTCGTAAATCGGGTCGCTTGCATCGCCGGTTGCGTCTTCGATCGCGCCACCGCACAAACCAACGTCCCAAGCCGCCCGCACGGTTTGTGCGACCTCTTCCGGTGCATGCCCAAATCCGTTTTCCAAGTCGGCGGAGACGGGAAGAGAGGTCGCGTTTACGATCAAACGGGCATTTTCCAACACCTGTTGACGCGACAGAGATCCGCTGGAGTCCCGCACTCCCAACGCAAGTGCCAGCCCGCCACTCGTCGTCGCCAAAGCCGGAAAACCGAGCCCTTCGAGTATGCGCGCGGTCCCGGCATCCCAGACGTTCGGCATCAGGAAGGCGTCAGATCCGCGATGAAGTCCGTTGAAAGCCTCAAGTTTTGTCTGAGGGGCGGGTCTTGGCATGGTCTAAGGTTCCTTTGTGGTTTTCGCCGCGCTCCAAATTGATACCCTCGTTCCACGTGCAGCGCCGATCACTCTTTGGTTCCGTCATAGCCATGGGCGACATGCGCGTTGCCACAAACATACTCTGAGCAAGAATTCCCAACATGTTTAACACCTCCACGCTCAGAATAGGCGCAGCAGCTGAGATTAGTGAAACGAATAGATTTGATGAACGTGATGAGAATCCGTTATCAACGAGTTATGAAACGCGACCTCGAAATCGATCTCCTTCGATCCTTTGTGGCCGTGGCGGCCCAACTGAACTTTACGCAAGCGGCAACTGCGATTGGGCGCACGCAGTCTGCGGTAAGCCTGCAGATCAAGCGGCTTGAAGACATTGTCGGCAAGCGTCTTTTCGAGCGGAACCGCCAATCCGTCACAACCACCCACGCAGGAGAGGCTTTGTTGGTGTACGCCAATCGTATCCTCGCCGCGAATGACGCTGCGCTGTCCCACATTCAAAGGCCCGAGGCCGCCGGTCTGGTTAGGATCGGCGCGCCGGACGATTACGCAACATTCCTTCTGCCACAAATTCTGTCGAGCATCAGCAAGGACCATCCCCGGCTGCAATTGGAAGTTACGTGCGACAATTCATCCGAACTGCTGCCGCAGTTGGACAAAGGAGCGCTTGATATCGTCGTTGCGACCCACTCAAAGACCGCGGTCGCGGGAGAGATTGCGCGGTACGAACCGCTGCACTGGGTGGCAGCGCCAGACTATCTGGACGACCCGGTGGCGCCTTTGTCGCTCGTGCTGTTTCCGGTGGGATGTGTCTGCCGGGACATTGCGCTGGATGCGTTGCGTCGCATTGATCGCTCCTGGCATGTGGCTTACTCCACGCGAAGTATCGGTGTGATGGAGAGGGCCATCCTTGAGAATTCCGGCGTGTCGGTGATGGAGGCTTCGATCATCCCCGCCGGTCTCAAGATCATCGATGGACGGAAGGGTTTTCCGTCATTGCCTGATGTTGTGATCTCGGTCCATCGGTCTTCCATTGCAGAAGCGCATGTCTCACTTGTGGCCGACAGCCTTTTGGCGAAGCTCGGAGGTACCCCGACATCGATTTTCCCGAATGCAACGTCCTCCGACAAGCACGCCAACATTGCCGCGACTTCCTTGCGGTTGTAGGCGTCAACATTGGTCTTGATCACCTCGGGAGGGGACTTCACGAGATATCCCGCGCGCTGCCCGATACCCAGACCGAAGCGCCTTTTGTGTTGGTCATCGACACCTTGATCAGGGACGGGCTACCCATGTCTTCGCCCTGGCGAATGAAAAAGCTTCCGCCATGCGGCCAGTTGCTGTCGCGCAAATAACCGGCAAAAGCTGCCGCCGCCGCACCTGTTGCCGGATCCTCAAGAACGCCGCCCGAGGCGAAAGCGTTGCGCACCACAAAGGTACGATCATCCTCGATGTGCAACAACATCACGGTCACTAGATCGTGTTTGCGCATCACAGCGCGCCCTTCGTCCAGATCATAATCCATAGCGGCCAGCCGCGTGCGGTCCTTCAGGGGCAGAACGACATGGTTTGCGCCGCCGTGGATACGGGCGGGTGCAAGACGAGCGTCCAGGTAGGCCTCGCTCAAGCCGAACAGAGCCATGATGTCGTCTATCTCGGCCTGCGTCATCGCGCGACTTTTCGTCGGAGGCGAAGATAGCGTTGCCATCATCCCGATTGGTGACGCCTCGGCTTCCACAGTGATGGTGGCATCGTTCAGATCGAGAGAATAGGTGCCTTCACCGTTTTGCCTCCCCAGAGCTGCGCCGAGGGCGATCGTGGCATGGCCGCAAAACGGCACCTCGGATTCGGGTGAAAAGTAGCGAAC
This sequence comes from Pseudomonadota bacterium, assembly GCA_039195015.1. Taxonomy (GTDB): domain Bacteria; phylum Pseudomonadota; class Alphaproteobacteria; order Rhodobacterales; family Rhodobacteraceae; genus JBCCVT01. The sequence continues at coordinate 2,315 of JBCCVT010000076.1, forward strand.
ACGCCAGGACTTGCCCGCTGCATCCTGGGCGAATGCGAATACGGTTTCGGAATACCCGACCTCGGCTGCGATCCGCGCCATGTCGTCTTCGTTCGCGGCGGCGTTTAACAAAACTACTCCGGCAGGGTTGCCGCCCTCTGATCCTTGGCTGAACGCCGCGATCCGTTGAATGTGCATCGGAAGCTCCTGTCATTGGTTGACGGGATCCTAGCGGAACGGATGAGAGACTGTCCCAGCACTGTCGATTGTGGTTCGGACAAAAACCTTTCGTATCGTTGCTTGACTGGATAAATTGATCTGCATGTCGAAAGTGCTGGACCAAACAGATCACCAGATAGTCGAGATTCTCGAATCTCGCGGCCGCACCAGTCTTGCCGATGTCGGAAAGGAAGTGGGCCTCACCGGGCCGGCGGTTGGCGAGCGGTTGCGCGGCCTGCAGGACAACGGTTTTGTGACCGGGTTCGGCGCACGGATCGATCCGCGCCGGTTTGGCTATGCGATACAGGCGCTTGTCCGGATCAAACCGCGCAGTGGGCAACTGCACATCGTTGAAAAGATGATCGAGGACCAGCCGCGTTTTGTGTCCTGTGATCGGGTCACTGGCGACGATTGCTATGTTGCACGGCTCCTGCTGAAGGATGTCGCCGAGTTGGACGAAATACTTTTGCCGTTCCATGACAGGGCTGAGACCAACACCTCGATCGTGAAGTCATTCCTCTTTGAACACAGGCTACCGCCTTTGGACTAGGCAATCGGAGAGGGCTGTGGTCGGATGAGCATGGCACTATTTGCGGTTCTGCGCATTCCATCGCCGCGAGCGTCTGAATCGCTCCAGACTTGTCGCCTACTCAACCCGATCTTCTAAGGTCGGCTCGTAAAGGTGCCGGCCTGACGAACTGTCGACGGAACCTAAGTCAGCCGTGGAACGCCGCAAAGCAGCGCAACGGACCCTTAATGGGCCTTGGGCTTTATGCTGAGGATAACCTCGACGTCCCGAAGGTCCAAACCCTCCAAAAGGGCAAGTTCATCCGCGTTGAGCTTTGCCGTGTTCCGTGCATAATCAAGCAGGTAGCGCGCAACCTGGCTGGTCGGCGCATAGTATAGGTCAAACCCGCTACGGCTTACTTCGACTATGAGACGCTCAAGCAGGTTTTTGCGCTTTTCGGCCAGAAGCTCTGCGTGCTTGTCCTGTAGCATGGTGCCTCGCCAAATGGCGTTGTTTCCCTTGGGTGGGACATAGTCCCGAGTGTCCCTGTTTCCAGCCGGGAACCTCGCGCGTCGGATCGTGCGACTGCGCGGTTGTCTTGCCTATGCGTTGCAAAGTTCCGAACACGCGCGCCAGTCAGCTCCACATACCGGGACCTCCGTTATTGCTTTCGGCATGAATTTCCGCAAAGGCCCCGAGACCCGCGCCAAGCGGCACCTCGTGGATCGCACCGATATAGTGGAAGATCGAACCGAAGACGGCGAGGTTGAGGTTGTGACCCGCCTCGTGATCCATGTGCCAATCCGCACCCGAGCGCGGGTGTACCCACGAAAAGTTGCCCATGTTGAATGCCAGCGCGTTGGCCGGCATGCCCGCTGTTATCCAACCGCCTCGGGTCGAGAGCATGCCAGTCTGCCAGTCCATTCGCATACCGGTGATACGGAATGCCTGGATCCCTCCGTTCCAGAGTTGCGGAAAGGACCAGAAGATCAGATGACCCAGACCATTGAGCATCCACATGAGCGCGCCGGGGATCGTGACGAGCCAGGACATCGGGCTGACCCAGTTCGACCAGCCGATGATCCCCTGATAGACCTCGCTCGAGGCGATGCCGTCGATCGACCCCAGAAAACCCAACACGCCGATCGCCACGCCCAGCGAGCCCGCACCCAGCATGGTCAAAACGCCTGCGTTCAAGCCCGCGTTCATGCCAATCATGAAACCACGGAAAAACTCACCCAGCGGTTGGCCCTGGTTGTTGTGCGCGATCGCGTAGCTGACTGTCGTGATGCCGATCAATGGCGCGAGGATCAGCGCACCGGCCACAAGGCTCACGACATTGAGTGTCAGGAGGCCTCCGAGCATCATCCCGATGCCAGCGAGCGCGATTGGAGCAAGCGCGATGCCGATAATGACGCCGACGATCGCACCGAAGACGCTCCAGAAAGACAGCCCGTGCGGGTCGCTTCGGTCGCTCGGACGGTTTCCGGTGAATGTGTAGAGCCGCAACATGACCTGCGAATCCTCGGCCCTGTCGGGTTCGTGCAGGAACAAAGGGTCGGGCGTCAGGAATCGACCGGCATCCGGCGAATACCATCGCAGCGCCATGTAGATCAGTCCGGTGACCTCGTCGTAGTCATGGAGCGAGAAGATCCGCAAGGGCGGTGACCCGGATCGCCGTCGTTCGGTGCCGAAGGGCGCATAGGCGATTTCGGCGATCACCGTTCCGGTCTCATCACTGAACCGCGTGGCGCTGCCCAGGTGGTCGAGGTGGAACCAGCGTCGCGCACCCGTTCGGTCCATCGCCACGCGCTGACCGTCGAGCAGCACGTAGCGTGTGGTCTGGCCATTGGTGATTTCGACCATGCGGCCAAGATAGATCGTAACAGTTGTGGTGCCGCCCCGGGTGACCTCGCGCCGGATCCGGTTGCCGCGATAGTCGTAGGCGTAGCGCACCTCGGTACCGTCGCTCAGAGTGACGCGTTCGAGCTGGTTCTTGAAGTCGTATTCAAGAACCTGACCTGGCAGTGCTTCGAGATTGCCATTGCCGTCATGGGTCACGGCCAGCGCAGACTCGCCCGGTTCGGTGATCTCTGTAAGCCGGTCGGGGCGTGCGGTGTCACCATAACCCAGCGTCCAGCCACTGCCGCCAATGGATTCGAGATTGAACGTGTTGGCGTGCGTGAAACCAAGGCTGTCGACCGTGCCGCCCCGTTCAAAGCTCGCACCGGTCATTTGGTCGAGACTGTCATGCGTCCAAGCTACCCGTTCGCCGCCCGGCGCGGTGTCATCCCGCGCAACGAGCCGCATCAGAGCGTCGTAGGAGTAGGTCACATCCTCGATCACCGCACCGGCTGGTCCGACCGTGCGTTGGCTGCGCAGATGCCCGACACCGGGTTCGTAGTCATAGGTGGAGGTGACACCGTTGCTGTAGCGGACCTCGATCGGCAGGTTGCGGGCGTCATAGGTGATCAGATCGATCACGCCATCGATACCAGTGACCATGCCATTGGCGCTGTAGCTGCGCGTCAGCAATGTGCCATCGGGATAGGTCAGCGATGTCTGGCGACCCATGTCGTTGAGCGTATAGGCGAATTCAAAGTCCTGGCCGTCCATCGTGATCTGGTGCGCGCCCAGGTGGCCGCGGTCGGTATAGGTGAACCGCTGCTCTCCTGCCCCGTAGGTCACGTGCACAAGCCGCCCGTCGGCATTGGGGTCGGTGTCGCCATAGGTGAACCGTTCGATCTCATTGCCATTCAGCACGACCCGCGTGACACGGCCGTCGCGGTCGCGCTCGGCGGTCACGTCATGCCCTTTGGCATCACGCGCACGCACTGCGTCGTTATGGGCGTCGAACCACTGCTCGCGCCGTCCCGCGTCGCGGTGAGTAACTTGCAACCTGTTGCCGCGCCGGTCGTAGCTGTAGGATGCGATCGTCCCGATGGCGTCCGAATGCTCCAGCAGCTCGCCAAAATCGCCGATCCGGAAACCAAGCCTCACGGGACCGTCGGGACCCTGATCAACGATCGCGGTGCGGAAGTTCCAGACGTCGACCTCCTCGACACGCGGCGTATCAAACTCCGGATGTCCGGGTTCCTCGTCATTGGCCGACCAGGTCGTGATGCGGAATGGCGCGTAGTCGACGCGTGAGGTCCCGCCGTTGTAGTTGACCGAACCTACGGGCCGCCCCAGAGCATCAAAACGCGTCCTGCGAGAGGGTAATCCGGTCGTGTCTGGCACCGCAAATTCGAGCGATGTGCCAAGCGTGGGCTCGAATTCCTCGACCGTCTGCGAGAATGCATTTTGAACTGACCAACCGCTGACCACCACATCGCCGGGCGCGCGCTCGGCCCTCTTTTGGACCTCTTGCCCGCGACCGTCGTGATAGGTCCGCGTAAAAGACCGCGTTCCGGTGTCGATGCGGTAGCTGGTGGACAGCGACACCGGCAGGCTCGTGTCATCGTATTCAATGATCCGCGTGGCCGTTGCCTCGGTATCATCAGCCAGCAGGAAATGGCTGAGCCGACCGAATGCGTCATACCGCATCCGAACGACACCGCCCGCGGCCGAGGTGATCCGCAGAGGCTTCCCGTGGATCGGATCGGGGACATAGGTGCTGGTTTTGCCGTTGGTTTCTTCGGTGAGCATGTGCAGGCCGTCAGCGTCGAATGTCCGGGTGACGTTGCGCCCGGCGCCAGTGGTCTCGGCGAGGAGATTACCGTCCGGCGCGTAGGTCTTCTCCATCGACAGCGCGAATACCGCCGCCGCACCATCGGCATCGGGCTGATTGAAATACCCAAGCGCGGCCCGATCCATGCCCGCATAATGCTGCGCGAAGTCCGCCTCGGAGAGGGCGAGGTGTTCTTCGCGCGTGCAATGGCCCCTGGTCAGCTGACCGAGGGGCTGCCCATCGTAGGCCATGCGTTGTTCGAGGATGATTGCTCCACCGGCATCGCGTTTGACAGTTTGCGCGGCTTTGAAAATCGTTTGGTCGGGGTTGGTGGCGTAAGTGATCTCGGTCGTCACGCTCCGTTCATCGGCGGGTGCGCCGTCACGCAGGCCGGTTCCGACAACCGTCTCAAGCGTCACGTTGCCGAAGGCGTCATATTCGAATGACCGCTCTTCAACCCGCTCATCGTTGGTCCGGTCGATACAAATCTGCCGCGACGTGTTGACGGCGACAAACACACGTTCAGACCCGTCGGGCAGATTCTCCAAAACCTCGACGGAATACGTCGTCTCTTCGCGCTGCATCGGGCGGTCTTCATCAGCCGTGCCGTCCAGTTGGAAGACGGTCACTTCGGCCAGAAGGCGATCGAGGTGGGCGTCGGAGCGGGTCGCACCCGGCGCGCCGGACCGATTCATGAGGAATCGGTGTTGCGTGCGGGTGTCGGGGTGCGTGGCATCCCCAAGCTCGATCTTGTCGACATCGCCAAAGCCTTGGAACCGTCGGAACAACGGATCGAAATGCCCGTCGTGGTACCGGTACTCGCAGCGCGCCGAGCGACCGCGCACGGTGTCGCGTTCCTCGGTCGCGGATACCACCCAGATCGGAAACGGCATGGAGGTGGCCCAAAGACGCCCCTCATCCCTGTCGCGCAAGGCCATTTCCGTCATCGATTGGTACGAGATCGTCGTTTCGAGCCCCATCCCGTTGTCGACGGATTGCAAAAGGTAAGGGCGGGTGTCGTCGCCGAGGTGCAGATGGACATGCGCGATCCCCGACCCGCGCTGCGTGGAATAGACCAGCCCGAACCGACCGTTGCCGCGAAAATCGGCGGCGCGCACAGAGCCGGGGATGGGTGTCGGGATCACTGAATGGACCACTGGTGCTGCAAAGCCGGATCCGTGCTGGTTCAGATAGATCTCAATCCCTTTGGGACCGATCCGCACCATGTCGGCGCAACCATCGCCGTCGACGTCAAGCAGCATGACCTGCCCGGGCGTGCGGTGGATCCCGGCAAGACGGGGGCTCGCGACCATTTCGACCGGGTCGCCAAAACGACCATGGCCCAGGGCTGGCCAATAGGTCACTGCGCCCGAGCGCACCCGCACCAGATCGGGCATCCCGTCGCCGGTCATGTCCACCAGATGGGTGAGCGGATCGGCGAGCGTGATCGGTTCCGGTTTTGGCGCTATGGCCGGCTCTGCCCAGCCAGATCGTCCCGCGTTGCGATAGGTGACAAGGCCGCGCCCTTCGGAATAGAGCGCGTCGACCAGCCCGTTGCCGGTGGTGTCCGCCACCCTGAGCCGCGCGGATTCAAGCGGCGGGGACGCATTTGATCCCGCAGGGCGTGGCACAAACTGACCAAAACCATCGCGGCCCTTGTTTTCGTAGTATCCGTTCAGAGGGTTGCCGCCGATACCTACCAACATGTCCGGTCGGCCCGAACCGTTCATGTCGAGAAACTGGATCCCGTCCGCCCCGAAGGACCGCATGTGAGGGGTCTGGTCGAGCGGGCGCGGCAGCGTCCAGCCGCCTCGCCCGTCATTGCCCCAATAGGTAAGTCGGCCGTTCACATTCGCGACCACCCCGGGCAGCGGCAGGTCATCGAGCGCCACGAGCGCGGTTTCGGGATCCTCAAGCGATGGCGGTTGTGATCCGCCGACGCCTTCGATCAGGTCGAGCGCGACGATGCTCGCGTCAAAATCCAAATAGCTCAGACGCAGCGGGTTTTTCACGACGTCTGGCAATCCGGTTCGATGTGCAGAAAGCTGCGCGGAGACCAGGATGGATTGACCCGTGGCTCCGGTTTCGTAGCCGAGGTTCAGCCGACGAAAGACTTCGCCCGTCGCAGTCAATTCGGCCGTGATAGAGGCGCAACGGCGCGTCAGTCTGCGCAGAAATCCGGCGCGCCCGTTGGTGACGAGGTCGGGCCGATCCTCGTATTCGAACCGCACCGTATAGGTGGCGTAGGTGATGGTGCGCAGATAGGCCCAGCCCTCGACGCTGTCATAAGCGTAGGTGATGGCATTGCCGTTCACATCCTCGGCACGCTCCATCATCCAGGTCACGGGGCAGTCGGGATGATCCGGGTCGGCGATGCGTGCGGTTGCGCTGTCGCCGAAAATCTCGCGGCGTCCGTCTTTCTCGCGAATGAGCCACCCGTCGCCTTGCCGTTCATACCGGGAAAACATGCTTTCACGGATCGAGGCAAAACTGCCATCACCGCGTTCGCGGATTTCGTTTGGGCCGTCGAAGAACACTTCGCGCGCCTCGGCCTCGGGCGTGCCAAGGTCGAGACGGCGGGAGATCTCGCGCATCTTGAGCCGCCAGCCCTGCCCAAAGGGTCCGTTGCCTTGACCATGCACGTATTCAAGCGTCACGTTCGGCTTGTGGCCCGCAACGCCGTCGGGCAGATCAAAGGGGATCGAGAACGTTACCTGTCCGCTATTCAGATCAAGCGAGAAATTTTCGCCCAGCCCGGCCGTGAAACCCGTGCCGGACGGCGGGGCAACCGCTGTGGGTGCTGCACCGTTCTTTTCCATGATGTCGGCTCCTCAGCTGCGGTAGTCGAAGTCGTATTCGACGACCAGCTGCAGATCCTCGATCTGCGACAGATCCACACCCGGATTGGCGGCAGGATCGATCGAAAACGCCAGGTTCTCGAACAGCGACTGACCGATCGGTCCCGCAAAATCCGCGCCCGAGGCCCGCCCATCTGCGTCCAAGGTAAAGCTGTGGCTTTGCCCGAGATTTTCGAACTCGACCGTCAAGGTCAGACCCGCGGCGGCCGCCCCCTGCACTCGCAGGTGATAGCCGGTCAGCACCTGGTTGATCTGGTTCGCTGGGAACAGGTTTGGAGTAAGTGCGAACCCGCAGGATCCGTTGGCGCGCAGGAAGAAGAGCTCGTCCGGTGCATACAGCCGCAATGAGATGCTGTTGGACGCGGAACTGCTTGTGGGCAGCGTCGCAACCACCGTGGACTCGAGCCCAGCATCGAAGAACCCGTCATAGGAGATGATGAGTTGCACATCGAGGATGTGCCGTAGATCGAAGGTGTTCGTCGCCAGCGGCAAATCGAGCCGCCACATGGTCGCGACACCATTGTTTTCAAAGAGCCGTAGATCCTTAGGGTCGTGCTGGAAAACGATGGCATCGTGACGGACATCGTATTCGGACAGTGGCATCACGTCGCCGGGATAGATCTGATTTTCTATGCCGCCGCTCTTGTGGCGCACCTGACTGAGCCCGACATTGCGCAGCGTGCCGTGAAGACCTTCGGTTCCGGTGAGGCCCACGACGCGCACCTCGACCTGTTTGACCTTCTGCAAATAGAAGCCGGGATACCGCCGCTCGAAGTGTTCCAGCGTTGTTTCGAACATGGCTGTACCGGTCGACAAGAGCTGCTCGAACGCCACAGGGAAGTTGTCGGCCACCGAGATCGATTGCCGCATCGGCGCGCGCTTCGACCGCGTTCGGGCATGATCGAGCGTGAAGTAATCGATGTCGAGCAAAAGCGCCTCGGCCCCGAGCAGACCGTTTATGTGGTCGAGCCCGTATTCAAACTTGATCTTCCGCAGATCGCGGCCGGTTTCGGCCTCGTAGGCCTTTTCCATAAGCGTGGCGATCTCGATCGCCGCATCAAGGTAACGCCGGGTGATACGCCGCGCCTCGCGCGCCATGTCGTACCACATGGCCGCCGTGAATTCCTTTGATTTGAGGAAGTTTAGATTGTCCTCGGCATGGTTTTTTTGCAGCCGCGCGATCTGGATCCGCTGGCGTGCAACGTCGACCCGCGCCTGTGCCTGATCGATCTGGGCATTGGCGACGTCACGATAGGCATCTGCCGCCGCGATTTCGCGCGCCAGCCGGGCTGCCTCAAGATCGTTGGAAATGCGTCCGCGGTGGTAGGCCAGATCCTGAAGGACCTTGCTGCGGCGTTCGTCAACCGCGTGAAAGTGGCCATAGTCCAATGTGGTCTGGCGAACCTCGTCATCCTCGTCGACCGCAGCCGCCGAGGACCACGCCTGAATGACCGCAAGATCAAGGAGTTGGCCGCGCACCGCGTCGAAAGCGGCGGCCGCCTGCTGTGCGTTCGACAGCTGTTGTTGTGCCGCGTCGCGGTTCGCGCGCGCCACGTCGACGCCGGCTCGCGCCTCATCGAGCCCGCGCCGCTCCAGTTCTTCGGAGGCTTCGGCAAGGTCGACCTGCTGCGCCATTTGCTGGGCGCGCAGTTCCTCATTCTCACCGGTTGACTGGAACTGGATATACATCTGTTCGACCTGTGACGCGTGCTGGGCAAAGTAGCGCGCGATGTTCTGCAGGTATTCAAAGCTGAAAGGCGGGACGTAGACGCCAAGCCCGATATAGTTCAGCTCGGCGTCGATCTTGCGGATCTGCATGCGGGCGCGCGCAATCGCGAGCGCCAGTTTTGGATTGTCCGTGTTTGGTTGGGCCGTGATGAAAAGGTTGTTGATGATCGACACCGCACGTGTGCGGATCGCCTGGAACCTGGGACTGGCATAAAGCGGCGAGCTGTCATTCACCTCGTCACCGATGGTGATCACCTGTTCGTACTTCTCGCGGGCCTGGGCAAACCGAGACACGTCGTTGCGGGCCTGCCGATAGAGCTGATCGCCCCATTCGACATAAAGCTCGGCCAGCCGCACCCACAGCGTGACAACCTCAACGACCTCGTTGAGGAACTGATAATCGAGGCAACGCAGGTATTC
>JBCCVT010000077.1:0-11585 GCA_039195015.1 Pseudomonadota bacterium
CCGATGCCGATGAGAAGAAGCTGGGTCATGATCTTAGGTGCCTAGAAAAAGGCGCGTCAATCAATACGGGATATCGCAGTACCTGGGATCCTCGTCTTTTAGTTTCAGCGAAATCCACGCGGTCGACGCGGCCGACCGATGGACCCTCAACAATTCTGCGTCGGGCTAAACGCAGGGTTCTATCAGAATTGCCAGGTGTGCGGCCGCTCGCTGCTTATTGGGCCAATGGTCCAAGACGCTTCCCCGTCTTTCCCGTTCCACCGTTGGGCCGTCTCGTTGCGGCGGCATTGAATCTGTGCCCAGGTCAGGCAAAAGGTTTCAATATCAGGTTTCTGCGAGCGGGCCGTAGAGGATCAGGGCCGGTGCGCTAGTGATTTCTTCCGACAATGCGCGGGCAAGGTCCGATACAGTCGTTCGCTCTATCGACTGATCCGCCGTACTAACCCCTTCGGCCAGAATCGCTGGCTGGTCTGCGGGAAGACCTCGCTTGATCAACGCGTCAGCAAGGGCTGGAAAGGTCCTTTTGCCCATGAAAACAACCGTGCTCGCCATCGGGTCGGCCAAGGCATCTAGGTTCAGGTCCGGTGGAAGCGAGCCAGTCGTGTCATGGCCGGTGATAAACTGCACCCGGCGTGCCGTTAATCTGCGGGTCAGTGGAATTCCTGCGGCGGCCGCTGCGGCACAGGCCGATGGCACCCCAGGAATGATTTCGAAAGGCACCCCTGCGTCACGCAATGCGACAAGTTCCTCCTCGAGCCGGCCGAATATGCCGCCGTCGCCTGATTTGAGGCGCACAATCCGCTGCCCGGTCATGGCATAGTCTACAAGCAGCCGGCTCACATGGTGTTGTTTCGGAGACGGTCGACCCGCGCGTTTGCCGACGCCAACCAAATCCGCGCCGTCACGGGCGTGGCTCAGGACGGGCCCACTCGACAGATCGTCAAAAAGCACCGCGTCGGCCCGCTTCAACCGATCGACCGCCTTGAGCGTCAGCAAATCGGGATCACCAGGCCCGGAGCCGACAAAGCTCACGAATCCTGTCATCCCGCTTCTCCCGTGATCAGATGAAAGAATGTGCCCGTTACTTGGCCCCGCGCGGACCCGGTTTCAGGCACCGGGTTTCCATCGGCGTCAAAGACTTGCGCAAGCGGCGCATCGGGTTCATCAATGATGGTCGTATAGTGGAACTCGTGCCCGCGCAAAGCCATCCCGGTCTTAAAGCCCGGCATCGGCTGATCCAGAACCGCGCGGCGATAGCCCAGGTGAAACTTGCGCTTCTCGAAGCTGGTCACAAGGCCCAGCAGTCCCGCCATCTGGTGCCGTATGCCGTCCTTGTCCACCAGGGCCGTGCCCAGGGCCATGTATCCACCGCACTCGCCGTGAACCGGCTTGGTCCGGGCATGTTTTGTCAAGCCCTCTCGAAACGTCTCGGCAGCCGCCAGTTGCGCGCCATGCAATTCCGGATATCCGCCCGGCAGCCAAATGAGGTCCGCATCCCCTGCGGGCGCTTCATCCGCCAGCGGCGAAAAGGGCAGGATCTCGGCACCTTGCCGGCGCCATCCTTCCAGCAGATGCGGATAAGTGAAGGAAAACGCTGCGTCTCGCGCCAGGGCGATCCGCTGTGCCGGCGGGTGCGGCAAAGCTGCCGATGAGGAACTGGCAGGGACCGAAGAGGCTGCCGCGCGGATCGCATCTATATCGACATGCTCACGTAGAAACGCCGCATACCCGGCAATCGCGGCCTCCAGATCCGGATGTTCCACGGCTTGGATCAAACCCAGATGGCGCTCTGGCAAAGTCAGGTCACCGCGCCGGGGCAAGGCTCCCAGGACCTTGATCCCGGCCTTCTCCATGCCGAGACGTGTCAGGCGCGCATGACGAGGACTTGCCACACGGTTCAGGATCACTCCGGCAAATGGCAGATCGGGGTCATATGTCCGGAACCCAAGCGCAGTGGCCGCCGCCGACTGCGCCTGACCGCCCACATCAATCACCAGAACAACGGGCCAGCCCATGCGTTTTGCGGTCTCGGCACTTGATCCAAACCCGGTCTGGCCGCGCGTCGCCACACCGTCATAAAGACCCATAGAGCCTTCGCCGACGCAGATCTCCGCCCCGGTGGCCTGAGCTGAAATAGACCCGAGCAGCGTCTCATCCATCGCCCAGCTGTCGAGGTTGAACGATGCCCGTCCCGACGCTGCGAGATGAAAGGCCGGATCAATGTAGTCTGGCCCGCTCTTAAATGGCTGTACGACAAGGCCATCCTCGGCCAGCGCGCGCAGAAGCCCAAGCATCACGGTGGTTTTTCCGGTTCCCGACGCCGGGGCCGAGATCATCAGGCCGGGCGGGTTAATCATCACCATGCTCCCAACTGGCCCAAGGGCTTTCGGCGCTTTGCGGGCGATAGCGTCGATCGTAATCGGACGCGTAAAGGCAGCTTTCGGCAAAACCCTCGCCGGCAAGGACCGGTCCGACGAGGATCAGCGCCGTGCGCGAGATCGATGGATCCAAAGTGGCTACAAGCGTGGCAAGCGTTGCACGCAGGATGCGCTCATCCGGCCAGCTTGCGCGATAGACAACGGCCACCGGACAGTCCGGACCATAGGCAGGGCTCAGATCCGCGACCACCTGCGCGACGTTTTGGATCGACAAGTGAATGGCCAGCGTGGCGCCCGTGGCCGCAAAGTTCTTCAGCGTCTCGCCTGCCGGCATGCGCGACGCGCGACCCGGTGTCCGCGTCAGAACCACCGATTGCGCCAGTCCGGGCAAGGTCAGCTCGGCCCCGAGCGAGGCCGCCGCTGCCGCAAAAGACGGCACCCCCGGCGTGACCGTAAAGTTGATCCGCTCGGTACGAAGACGGCGCAATTGTTCCCCCATCGCAGACCACACCGACAGATCGCCCGAATGGAGCCGCGCCACGTCGTGGCCAGCATCATGGGCCACGCGAATCTCGGCCATGATACCGTCCAGATCCATCGAGGCTGTATTCACGATCCGCGCCTCGGTCGGGCAATGGCTCAACACCGCCTCAGGAACCAATGACCCGGCGTATAGGCACACGGGGCATGCGGCGATCAGGTCACGCCCGCGCAACGTCAGCAGGTCGGCAGCGCCCGGGCCTGCCCCGATGAAATGGACGGTCATGAACCTTCTCCTATCGCGATCGCGCAGGTCGCGAGCCGGTCACCTGACACGACGCGTGGCGCCAGCAAGCGGGCTTTGGAGCCAGCCGCCACCAGCGCTGAGGCTTCGGCCACGCTGCCCGTGCCACGGGCGACCAAACTGACAGTGGAATGTGTTGCGGTTTCAACCTGCGCCAAACGCGCGTCATCAAGTGCGATTACCGGCAGACCAAGCCGGTCTGCCAGCGCGCGAAAGGCGGTGAGTTTGACCTTGTCGGACAGACTCGCCAGCGCCTCCACCTCCGCGCCGTGACCCGTCGCACGCAATGCCGACGCCAGGCTGTCAGCCGTCGCCCTACTGCGACATCCAAACCCTGCCACGATCATAGCGTCACGCTCCATTGCATCAGCGGATAGCTTGCCTGCCAGGCGCGTCCCTGCCCCAGGGCCTTTGCTTCGGCCAGATCCATGCGCAATAAGGACCCTCCGATGCGCCCGTGCCAGTCTGACAGCAGGGATTGAGTCTCGATCGTTACGGCATTTGCAACCAGACGCGTGCCAGACGGCAGCATCGCATGCAGAACGGACAGCAACGCCTCGGAAAGGCCTCCACCGACAAAGACCGCGTCCGGCACCGGCAGATCCGCCAGACAGTCGGGTGCGGCGTCTTCGACAAGGCGCAAACGGTCGACGCCAAGTTCTTCGGCATTGCGGCGGATCATCCGCGCGCGATCTGCGCGCCGTTCGACGCTGATTGCAGCGGTCGAGGGATGAGACAGCAACCATTCGATTGCAATCGTGCCAGACCCGCCGCCAATGTCCCAAAGCAATTCACCACGCCCGGGTGCCAGAGCGGACAAAGTCAGCGCGCGGACGGGGCGTTTGGTTATAACGCCATCGCTTTCGAAAAAGCTGTCCGCGCGCCCGGTCGCGTGTCCCAAAACCGCACCGCCGCCTGTCACATCGATGGCAGCGCATACCGGGCGCGAAAAGAATCCTTCAAGTGTCTCGGCCGTCCATGTGCTCTGCCGTGCGCGCGGACCGCCTAGCGCTTCGAAAACCGTGACGGCAGATGCTCCGAACCCCGTGTCGATCAGGTATCGGCCAAGCGCAAGCACCGCGTCGCCGTCCCTTAATGTCGTGACGATCCGCGCGCCGGGCGCCAGAAAAGGGCGCAGCCGCGTCAGGGGCGACGCGTGCAAGGCGACGCATGAAACGTGTTCCAGGGACCAGCCCAATTTCGAAACCGCGAGCGCAAAGCAGGACACGCCGGGCAGGGCGCGCCACTCCCCGCTGTCCAGTCTGCGCGCGATTGTACTGCCCGCTCCAAACCAGAACGGGTCTCCGGATGCCAGAACGGCGACGCGGCGTCCGCGCAGGTCTACCAGCATGTCGAGCCCATCCGCAAAAGGTACTGGCCATTCGATGCGCTCGGCTTCGGTCTCGGGCACAAGCGACAAGTGGCGGGCCGGGGCCATGATGACCTCGGCCTCAGCCAGCGCTCTTTGGCTTGCGGGCGACAGCCCATCCGGTCCATCCTCGCCCAGACCGATGATCGTGAGCCACGGAGCTTCAGCCATGTCGCAAAACCTGTTGATCCTCGGAGGAACGACCGAGGCGACGGCGCTGTGTCATGTGCTCGCAGAGCAGGGCCGTTGTGGAACTGTGTCTTTTGCTGGCCGCGTGGACCGGCCTGTGCGCCAGCCCTTGCCGCAGCGCATCGGTGGGTTCGGCGGTGCGGATGGGTTGGTCGACCACATCCGCGCGGAGGGGATTACACATCTGATCGACGCCACGCATCCGTTCGCCGCGCAGATGAGTCGCAACGCGGTTGCCGCCGCCGGTTCCGCGGGTATTCCGATGATTGCGCTGACCCGTGCACCCTGGTCGCCCAAACCCGGCGATCGCTGGCAGAGCGTCGCCGACATTTCCGCTGCCGTCACCGCGCTGCAACGCCCGGCTGCCCGGGTGATGCTGGCGGTCGGGCGCATGCATCTTGAAGTCTTTGCGCCGAACCCGCAGCATTTCTATCTCTTGCGCCTCGTCGATCCGCCCCGCGCCGCTTTGCCGTTTCCGGATGCGCATGTGCTGGTTTCGCGCGGTCCCTTCACCGCCGATGAAGACAGGGCCTTGATGGAGCGTTACAGGATCGATCTTGTTGTGTCGAAAAACGCAGGCGGCACGGGAGCCTACGCCAAGATCGAAGCTGCGCGATCCATCGGCATACCGGTGATCATGATCGACCGACCCGCGATGCCTCGGCGAGCCGAGGCGCATTCCGTCGAGGATGTAGTGCGTTGGCTGGATCATGCAGACACCGATCTGGGTGTATAAACGATCGGCACAGGATCGCGCGGGATCACGCGTGTCTGCGACGATCCCAAAATGACCAGCGTCCGCATATCGGCCATCTCGGGTTTGGCCTCGGTCAGTGGCATGACCTGGATCGCCTGATCAGGGCGCGAGACGTTCCGGGCAAAGACAATCGGCCTTGCATCGCCACAGGCTTCCCGCAGGATCTCCAGCGCGCGCGCAAAGCCGTGTGGGCGAGACGTCGAGCGCGGATTGTAGAAGGCCATCGCGAAATCCGCCTCGGCTGCAAGCCGCAGGCGCTTTTCGATCAGATCGAAGGGCTTGAGATTGTCGCTGAGATTGATGGCGCAGAAGTCGTGACCCAAAGGCGCCCCACACGCCGCCGCGGCAGCAAGCATGGCGGTGATGCCGGGCAGGACCCGGATCTCGGTGCCGCGCCAGTCCGCCGGACCCGCTTCAAGAGTCTCAAAAACCGCGGCCGCCATGGCAAACACGCCCGGGTCGCCGGACGACACAATGACGACATCGCGACCCTCGGTCGCCATCTGCAACGCATGTTGCGAACGCTCAATCTCGACCCGGTTGTCAGAAGGATGCAGGGTCAGGCCGGGCCGCGCGGCAATCCGTTCCACATAAGGTATGTAACCGACGACGTCAGTGGCCTGTTCCAGGGCCCGGCTGACCTCGGGCGTGATCAGATCGTCTCGCCCCGGTCCAAGCCCAATGATGGCAAGCGACCCGCTCATGGGCGGCGCCCCTGTCCGTGAACGACAATGATTGAAAAGTAAGGCGTGACCTTGTCAGCAGCATCTCCGAGCCGGGTCACGGTCTGATCGGCCATCGCCGCGTATTCCACCAGCCAGGCGTCGTCATACCGGCGCGCGGATTGCAGGGCGCGCCGCACTTTTTCGATGTTGCGGCCGATCTTCATCACCACAAGCGCATCGGTGCTTTGCATGTGCTTGACCAGCGTTTCTTCGGGCAGGGTTCCCATCACGACGGTCAGGACGTCGTCGCCCCAAGTCACGGGGTGACCTGTCGCCGTCCAGGCTGCGGACATGCCGGTCACCGCAGGCACAATCTCGACATTGACATCTTCGCACAGCCGCGCGTGCAGATGCATGAAGGACCCATAGAAAAAGGGATCTCCTTCACAGAGCACGACAACATCATCGCCCGAGGTCACCAGCGCGCGCAGTTGCTCTGTGCAGTCGGCATAAAAGGCGGACAGCATCTGGTTGTAGCGCGGGTCGGTCAGCGGGATTTCCGTGGTCACCGGATATTCCATCGGGAACTCGGTGGCTTCGGCCGGAATCATGCCGTTCACGATGCTGCGCGCCTGACCAGGGCGCCCGGCCTTGCGAAAATAGGCCACATGTCGTGCGGATCGCAACAGGCGGTCGGCGCGTACCGTCATCAGATCGGCAGCACCGGGGCCCAAGCCGAGCCCATAGATCGTGCCGGTCGTCATTCCTTGCGGCTCGCGATGGCGTTTACGGCAGCAACGGTGATGGCGCTGCCGCCCAACCGCCCCTGCACGATGCAGCAAGGCACCGGCTGATCAGACCAAAGCGCGTCCTTGCTTTCAACCGCGCCCACAAACCCCACCGGGCAGCCGATAATTGCTGCGGGGCGTGGGCAGGTCGGGTCCTGTAGCATGTTCAGCAAATGAAAAAGCGCCGTTGGAGCGTTTCCGATTGCAACCAGCGCGCCATCCAACTGCGGGCGCCAGAGCTCCAGCGCGGCGGCTGATCGCGTATTGCTCATGTTGGCGGCCAGTGCAGGCACGCCTTCGGCATGGAGCGTGCAGATCACCGGGTTATCGGCGGGCAGGCGGGGGCGTGTGATGCCTTCGCTCACCATTCGCGCGTCGCAGAGGATCGGCGCACCTTTGTCCAGCGCGGCGCGGGCGGCACGAACGAAACCCTCCGAGAAGCGGATATGCTCTTCCAGGCCCACCATTCCTGCGGCGTGGATCATCCGCACTGCGACCTGTTCTTCATCTGCATCGAACCGACCCAGATCCGCTTCGGACCGGATGGTCGCGAAGGACTGTTTGTAGATGGCGGCGCCGTCGGTTTCGTAGTGGTAGGTCATGCAATCATTCAGATCGTTGGGCCAGCCGGTCGGCGGCAAGTCCGCGATGGTCCGGCTCATCCCATGCGTGACCGTCGCGGACAAGGTCAAATCGCCCGTCGCGACCAACCAATGTGGTATGGGCAGGGCGGGACCGGGCGCATCCTTTGGCGCATCCCGAGACATGCAGCGACTGGTCGTGGTCAGGTGCCAAGGCGCGTGCCAGGGCCCGCGTTTCGACCGTGGCAGACCCACAGAAAGGAGCGCCGGGACAGGCATCGACGCCGATAAGCGGATCAGAGGCGTCCGTGATTGTGTTCGGCGACTGGACAGGCTGACCCCCTTCGAGGATCACCATGCGCCACGGCGTGACGCGCACGGCCGTTGCGTTCGATCGATCCATCAGGTCAATCAGCGCATCGGCCGAGATCTGCCCAAACGGCAGGCCAAGCATCGGACCGGCATCGGTTTCTCCGGGGCGCGGATCCGCTGCTGGATTCGCCGTGGTATGCCTTTGCCAGGCAGATGGCACACGGTCGGCGATCTGTTTCATTCGCGTGACATCATCGGGTGCTGTTTGGGCAAACCAGTCTGCCATGTCCATGAGTGCAGATATCGCGTCTTGGGGCGAAATGATTTGGCCTTTGGCGCAACCATCTGCACGCAAGATCAGGATGCCGTCTTCACCATACTCAATCCGGATGTCTGCAGGCGATTTGGTCAGAACAGGAGCGGGGCCTGCATCAATTGCAAAGCCAAACTTGGCGGGCAGGGTCGGCAATTGCCGCAGGGCGGTCATCAGATCGCGGGCAAGGCGTTGCGACAGATCCCCATCGCTCCAGTACGGCGTGATCAGGATGTTCCGGCGGGCCTCCGTGTCCGCGTCCGGATCGAGGAGGCCAAGCGCATACAGACCCGCCATCAGCGCGGGATGGTTTTCTGGCGTCACGCCTCGGATCTGGAGGTTCGCGCGGTTTGTAACGTCGACGAGCCCGCTGCCAAATCGACCTGCAACGTCACAGAGGCCTGCAATCTGCGCCAGTCCCAACCGGGCAAGCCGGGGTCGGACACGGACAATCAACCCGTCGCCAGACATCATCGGCCGCAATGCGCCGGGGCACCATCCCTTGGCCTCGGGACCGGTCGAAGCGGCGCGCTCCGTCATGACGCGGCCAGTCCCATCGCGATGGAATTGCGCCGGGTTTGCCAGAGACCTGCGGCCTGCAGGGCCGCAAAGCGCGCCCGCATGGTGGCAAACGCCTCGGGATTGGTATCCTGCAGGAACGCGGCGACCTGCGGATCGCCGAGCGTTGCATCGTGATAGACGTCGAAGAGATGTGGTCCCACCACGCCGGCGAGATGCGCAAAGGCAGCCATGTGTTCCAGCGTTGCGGCGATCTCGGCCGCACCTCGGAACCCGTGACGCTGCATGCCGGCAATCCAGCCCGGTTGTGCGGCGCGCGCCTGAACGACGCGAGCGATTTCTTCGGTCAAGGTGCGCGTGCGCGGGTGATCGGGATTTGTGTTGTCAAGGTGATAGAGCGCGGCAGACCCGCCCACCACCCGTTTCGCGGCGGCAAACCCGGCTTCGTGCCCGGCATAGTCCATGGCCAGAAGCAGATCAGTTTCCGGGAGGTCCTGAAGGTGTACGAAACTGTCGGCGCTGGCGACGCGCGCGCGAATGCCATCGATATTGGCGACGGGTGTCTGCCCGTCGAGCGCCCAGGCACTGGCCGCAAGCCAGGCGGCGCCCGCGCGCGCGCGGCCTTCATCCGTGTAGTCTTCAAGCGTGTCGGTCAGTCCTAGACCATAGCTGCCCGGCGCAGGGCCGTAGACGCGCGGCTCGACCGTGTGACCCGCATAGGGATTCCAGTCCGGCGCTTCATCACGCGCCGAAAGCGCGCGGATCGCCTGCCCGAAAAGGGCCGACAAAGTAGGGAACACGTCGCGGAAAAGGCCCGAGACGCGCAAGGTCACGTCAAGACGCGGCCGGTCGAGATCTGTGATCGGCAGAACTTCGATGCCAGAAACACGTTCGGTGCCCGTGTCCCATTGCGGGCGGACGCCGAGCAGGTGAAGCGCCATGGCGAATTCTTCGCCAGCGGTGCGCATCGTGGCCGAACCCCAAAGGTCGATGATCAACCCGCGCGGCCAGTCTCCATGGTCTTGCAAATGCCGGCGCACCAGATCTTCGGCGAGCTTGACGCCTTGCGCATGGGCCGCGCGCGTCGGCACGCTGCGCGGATCGGTGGTGTAAAGGTTACGTCCTGTCGGCAGCACGTCGCGCCGCCCGCGCCAAGGTGAACCCGAGGGGCCAGCGGCGATGCGGTGCCCGTTGAGTGCGGAAGGCAATGCATTGCGTTCGGCTGCTGCGCAGGTGTCGGTGTCCGTATCCCTCGCGCGGCCCCAGATGTGCAAACCGTCGCCGAACTGGCTGTCCTTGATGTCACAGACAAACCGATCAATCCGGGTGATCGCCTCGGCCGCACAGGTGGTATCGGTCACGCCCAGATCCGCCGATACGCCGCGCGCGTGCGCTTCATCCCGGATCTCGACCTGCAAGCGATCGCGCCGCTTTGGGTCGAGCCCGTCGGCATTGGAAAACTCGTCCAGAAGGGCTTCGAGCCGGGTCAGACGATCGGGCGTGTCGCTCTGTTTCAGGGGCGGCGGGATGTGCCCCAGTGTGACGGCCCCAATCCTGCGTTTGGCTTGTGCGGCCTCGCCCGGGTCGTTGACGATAAACGGGTAGATCACCGGCAGGTCGCCGATCAGTGCCTCGGGCCAGCAGCAGTCAGACAAGGCAACGGATTTGCCGGGCAACCATTCCAGCGTGCCATGCGCGCCGATATGGATCAGCGCGTCCGATTGCGTGCGAAGCCAGAGGTAGAAGGCGACATAGGCATGGCGCGGGACGCGATGGAGGTCGTGGTAGTCGTCATCGCGCTGCGCAGGAACGCCCCGTTCCGGCTGGAGCGCCACAAGCGCATTTCCACGGCGGGTGGCGCGAAAGGCAAAGCCCTCATCGGTCGCTTGCGCATCCTCTTCGGGGGCGCCCCACGCCACAGACAGATCGTCCTGCAACTGCTGGGGCAAAGACGCGAGTGCCGCGCGATAAGCCTCCATGGGCCAGCGAATGGTTTCGGACTGAAGCGCATCGATCAAAGCAGGGCCATCCGCGATGTCACACCCATCGGCGCGCAGATCGGCGAGGATCGCCTCGGCCGAGGCGGGGGCGTCGAGACCCACGGCATGCGCCATGTTCCAGTCCTTGCCGGGATAAGTTGACAGCACGAGCGCCGGGCGACGATCAGCCGCCGGTCGCGCGGCCAGTGACGTCCAGGCGCGCACTTTGTCGGCCACAGCCTCGATCCGCGTTTTAAGCGGAGAATGTGCATAGCGGGCAAATTCGAGAAAAGGATCGCGCGTGCCGGGCTCCTTGAACGAGGCAACGCCGGCAAAAAGCCGTCCGTCCACTTCGGGCAGAACCACATGCATCGCGAGATCCGCCGGCGAGAGGCCGCGATCGGCTTCGGCCCAGGCGGCTTGCGTCGATGTGGAGAGCGCGACCTGAAAAACCGGTACTTCGCCTGCATCAAGCGGAGATGCGCCCGAGGTTCCCTTGCCGCTAAAGGCCGTCGCATTGATGATCGCCACGGGTGCTAGGGCGCGGATCTGTCGGGACATCCAGGCCGCGGCCTCCGGTGCCTTGAGCGACGGGGCGAAAAGGCCCATTGGTTCGAACCCGCGCGCGCTGAGTGCATCGAACAGCGCACGCACCGGTGCCAGATCTGCTGCTGTCACGTAGGCGCGGTAGAAGGTCACGATCACGCGCGGCTTGGCCGAAGCCGCCGCGATCAAGGGGCAGCAGACACCGTGTTCGGGCGTCCATGCGCCCACGGTCGGCATCGTTTTCGAGCCGGTCACGGGACCGGCGTAAAGCCCGGATGCCAGCGCCATCTGCGCGAGCGCGGCTTGCGCCGACACGTCGCCGCCAGTGTCGCAAAGATGCTGAAGGCGCCGAAGCGTCGACACTGGCAAGGTCGAGACCTGGTCCAGCCGTGGGTCCGCCCGACC
>JBCCVT010000078.1:0-11570 GCA_039195015.1 Pseudomonadota bacterium
CATGGCCCGCGCGGGTTTGCGGCTCGTCCGGGCCGACACAGACAATACCATCTGTTCCTTCTGCGAGATGGCGCGCCGCGGCGCTGCCAATCAAACCGCGTCCAATGACGACAATCCTGTGCATCACACCTCCGGGAAAAGTCTGGCCTGACCGCCGGGATATCACGACTGGCGCTGAAGTGAAGCGTAACTCGCCTTGTCGGCGGGTTGCGGACGGTTTGCCCGACGCGCCGTTTGTTCGTCCGGTCCTGCATCGCTAGGATGGGCGCACAGCTGCAATGGAGACGGCGACATGGCCAAGGAACGATCTGCAAAGCTGACGGTTGTCCCGGCAAACAGCCCCAATGGCGGCAGCCTGAATGACAAGGCCTATGGGCTGCTGAAAAACGAGATCCTTCTGTGCCGCCTCGGGCCTGGGACAGATGTCTCCGAAGGCATGCTCGCCGAACGCTACGCGCTCAGCAAAGCGCCGATCCGGCATGCGCTCGGCCGTCTCCGGCAGGAACAGTTCGTAGTCACGCGCGGCCGTCTCGGCAACATTGTCGCGCCGATCACCCTTCAGGATGTGCGCGAGGTCTTCCAGCTGCGCCTGTTGCTAGAAATCGACGCGACCCGGCTGGCCGCTGGCCGTGTCGATGCGCAACACCTGCGCGAGCTCGAGGCGCGGGTGCGGGCATGTCATGCGGCGGACGGGGCCGCGACAAGCGATGCCTACCGCGAAGCCAACCATGCCTTTCACAGCTACATTGTCGCCGCGTCCGGCAATGACCGGCTCGCGGCGATGGTCATCTCGCTCATCGAACAGCACGAACGGATCATCCATTTCAGCCTGTCGATCCAGAACCGCGACACCGAATTTCATCACGTGCATGACAGCCTTGTGGATGCGCTCATTGCCGGAGACTCGGCGCGGGCCGCAGACATTGTCGAGGCCGGAATTCGCGGCAGTCAGTCGCGGATCATCAAGGCGCTTCTGTCCGAGACGGCTCCGGCGGACAGGTGATCCGGCCATCCCCCGGCCGGAAATTCCGAAACGCATGCACATGGTGCGTCACCTCCCGGTCCCTGTAGATGCCGCCAAGCGGTGCAATCCGCCAGTCCCACATGTCATCCGGCCGGGGCAGGTCGACGCCTGCGACAATGTCCTTCCGGATCACCGCCCCGCCGGTGAGCGATTCTGTCCGTTCAACATCGGTGATCAGGCAGACCCGTTCGGCGCTTTGCACCAGCCAGCGCAGATGCGCGTCGATCAGATCCCGCGTGAACGCGTCAAGCTGCGCGGGCGGGATCGCCGGGTGATGTCCCTTGAGGAAATTGCACGGGATCACGCCAAGCTGCGACAGAAGGTTCACCGAGATGATCAGATCCACGTCCCGCACGTCCAGCACCGGCGGGTCGCTTTTGGGCAGCCTGCCGACAGCGCGTCGCCGCGCGGCCACAAAAACCCGTCGAACGACCCCGGTAACATCCGTCGGGAGCAGCACGACATTCGACCGCTTGCGCGCAGCCCGTCGCGTTGCGCGCGTGTGGAAGATGTCCAGCAGGACAACCCGGTCGAAGGCCCGGCCCAGCACTTCCAGCGGGACATCCAGCAAAACGCCGGAGCCGACAACAACCACCGTCCTGCGCCGGCGGCAGAGATCCACGCTCGCTTCGATGCACCGGCGCGTGGCCTGAATATGCCCGCTCCAGGCGGGTTCCAGATCCCGCGCCCGCTTTGCAATCAACCGCGCCTCGCGCACATATCCCATCGGCGCCAGATGCCACGGATAGGGGTTTTGGGCGAACTCGATGAGATCCCGCAGCATCACGCGCTCCGCATTTGACATGTCACGTAAAATGTTTAAGGTCGCGACCGCAACAGGGCAACATGGATCGCACGGTAAATGGCCCCGCTTCCGTCTCCGACAGGCTTCATGGGCATCGCTTTCGGGCTTGCCCTGGGATGCAGCACAGCGGCTCCGGTGGTCGCCAACCCGGATGTCTGGGTCAAGGTCAAATACCTGCTGACATTCAGCGAAACGGCCCTGACCGGGCTCAAGATCGACTGGGCGTTCGACCCGTTCCTCAGCAACCGAGTGATCACGCAATTCGATGCCGACAATGACCGCGCGTTTTCCGCCGAAGAAACCCAGGCGCTGAAATCGGCCCTGTTCGATCCGCTGACCGACAAGCACTATTTCCTGCAGGTGATCTCGGGCGATACGGCGCAACCGATCCGCTTTGACGCGATCGTCCCAAGGATCGAGGGCGACCAGTTTGCCGTCACCTTCACCGCCACCCCGCAAGACCCGATCGACTATCACCGGACCCCGGTCGCCATCGGAACCTACGACGCCGATGTCTTCTTTGACTTCACGCTCGCGGACGCGGAATTCCTGCGTGTTGACGGACCCTTCGACCCGTCCTGCCGGTTTCGCGTCCAGGCCGGCGAAGGCCCCCTTCGCGACGTGCCCCAAACCGTTGTGCTCTTGTGTTCAGAGTAAGGATGCCCATCCAAATGCTCAGAAAACCGCTGACCCGCATGTTTCTGGTAACGCTTCTGGTCGGCCTTGTGGCCGTCTTCGCCACAACCGCGCCCGGCATGGCGCAACAGGGCGATAGTCAGGGCGCCGTCGTGCCCCTGATCGAGATCGCGGAAGAGGATCGCGGCCTCTGGCAGCGCTGGTCGGACTTCATGGTCGACTTCCAGCGCAGGGCCAATGCCGAGGTGGCCACGCATATGAACGCGATCAAGCGCGGCGATGATCTGGGCGCCTTCTTCCTTGGCCTGGGCATCGCCTTTCTCTACGGCGTCATTCACGCCTTTGGACCGGGCCACGGCAAGTTCATTATCATGTCGTATTTCGTGGGCCGCGACGCGCAGATCGGGCGCGGCGTGCTGATGTCGATACAGGTGGCCGTCGTGCATGTGATCGCCGCCGTCGTCATCGTCTGGCTGGCGGATATCGTGCTTCGGGGCAGCACGGGGATGAGCCTCGCCGAGGTGCCCGGCGTCCGGGCGGGCAGTTTCCTCATCATCGCGGCGATCGGCCTTTACATGCTCTATCAGGCGGTGCGGGCCGCGCTCGGCTATATCGATCCCAGCGAGGTTGGCCACGGCCACAGCCACAGCGGCGCCGGACACGGCCATGCCCCTGCGCAGTCGCATGCGCATTCCCACGCGCATTCCCACAGCCACAGCCATTCCCACGGCCACAGCCACGCCGCGCCCGCCCATGGCCATGCCCATGCAACACCGGCCGCAGAACTGCCTGGGGCGCACCAAAGCGCCGGGATCTCGCAGGCCACGCGCACCGAAAGCAGCCTGGTGGCGTTTGCCGCCGGTGTCGTGCCATGCCCCGGCGCCGTGCTCATCATGCTCTATGCCGTGGCGAACAACATGATCTATCCCGGGTTCCTCCTGGTGGGCGCCATGTCCATTGGCATCGGGCTGACGATCTGCATTCTGGGCGTGGGCGCGATCCTGGCGCGTCAAACCGCGACCCGCCTGATCGAAGGATCAGACGGCACCGGCGGCCGCGTCATCATCCTGCGCCACATCCTGAACTTTGGCGGCGCCATCATCGTCACGCTGATCGGCCTCGTTTCCTTTGTCGCCTTCCTCGACATACCGATCACCAGCCCATAGTCGCCGGTCCACCGTCTCCCACATCGCAATCCCCGCAGCAGACGCCGAAAAAACGGGAGTTCAACGCCCTCCCGCGCGGTTCTGCGCCGTCATCCGAGCTTTTTTCTCGCGCTGGGAAATTTTCGCTACAATGCTGAAATGGTTAACAATTGCTGGGGGACAGTGCGTTGCCAATACTCGATCCACTCTTCAATCTGATCAATAACCTGACCTGGGGCTGGGCGCTGGTGCCCATTCTGGTCATTTTCGGCGTCTTCTTCACCGGGGCGAGCGGCTTTGTGCAATTCCGCTTCTTCCGGCGCATGTTCAACGTGCTCGCCAATGACGACACCGCCGATCCGACCAAGATCAGCGCGCGCGAGGCGCTCTTTGTCTCGGTCGGCGGGCGCGTCGGCGGCGGCAATATCGCCGGTGTCGCGGTGGCGATCACGGCGGGCGGGCCCGGCGCGGTCTTCTGGATGTGGATGATCGCGCTTGTGGGCATGTGCACCGCCCTGATCGAGGCCTCGCTGGCCCAGCTTTACAAGCGCACGCAGCCCGATGGCGACTATCGCGGTGGTCCGGCGCGGACCATCATCCACGGGCTGGGCGAGAATTACCGCTGGCTGGCGGTGATCTACGCGATCTGCCTCATTGCCTCCTTCGCGATCGGGTTCAACGCGTTCCAGGGCAACACGGTGGCCGGGGCGGCGCTCGACAGCATGTCGATCCCTCGGGTCTATACCGGCGCGGTCCTGGCGGTTGCGACCGGCTTCATCATCTATGGCGGGATCCACCGCATCGCCAAGGCGGCGGATGTGATCATTCCGATCATGGCGATTGGCTACATGGCGATGGCGCTGCTGATCATCATCCTCAACATCACCAGCCTGCCGGCGGTGATCTGGGACATCGTCGCCAATGCGCTCGGCATCCGCGAGGCGGTTGCAGGCGGCATCGGCGCGGCGATCGCCAACGGGCTGCGGCGCGGGCTTTTTTCGAACGAGGCCGGGCTGGGCTCGGCCCCGAACGTGGCGGCGACGGCCTATGTGAAGCACCCGGTCAGCCAGGGCATCACCCAAAGCCTGTCGGTCTTTATCGACACGATCATCATCTGTTCCTGCACCGCCTTCGTCATCCTTCTGGGCGATGTCTACCAGCCGGGGGCCGAGGATGTGGACGGCGTTGCGCTCACCCAGCAATCCATGGTCAGCCATCTGGGCAGCTGGGCGCAGTATTTCCTGACCTTCGCGATCCTGCTCTTTGCGTTCTCGTCGATCATGTACAACTACTATCTGGGCGAAAACGCATTGACCTTCATGACCGAGAAACCGGGCGCCCTTCACGTGCTGCGGATTGCGATCATCGGCATCGTGTTCCTCGGCGCCGTCGCGCCCGGAGCCACCGCGGTCTTCTCCTTCTCGGATCCGATGATGGGCATCCTGGCGGTTGTGAACCTGCTGGCGCTGATGATGCTCTTTCCGGTGGCGTTGCGGATCATCAACGACTTCCGCGAACAGCTCAGTCAGGGCGTGGACAAACCGGTTTTCGATCCCAGGAAATTTGCGGATCTCGACACCGATCACACGGCCTGGCCTGACGCCGTGCCAGAAGCTTCGGCCGTGCCGGCACAGTGACCCCGGGCCGGTCGCGCGCCACGGTCTGACGCGCGTGACCGGCCTGCCGTCCGGCGGAAGACCTGCCAGAACCGCGCCACCCGCGCGCGCAGCGACGGGCGGTTGCGGCGCTCTATGTCGGCAAACCGCTCGGCGAAAATCGCCTGTTCCTTTGCATATTCCGTCTGCGGGGCCTCTGGGATAGTCAGGGGCTGGATCAATGGCATCATGGCAAACCTCCATCTCGTCGCGGCTAAAGATGGGGCAGGGCGGGGGCTCCGGTGAGCCTCCGAAATCAAAGGTGGACTTGCGGAAATGAAAACCGGCACCGACTGGACCGACCTGGCCTATTTCTCTGCCGTCGCCCGGCTCGGCGGGCTGGCGCGGGCGGCCGGCGTGCTCGGCGTCAGCGCCGCGACGCTGAGCCGCCGGATGAAAGCGTTCGAGGCGCGTCTCGGACGGCGGCTCTTTCTTCACGGGGCGGAAGGCTATGCGCTCACCCCCGACGGCCGCGCGCTGATGGAGCGGACCCGCGGCATGGACGAGATCGCGCGCCAGGTCGACATGTGGTGCGATGCCGCGCGCGGCCCGGTCTGCGTGCGGATCTCGGCGGGCACCTGGACGATGCTGGACCTCGCCGAAAATCTCCCCGAGCTTTGGAGCGCCGGTGACCCCTGGCTGCCCGAATTCATCTATTGCGACTTCGATCTCGACATCGCCCGCCGCGAGATTGACATCGGCATCCGCAACCGGCGCCCCGATCAGCCATGGGTCGCCCGACAGCACATCACGCGTGTCAAATTTGCGGTCTACGGCGCCCATGACCGCGTTGACGGCTGGATTGGGTCCGCCTGGGAAAGCGCCGAGACGCCCTCAATGCGCTGGATCGAAGGCCGTCACGGCGGCAATATCGTAACCCGCGCGAACAACCCGCATGTCGCGGTGGCGCTGGCGCGCGCCGGGATCGGGCGGGTGGTGCTGCCGACCTTCGTGGGCCGGGGCATGACCGGTCTGACCCGGCTCTCCGACCCGATCGAAGAGCTCGAAAGCGACCAATGGCTGGTCTCTCATCACGACGCCCGCAACGAACCGCCGATCCGCGCCGCGCTCGACGCGATCGCGGCCTATCTCAAGCGCCGCGGCTGAGCCCGGCCGCGCGCGGCGGCGGACAAGCGGCAATGCGTGTCGGATCACCCTTGTCGACCTCAGGGGGTTGAGCCTACATGACACCAGGATGGTTTCGATGTGTCGCAAGCTTCTGGCCGGGGCTCTCATTGCCCTTCTGACGCTGACCGGACAGGCGCAGGCCACTGCGCCCGGTGCGGGCGCTGTCGGCCAGATGGTGATCTGCACCAGTGCCGGGCTTGCCACGGTCTTCATCGATGACAGCGGCGCGCCGGTCCCGCCGCCGCATCTCTGCCCCGATTGCATCGCGGGCGTCGTGCTGGCGCTGGCCCCGCCCGCGTCTGGCGTCATCGCTCCCGATCCGGTCATCCGACAAGCCTCCTGGCCGCCGACGCGCCACAGCGCGCGGAGGCTCAGCCGACCCCCCCAGGCACGGGGGCCGCCCCTCCCGATCTGATGTCCCCCAATTCGACAGCTTTGACAGGAGACAACAGATGAAGCTCAAACCGCTTTCCCGGGCCGTGGCGATCTGCGCCTTTGCCCTTGCCACCCCCGCCCTTGCCGGAGACACCGCCAGTGTCCATGTGGTCGATCCCTATGCCCGCGCCTCAAGCCCAAGCGCCAAGGCCGGCGCCGCCTTCATGGTGATCATGAACCCGACCGATCAGACGGACCGTCTGGTCTCGGCGACCTCGGATGTCTCGGCGCGGGTCGAGCTCCACACCCATATCGATGACGGCAACGGTGTGATGCTGATGCGCGAGGTCGAAGACGGGTTCGAGATCCCCGCGGGCGGCAGCTACACGCTCAAACGCGGCGGCGACCACGTGATGTTCATGGGGCTCAACCGGCCGCTCAACCAGGGTGACATGGTCGAGGTGACGCTGACCTTTGAAAACGCCGGAGACATCGCGGTCGAGATCCCGGTTGACCTGAACCGCGCCGCCGAAGAGGCCCATGGCGGTCACGGGGATCACGGCAGCCACGACGGCTGACCTGCAGGCGGCGCGGACACCTCGTGACCCGCGCCGCCGCCTGACACTCATGCCGGTTTGAATACCCGTCCTGCGTCACCCGCGCAAAAGACCGTCCACCCAGGCCGGGACAACCTTGGTGGCGGGGCCCAGCCGGGTTTCGTCAAACATCGCCGAGCCCGCCGACCGTTCCAGGTTCAGCTCGATGGTCCGTGCCCCCGCCGCCATCGCCTCGCGCACAAAACCGGCTGCCGGATACACCTCGCCCGATGTGCCGATCGAGGCAAAGAGGTCGCAGCCCGAGAGGTGATCAAAGATCTCGTCCATGAAATACGGCATCTCGCCGAACCAGACCACGTCGGGCCGGACGCTCGGCGCGTCGCAGGCGGGGCAGGGCTCGCCCACCGCCATCTCGGGCGGCGCAGGCCAGCGATGCCCGCAGGACCCGCAGAGCGCGCCCGCCAGCGTTCCGTGCATGTGCAGCACCCGCGTGGCGCCACCGGCCTCGTGCAGGCCGTCCACGTTCTGGGTCACGATCACCACATCGCCCGGCCAGTCGGCCTGCAGCCGGGCCAGCGCCCGATGGGCCGCATTCGGTTCCGCCTTGGCGGCCTGCACGCGCCGCGCGTTGTAAAACCCCTGCACAAGGCCCGGATCCCGGGCAAAGCCCTCGGGCGTCGCGACATCCTCGATCCGGTGCTGCGACCAGAGCCCGCTTTCGTCGCGAAAGGTGCCAAGCCCGCTCTCGGCCGAGATCCCGGCGCCGGTGAGGATAACGATCTTTTCCACGGGCGCGCCCTCCGCTAGACCCATCCCAGGCCACTGTGACCCCGGGATCTGCTGATGACCACCAAAATCCTCTTTGTCTGCCTCGGCAATATCTGCCGGTCTCCCACGGCCGAGGCGGTGCTGCGCCACCGCGCCCCGCAGCTTGAGGTCGACAGCGCCGGCACCTCGGACTGGCATGTGGGCAATCCGCCCTATGGCCCGATGCAGGCGGCCGCCGGTCGGCGCGGCTATGACCTTGCGCCGCTGCGAGCGCGCCAGGTCTCCGCGCGCGATTTCGACCGGTTCGACCTGATCGTGGGGATGGATGGCGAGAATATCGATGGCATCGAACGGCTCCGCCCGGCGGGCGCCGAAACACCCGTCCGGCGGCTCACCGACTATGCGCCCGAGGCCGGGATAAACGCCGTGCCCGACCCGTATTACACACGGGATTTCGACGCCGCGCTCGACCTGATCGAAACCTGTATCGACGGGCT
This sequence comes from Pseudomonadota bacterium, assembly GCA_039195015.1. GTDB lineage: Bacteria > Pseudomonadota > Alphaproteobacteria > Rhodobacterales > Rhodobacteraceae > JBCCVT01. The sequence goes on from JBCCVT010000078.1 coordinate 8,591, forward strand.
GCTTGGCGCGCTGCCAACCCGCCCGTGACTTTTGGAAAATCGAAAATTGCCCGGCGCTCGGATGCGCGCCGTCAGGGGTTCAGCACTCGCAATTCCTTGGCCAGCCAGGGCAGACGGCTGATCGCGGGATCGATCATCTGCCGCTGCACCAGCCGCCGCATGGTCTGCGCCACGTCGCGCGGAACGCGGTCCGCCCAATCCGCCGCCGCAAAAAGTGAGATCGTCCGCGACAGCGACCCGAAAGGCAGCGGATAGGCCGAGATATCGTCATGAAACCGCGCCGCCCGCATATAGCCCAGCGGCGTCGTCACCGCCCAGCCGATGCGCCGGGCCACCATCGCCATCAGCGACGGATGGCTGCCGATCTCGAACCGCGGCTCGAATTCCAGCTGATGCCGCGCCAGATGCCCTTCGATCACCCGGCCGATCAATTGTTCGCGATCATAGCGCAAAAGCGGCAGGCTGCTCAGATTGTCCATGATCTCGCGCTGGTTCGACACCACGTCGCGCGGGGCGACCAGGACGAAAGGATCGCGCACCAGGGGATATTCCACAATCCCTTCAAGCACATCTCCGGCCGAGGCTGCCACGGCAATATGCAGCTTGCGCGCCTGCATCTCGGCGCTGATCTCGTGGCTCGGCGCGGTGATCAGGCGGAACCGGCAATTTGTCATGCTGTCGGCCAGGATCGTCACCAGATGCGGTGTCAGATCATTGTCGAAATCGTCGATCAATCCGATCGTCAGCGTGGTGAGATCGCTCAGATCCATCACCGTCAGCTCGCTCTGCGCCAGCCGCAGCTCGTGGAGCACCGCCTCGGTCCGGGTCAGGAAACTGCGCCCGGCGGGGGTGAGCCGCATCGGACGGCGGCCATGATCGACCAGGCCGGCGCCCAGTGCTTTTTCGAGGTTGCGCAGCTGTTGGCTGACCGCGGGCTGGCTCAGCCCCGTGATCTCGGCCGCTTGCGCCACAGATCCGGTGGCGGCCAAAGCCTCGAAGACTTCAAGCCCCTTGAGGGTCACACCTTTCATGATCATTGGGACCGGACCTCCCTTTCTTACTTATTGGAATTCGAAACCGGTCCGGTCAAGCGACTTGTACCGCGTGCAGGCACGATCGCGTGCGCGCGGGGCAAAAAAGGGGGGTAAGGGCGCCCGCAGGCCGGCCCTGGCGCCGGCTGCGGGGCAGATGCGTCAGCTGCAGGTCTGCTGGGCCGATGCGCCAAACGCCTTGTAGCGCTTCCAGAAAAGCTCGTGGCTCCGGCGGTCCGACTGCCGGATCTCCTGCGCGCGATGCGGCTCGCTGAAAAACTTCGCCGCGATCCGGCGCTCCTTGCGCGACAGGCTGCGATTGGCCACCCGCTGGATGCAGGTGCAGGCGCTGTGCGTCGCGGCCGGACGCCCAGATTGCAGGCAGGCCTTGCGAATGACGCCCGCCTCGGCAGGCGGCGCGGTCAGCACCGGCGCTGCCGTTCCAAAGGCCAGCAGGCTGGCCAAGACCATCTTCCGTATCGAAATCATGCTCGGTTCCTCATGCGTACCATGGCGCCCGCCGTTTTATGCAACGATCTGACTGCGCTCGCGGCCACTATGCCGCAAGACCGGGGTTTCATCAATCGCCGGTTGCCGGGGCCCGCAAAGCCCTGCAGGCCGTGGCATCTGGGACTCAAATGGCCGCCGGAAAGGCCCGCGTCGAACCATGCCCGGGTGCGACAGAGTTTCGCCGCCCCATCCCGCTTGACGGGTGCCCCATTCCCCGACATATGCCCTTGCATGACAAAGCTTTCGCATATCCGGAACTTTTCCATCGTGGCCCATATCGACCACGGGAAATCCACCCTGGCCGACCGCCTGATCCAGTCCACCAACACCGTGGCGGACCGGGACATGAAGGAACAGCTGCTCGACAGCATGGATATCGAACGCGAACGCGGCATCACCATCAAGGCCAACACCGTCCGCATCGACTACGCGGCCGAGGATGGCGAAACCTATGTGCTCAACCTCATCGACACGCCCGGCCATGTCGATTTTGCCTACGAGGTCTCGCGGTCGATGCGCGCGGTCGAAGGCTCTCTGCTGGTGGTCGACAGCACCCAGGGGGTCGAAGCGCAGACGCTCGCCAATGTCTACCAGGCCATCGATGCCGATCACGAGATCGTCCCGGTCCTGAACAAGATCGACCTGCCCGCCGCCGATTGCGACCGCGTCGCCGAACAGATCGAAGACGTCATCGGCATCGACGCCACCGACGCGTTGCAGGTCTCGGCCAAGACCGGCATCGGCATCCATGAAACGCTCGAGGCCATCGTCCACCAGCTCCCCGCCCCGGCAGGCGACCGCGACGCGCCCCTGAAGGCGATGCTCGTTGACAGCTGGTATGACGCCTATCTCGGCGTGGTCGTCCTCGTCCGCATCATGGACGGCGTTCTCAAGAAGGGCGACCGCATCCGCATGATGTCCACCGGCGCGCAATACCCGGTCGACCGCATCGGCGTCTTCCGCCCCGAAATGGCAACCATTGACGAGCTGGGCCCGGGCGAGATCGGCTTCCTCACCGCCTCGATCAAACAGGTCCGCGACACCCGCGTCGGCGACACGATCACCCACGAACGCAAGGGCACCGACCAGCCGCTCCCGGGCTTCAAACCCTCCGTCCCGGTCGTCTTCTGCGGCCTCTTCCCCGTCGACAGCAACGATTTCGAAGACCTCCGCGACGCCATTGAGAAACTCGCGCTCAACGACGCGAGCTTCTCCCACGAGATGGAGACGTCGGCCGCCCTCGGCTTCGGCTTCCGCTGCGGCTTCCTCGGGCTCCTGCACCTGGAGGTCATCCGCGACCGGCTCGAACGCGAATATGATATCGAGCTCATCACCACCGCGCCGTCGGTCATCTACCATGTCCACATGCGCGACGGCGAGATGATCGAGCTGCACAACCCCGCCGACATGCCCGACCTCACCCATGTCGACCACCTGGA
>JBCCVT010000079.1:0-11530 GCA_039195015.1 Pseudomonadota bacterium
AGCTGGCTGGAACAAAAGGCCAAGCGGCTCGCGCAGGAAGCGCGCGAGGACAAGTCGCGGCAAAAGACGCTCGAACGCGAACTGGAATGGATGCGCCAGGGCCAAAAGGCCCGCCAGGCCAAATCCAAGGCGCGCATCCAGGCCTATGAGGACCTCGCCAACCAGTCCGAACGCGAAAAGATCACCCGCGCCCAGATCGTCATCCCGCGCGGGCCCCGGCTCGGCGGCAAGGTGATCGAGGTCGACGGCCTGTCAAAACATCTGGGCGACAAGCAACTGGTCGAGGATCTGAGCTTTGCCCTGCCCCCCGGCGGCATCGTCGGCGTGATCGGCCCCAATGGCGCGGGCAAATCCACGCTCTTCAAGATGCTCACCGGGCAAGAGGCCCCCGATGCCGGCGACGTCAGCTACGGCGACACCGTGCAACTGGCCTATGTCGACCAGTCCCGCGACGACCTCGCCGCCGACGCCACCGTCTGGGAAGCGATCTCGGGCGGCGCCGAAGTGATCGAGCTTGGCGACGCCCAGGTCAATTCCCGCGCCTATTGCTCATCCTTCAACTTCAAGGGCGGCGACCAGCAGAAAAAGGTCGGCCTGCTCTCGGGCGGTGAACGCAACCGCGTCCACATGGCGCGGCTCCTGAAAGAGGGCGGCAACGTACTGCTTCTGGACGAACCCACCAACGACCTCGACGTCGAAACCTTGCGCGCCTTGGAAGACGCCCTCGTCGACTTCGCCGGCTGCGCCGTGGTCATCAGCCACGACCGCTTCTTCCTCGACCGCATCTGCACGCATATTTTGGCGTTCGAAGGCGACGCCCATGTGGAATGGTTCGAGGGCAACTTCGAGGACTACGAAGAAGACAAAAAACGCCGTCTAGGACCAGACGCGCTGGAGCCGAAGCGGTTGAAGTCTAAGAAGTTTGCGCGGTAGAAAAGATGGATCCGACATTATTTTTGTCGGTTTACGGTGCAGTGGTGTCGACACTACTAGCTGGGCTGCAGTTGAACCGGTTTATTTCAGAAAAGCGATTTATCTCAGTCCGTTTTCGGACATGCTTCCACAAGCAAGATATTACTCTCGAGATTTGGATAATGAACAGAAGTTCTAGTGCGGTGACACTTCACTATGTGGATGCAGGAACTTTTGTGAATGGACGTTGGCCTTGGAAGAAGAATCCAGAATGCTTCCTAAGCCAATTGGAGAATGATGCAGCCGGAGAACCTAATCCAATCACATTAGGTCCGGGAGAGTCGACGAAGTTTACTGTCTCAGCTGTCACACTTCACAAGCAGTTTCTGGATCATGTCGAGATTCTCACAAGTTTCCATGGTGAGGGAAAAGTGAAGTTCAACAATCCAATTCAAGGCTTAGAAATAGAGCACTCCAGAAGCGATAAAATGCACACAACCTTCTTTCGCGACCGCGAAGTTACTACCAGAGATCTTTCAGATTTTCTCAAACGTCAGCAAACGTAGGATGGGTTTCCACCCCGTCACGCGCCGTCATGCATGTCGTAAGAAACGCGCGATTCAATATCGATTTCACATCCACAATCCATCCCCATTGTCCCAAACGATCGGGTGGAACCCCATCTTACAGCACTCCGAAATTCCCATCCATCGGCACACCACTCCATTCCTGATCAACCCGACCCGCACGTATGTCGCGATGAAGCGACGAATATGGCCACTCGGTCGGGTGATCCACAAACTCGCGCTTAACCGGATTGCCCCAACAATACCGGATATGCATTTCATAATCGGCTCGATTGCGAATGTGATGCTCCCATGACCGCCGCTGCCAAGTGGCCGCCTCGCGTTTAACCGCGCGTAGGCCGGGCTTCAGGCGCAACCGTAGGGTGCGTGCTTGTCACGCACCGTCCCCGAACCCGACCAACCCGCGCCTCCGGTCCCGATGCACCGATGAATAAGGCCACGCTTGTGGCACATCCGCAAACCCGTGTTTCACCGGGTTCATCCAACAATACCGCATGTGATCATCGTAATCGGCGTCGTCGCGGATAGGATCTGCTCCGCAGCCGACGCTCCGCGCGTTCGGCCCTGAAACCGCCCCCCGGACGGTTTCCGAGTCGGACCTCACCCCAATACCGCCGCTGCCAAATGCCGACGTCCCCCTTCTTCACCTTGCTCCAAGTCCGGGGGATGGTGGGTTGAAAACCCACCTTTCCATCATCGCGTAGAGTGGGGTTGTACCCCACCGCCCTGCACGTCGCGGATTTCAGGCTCCGTGTGAACCGCGACTTGGTCGCACCCAGCGTGTCGGGAAATCCCGATGTCCGTCCGGCAAGGTCCAGATGAAATGCAAATGGTCCGGCAGGATGACCCAGGCATCGATGTGAAAGGGTCGCTCGGCCCGCGTCGCCGGCACCACGGCACGCAAATGGTCGATCTCCCGGACGAGGAGATCGCTCCCGCGATCTGCCAGTGTGACCGCGAAGAACATCGTGAAACCCGGAGCCTTCGGGCAAAGGTCATTTGGCAAGGCCCCGAACATCGCCGGTTCCGGGTAACGGGGCGTGACATCACGCGGCCCGCACCCGCGCATCTCCCGGCCCCCGGCATACGGCCTCGATGCCCGTCTCGCGATGACGCAACCGGATCCGACGACCGTCACTGGATCGTACCGTCACCCCCCCGGTGCACGGGCGGTGCACGCCCGGTGCACGCGCTGTGCACAGCAGATTTCCGGGCACATCGGGCCCACCGGCCCCTATCCGCCGATGCCTGTAAATTCTTTGGAAACCGCTTGTTCCAGACACACCGATCGCCCATATCCACCGTGACGTTCCTTTCTATCGACCCGCTGTCTCCCTTACCGGCACAGTCTTTCGATTCTGACTGAACGGCCGGGTCATCGCACTCCCGCGGATGGCACTAACCAAGGAGACCTACGGATGGCCACTGGCACCGTAAAATGGTTCAACACCACCAAAGGCTACGGCTTTATTGCGCCCGAAGGCGGCGGCAAGGACATCTTTGTCCACATCAGCGCGGTCGAGCGCTCGGGCCTCACCGGCCTCGCCGACAACCAGAAAGTCACGTTCGACGTCCAGGCGGGCCGTGACGGACGCGAAAGCGCCACCAACATCGCACTGGCCTGACCGGCCAAGCGCGGCGTTTCGGCGCCGCGCGCTTCCCAATCCCGCGACCTCGGATATCATCCGCGGTCACAGATGCGTGACAGGCACTGGCGCCGAAGGGGCGCAGCGTTCAAGTGGGACGCATGCGCATCCTGCTGTTTTTCCTTCCCGTTTCGCTTGTATTCGGCCTCTTGTGGATCTTCGACGCCACACATTTGCTTGGCGCCCATCCGTGGTGGTCGAGGCGGGTCCTGATTTACGGTCTCATCCCCGGGTTTCTGCTCGCGTGGGCAGCTTATCGCACGGGTTTGACCCATAGGATACGGATCGCCCTACCCGCGCTGCTGGCCCTGGCGGCCTTCGGCACCGCGAGCTGGGGGAAGGCACAGTTTGCAGCCTCCTTCGCCGAAAACACGCTTGCCGGGCAGGTCTGGTTCTACGGCTGGATAGCCGCCTGTGCCTTTGCCGCCGCAGCCTGTGCTGCAATTGCGACACCTGACGCGCAAGTGACTTGACCCGTTCGGCGACTGGCAAAAAAATGCCGGTACCTTGCGCCTGCCACGGAGCCATAGATGATTACCCGCCGCCACTTGTTAACGACCGCCGCTGCCGCGAGCGCTGCTGCTGCTCTCCCCGAGGTTGCTGGAGCGGTCACTCAGTTTGACCCCTCGCCGACCGTTGTCCGGATCCGCCAAAGTTATCAACCAGGGCAACTGCTTGTTCTGCCGCGGTCCTACTACCTGTATTTCGTCACCGGTGACGGGGAGGCGGTCCGCTATGGCTGTGGCGTCGGACGGGCCGGGCTTGAGTTCACCGGAACGGCCACGATCGACGTGAAGAAGGAATGGCCGACCTGGCGTCCGACAAACGAGATGATCGAACGCGACCCTGTCGCCTATTCGAAATTCGTGGACAACGACTTTGTCCAGCCCGGAGGCGGTGACAACCCGCTCGGTGCCCGCGCGCTTTACCTGTTCCAGAACGGCGTAGACACATATTTCCGAATTCACGGCACGATCCAGCCAAGAACGATCGGCACGGCGGCTTCAAATGGTTGTATCCGCATGCTCAACGAGCATGTGATCGACCTTTACGAACGCGTGCCCCTGGGCACGATCGTGACAGTGCTCTGAGGCGCAGGGTCAGAACGCGACCCGCGCAAAGAGCAGGACCGGCGCTGCGCAGGTAAAGCCTATGCAGATCAGCTTTGACAGGTGGACCGCCTTGGCCAGGCGTCCTTCGCCAAGTGACGCGTCGCCAAAGCTCATCGCGGTGGCCATCACGGCATGACCGCGTGCAGCATCCCGGTTCTTTTTCGCGTTCATGGACTGAACGGCTTCGGCATGGACCTCATCGCGGCGCATCCGCTCGTCCAGTTCAGCCTGCAAATTCTGCATATTCGTCATTTTGTTTCCGTCCCTAAAGTGCTCCCGGAGCGAAATGGAGCGGCGGGCGGCCAAGTCCACGACTATTCCGAACAAACGCACGGACTGCGACAGATTGGTCGTTCCTTGCCGGGATCACCAGGGAACAAGCGGTGATCCGCCTTGAAACTGGCCCCAGATCAGCAGAAGTGAGCGCTAAGGACCTTGCCAGTCAACGTCATCCGCCTCCGCGATCTGCAGCTGCCCGTCGGGCCAAGGCACGGTTAGGGCCGCGGCCGCCTCGGGGTCCGCGCCCAGCCAGACCGGCACATCAGCAGGCTTCAGGATCACGCCCATGCGGTGGTGGATCTCGCGTACATCGGCGTTGGGCGCGCAGGTCACGGTGGCGACCTGGTGCAATTGCGCTCCGTTCGGCGCGGTCCAGACATCCGTGATGGCGGCAAAGACCAACAACGTGCCGTCTTTCGAAGAAATCCGCCAGGCGGTTTTGCGGCGCGTCTTGCCGGTCCATTCGTACCAGCCATCGACGGGAACGACGGCCCGCCCGACCCCGTCAAAGGCCGATTTGTCAAAGACGGTTTCGGATCGCGCGTTGATGATGGTTTCCAGAACCGGCCGCCCGCGCGCATTCACCCGACCGACCGGGATCATGCCCCATCGCATTCTCTGAAGGCCGGAGCCGGTCAGCACAATGACTTCCTGCCCGGGCGAGATGTTGCGGCGCGGCGGCTCATCAGCGACCGGCGCCGCGTCGGTGCCCAAAGCAGACGCCACCTCGCCGACCGGTCTCGTCAGAAAAAACCGTCCCGGCATCTCCTATTCCGCTTCGCTCTCGACCAAGGCGATCAGGTCCAGAACGGACGGCCCGATCCCCTCCACGATCCGATCGACACCATCGGCATTTGGGTGCAGCCCATCTGGCTGGAGAAACGCACGCATGGCGGCCGGATCTGTGGTCACCGTCTCCAACCCTTTGAAAAAGCTGTCGAGATAGAGCGCCCCGAACGCGTCCGCCAGTTCGGGGTAGATGGCGTCAAAGCTCGCCTTGTAGTCCGGTCCAAAATTTCCGGGCGCTTCGAACCCGATGAGCAGCACCGGCACATTCCTGTCGCGTGCGCCGGACAGGATCACTTCCATATTCGCACGGCTCGACGCCGGGTCGATCCCGCGCAGCAGATCGTTCGCGCCAAGCGCCACGATCATCGCATCAACCTCGGGCGTGAGCGCCCAGTCCACCCGCGCCGCACCGCCTGCTGTCGTATCGCCCGAAACCCCTGCGTTGATAAGCGCAACCTCGGCCCCCTGATCGGTCAGCCAGGTTTGAAGCTTTTGCACCAAACCATCTTCGATCGGCAAACCATACCCCTGGGTCAGACTGTCACCCAAAGCGGCGATCGTGACCGGCTCGGCTGTGGCGAGCGTGCCAGACATCAGAAAAACCAACCCGGTTATCATCTTGCGCATCGCAGGTTTCACTCCATATCCCTTGTCACCACAATTTGGGGCACGCGTCGACCATGACCGATCCGATCCTATCGCTTAAGGATGCCGCTTTGTCGCTGGATGGCAATGCCGGCCGCGTGGATATTCTGCATGGCATCACGATGAATGTGCAGCGGGGCGAGACGCTGGGCCTTGTGGGGCCATCGGGCTCGGGCAAGTCGTCGCTCCTGATGCTGATGGGCGGTTTGGAACAGGCCACCGGTGGGCAGGTCACCGCACTCGGCCAGGATCTGACCGCGATGGATGAAGACGCGCTGGCGCGATTTCGGCGCGACCACATGGGCGTTGTATTCCAATCATTTCACCTGATTCCAACCATGACTGCGGTCGAAAACGTGGCCACTCCGCTGGAGCTGGCCGGACATCGCGACGCGTTCGACCGGGCGCAGGCCGAGCTCGAAGCGGTGGGTCTCGGCCACCGGGCCGACCACTACCCCTCCCAGATGTCAGGCGGCGAACAACAGCGTGTCGCATTGGCGCGGGCCTCGGCGCCGCGCCCCGACCTGCTGCTGGCCGACGAACCAACCGGCAATCTCGATGAGACGAACGGTTCGGCCATCATGGATCTTCTCTTTGGGTTGCGCGACCGGCATGGCGCCACGCTCGTTCTCGTCACCCACGCGCGCGAACTCGCCGCCCGCTGTGATCGCGTGATCCGCCTGCGCGATGGCCGGATCGCCCCTGAGACAACGGCGCAGGAGGCCGCCGAATGAGCCTGCCACAGGCGGCACGGCTGGCCCGGCGAGAACTGCGCGGAGGCTTGCGCGGCTTCAGGATCTTCCTTGCCTGCCTTGCCCTGGGCGTTGCCGCGATCGCTGCCGTGGGCACCGTACGTGCGAGCATCGAGGCTGGTCTGGCCGTCGAGGGCGCGGCCCTGCTCGGTGGTGATGCCGAGCTGGAATTCACCTATCGATTTGCAAGCGACGAAGAACTGGACTGGATGCGCGACACGGCGTTAACCGTGTCCGAAGTGGTCGACTTCCGGTCGATGGCCGTGGTCGAACGCGACGGCGTGACCGAGCGCGGCCTGACGCAAGTGAAGTCCGTCGATGCCACCTATCCGTTGATGGGCGCAGTTGAACTTGAGCCTGATCTGTCTCTGGCCGACGCGCTGGCAGGAGAAGGCAGCACACCCGGCGCGGTGATGGAGCGCGTTCTCATCGACCGTCTCGGGCTCGAGATCGGCGAGACATTTCAACTTGGCACACAGGCGTTCATCCTGACCGCGACACTCACCCGCGAGCCCGACGGGGCGGGCGACGGGTTTGGCCTTGGGCCGCGCACGATGGTGACAACGGACAGTCTGGAAGCCTCAGGCCTGCTTGCCCCGGGAACGCTTTTTTCCAGCAAGTACCGCCTGGACCTCCCCGAGGCACCCTTGCCCGACATCCGGGCGGATGCGCAGACGCGCTTTGCCGATTCCGGAATGCGCTGGCGCGACTCCCGAAACGGCGCACCCGGCGTTGCGCAGTTCGTAGATCGGCTCGGCGCGTTTCTGGTACTGGTCGGGCTGAGCGGCTTGGCGGTTGGCGGCGTCGGCGTATCCGCGGCGGTCCGCGCCTACCTGTCGTCGAAGACCGGTGTGATTGCGACATTGCGCACCCTTGGCGCCGATCGGAACACCATCTTTCTGACCTATTTCCTGCAGATCGGAGCCTTGTCGATCCTTGGCATCGCACTCGGACTGTTTCTCGGCGCGGCTGCACCCGTCTTGCTCGCGCCCCTTATCGAAGCCCGTCTTCCGATACCGGCTGTGTTCCAAGTCTACCCCAGACCGCTGGCCGAGGCGGCGCTTTACGGCATTCTCACGGCACTGATCTTCACGCTCTGGCCGCTGGCCCGCACCGAAGAGGTGCGCGCAGCCACGCTGTTCCGCGACGCGCTATCCTCGGCGCGCCTCCTTCCGGCGCCACGCTATTTGGTGGCGATACTCGCGGGCCTTGTGGTGCTGGTGCTGTCTGCGGCCTGGTTCAGCGGATCGGCCTGGTTGACCTATTGGACAACGGGCGGGTTGATCGGATCGCTGATCCTGCTGGCCGGTGCCGCGCTGGCGATCCGAGCCGCAGCCCGGCGCAGTTCCTCGGCCGCGCGTGGAAAGCCAGCGCTCAGATGGGCGCTTTCGGCGGTCAGCGGCACGCGCGAAGGGGCGGGCGCCGTCGTGCTTTCGCTTGGGCTCGGTCTGTCGGTTCTGGCCGCCGTCGGACAAATCGACGGCAACCTGCGCAACGCCATATCGGGCAACCTTCCCGAGATCGCGCCATCCTATTTCTTTGTCGACATCCAGAAGGATCAGATGGAGGGCTTTTCCGAGCGTCTCGACAGCGACGAGCAGGTGCGCAACGTTGAAAGCGCCCCAATGCTGCGTGGCGTGATCACCCGGATCAATGACCAGCCCGCGCGCGAAGTGGCCGGCAACCACTGGGTGCTGAACGGCGACCGGGGTGTCACCTATGCCGGCGCCATGCCGGACAACACCCGCATCACTGCCGGGACATGGTGGGGCGAAGATTACACCGGGTCCCCGCAGATCAGCTTTGCCGCAGAAGAGGCCGAGGAAATGGGCCTCCGTCTCGGGGACAGCATGACAGTGAATATCCTCGGCCGGAACGTGACCGGCGAGGTGACATCATTCCGCGAGGTCGACTTTTCAACCGCCGGCATGGGTTTTATCCTTGCGATGAACGACGCAACCCTTGCCGGAGCGCCGCACAGTTTCATCGCCACCGTTTACGCCGAACCCGAGGCCGAGGCTCAGATCCTGCGCGACCTCGCCAGCGCCTATCCCAACATCACCGCGATCCGCGTACGGGATGCCATCGACCGGGTTTCGGAAATCCTTGGCGGCATTGCGTCGGCCACGTCCTATGGCGCGGCTGCGACCTTGCTGACGGGCTTTCTGGTGCTTATCGGTGCAGCGGCGGCGGGCGAAGCGTCTCGCACGTATGAGGCCGCGGTGCTGAAAACACTCGGCGCGCCGCGATCGCGCATTCTCGCAAGTTTTGCCCTGCGCGCGGCGATGCTCGGCGCGGCGGCGGGCCTCGTCGCGCTGGCCGCCGGGATCGCAGGTGGCTGGGCGGTCAGCCGGTTTATCATGGAGACATCGTTTTCCGTGATCTGGCCATCCGCCATCGGGATCATTCTTGGCGGGATCTTGGCCACGTTGCTGGCCGGATTGGCCTTTGCATGGCGCCCCCTCGCGGCACGGCCAGCGCGCATCCTGCGCGCGCGGGAGTGACCCTAGTCAACGGGACAGGTTACCTGCACCGGTTTCAACAGCGCCATTATCTCGTCATTCCCGCACAGCAGGGCATCCAGCGTGATCGTGTCGAGATGCGCATAAAACGCCTCGGCGGCATCAACCAGAGCCAGCCGCAACCGGCAGGCGGAGACAAGCGGGCAGGTGTTTTCGCCGCTCGCGAAACACTCCGCCAGAGGCAAAGCAGCCTCAATCCGGCGAAAAACATCCCCAATACGGATCTTGTTGGCGGGACGCGCCAGCGTAATGCCGCCCTTGCGCCCGCGCTGCGTGTGCAGATAGCCCAACTGACCCAGTTGGTTCGTGACCTGCGCCAAGTGGTTTTCCGAGATGTTACAGCAGGCCGCAATCTCGGACTTCGTCACCAACCGCGGGCTGTGCACCGCGCAATACATAAGCAATCGGATCGCAATGTTGGTGCGTTTCGTGATGCGCATCGAACCTTCTCCTCGGCCATGATCATGCCACGGCCCGGGAAAGGTCCCTTTGACATACATCAACTGCTTTGGTGAAAGGGAACCGATGACCGACCCACATTTCTTTGGCTATGGCAGCCTCGTCAACCGTCGCACACATGACTATCCCGCCGCCCGAGCCGCGCGGATCCGGGGCTGGGCGCGCAGCTGGTGTCAGACGGGCTTGCGGGACGTCGCCTTTCTGACCGCAGTGCCGGATGCCAGTGCTGAAATCGACGGCCTCATCGCGCAAGTGCCCGGCCAAGACTGGAATGCGCTTGACGCGCGCGAGTGGGCCTATGCGAGACGAAGCGCAACGGCGGCGCCTTTGAACCCCGCCGAGGCCGCATTGCAAGTCGCTATCTACGAGGTGCCCGCCGACGCTCACCGTGTCGAAGCCGAACCCGCCCCGATCCTTCTCAGCTATCTTGACGTGGTCGTTCAGGGATACTTGAACGAATTCGGCCCCGACGGGGCACACCGTTTCTTTGCAACAACCGGTGGCTGGCGGCGCCCAATTCTAAATGACAGAGCCACGCCGCGCTATCCGCGCCACCAGAGGTTGACGGTCGACGAAACCGACTTTGTCGACGCGCAGCTGTCGCGGTTAGCGTCGGTTGTGAAAGAGCTGGATTAGCCGGCCACGTTGTTCAAAAAGCGGCCGTCCCTTGGGCGCGCCGCCTCCTTCAGTCACCCGGCGCGCAAGGACAAACGCGACAATTGCAAAGATCAAACCGCCCACGGCCTGCCCGATCAGAACACCCGTCGCGCCGAAAATGAGCGATCCAAGAAGTACAAACGGGATCGTACCCAGCGTATGCCGCCCCCAGTTGATCCAGGTCGAGTAAAACGGGTGACCCAGATTGTTGAAAGCGGCGTTGCTGACAAAGATGACGCCGTTGAAAAAAAACGCGAGCGCCAGCGGTCCGCAGAAGAGATAGACGAGCTGCAAGGTGATCCCGTCGGCCTCGAAGAGCCCGGCGATCGGCGCGCGCAATGCAAAAAGCAGCGCTGACACCAGCACGACGAAAACGGCACAGAACACCAGTGCATCGCGGTAGGCGTTTTTGACCCGGTCGTGCCGCTCGGCTCCGAAATTCTGCCCGATGATTGGACCAACGGCGCCGGACAGGGCGAAGACCACGCCGAAGGCGACGGGTGTCAGCCGCGAGACGATCGCCATGCCCGCCACGGCCGCTTCACCATAGGCAGCCATAGATCGCGTGACATAGGCCTGCCCCACGGGTGTCGCCAGCTGCGTCATGATGGCGGGCGTCGCGATCGCCAGAACCGGGCGCAGATCGCGCAACAGACCACCCAGATCAGGCCGCACGAATCCGCCATAGTGCCGAATGATCGGCAGCAAAGACATCACCGAGATGACAATCCGCGCCATCACCGAGGCCACGGCTGCGCCGCTGAGCTCCATGTTAAGGCCGAAAATCAGGATCGGATCCAGGATCGCATTCGCGAGCCCGCCATAGATCGTCGCCATCATTGCCCGCCGCGCGTCGCCATGAGCCCGCAGCAGCGCGCCCCCGATCATGCCGAGCACCAGCAGAGGCAGCGATGGTACGATTATGCGCAAATAGAGCACCGCGAGCCGAGCGGTCTCATCCGTCGCGCCGATCCAGCCCACAAAAACCGGGACGTAGATCCAGACAAACACGGCGAACGCCGTGCCCAAAAGCACACCGTAGACCAGTGCGTGACTGGCCGTTTGTCGCGCAGCCTCGGCCGCTCCGGCGCCGAGAGACCGGGCAACCAGAGCGCCTGCGGCAATCGCCATGCCGATGCTGAAAGACGTGGTAAAGAAAAGGATTGCGCC
>JBCCVT010000080.1:0-11523 GCA_039195015.1 Pseudomonadota bacterium
AATGGCGCGGTGGTTCGTGGCGACACGGGGTCGCGCACTGTCTGTCGCGTCGCTTGGGATCTCGGTGGGCGAGGCGTTTCTCCCCCTGATCTTCGTGGCGGCGATGGCGGTGATCGATTGGCGCGTGCTCTGGGTGGTCGCCGCCGCTATTGCGCTTTTGGGCGTGCCTCTGCTTGGCACCCTGTTGCGACAGGAACGCACCCCGCAATCGGTGTCCGAGGCCTATGCCGCGACCGGAATGTTTGGCCAGCACTGGACACGGAAGTCGGTCATAACGCATCCTCTCTTCTGGATGCTGGTGCCGATGATGCTCGGCCCATCCGCATTCAACACCGCATTCTTCTTTCATCAGGTCCATCTGGCCGAGCTGAAAGGCTGGGAGCATGTGGATCTGGTGGCGCTCTTTCCGCTTTACACGGCCGTGTCGATCTGCGCGATGATCGTATCGGGATGGGCGCTCGACCGCTATGGAGCGGCGCGGCTGATGCCAGGGTTCCTGCTGCCGCTCGTCGTTGCGTTCCTGATCTTTTCCGGGGCGACCACGACAACCGCGGCGGCGCTTGGGCTCGCGGTGTTCGGCCTGTCGACCGGGGCGATGAGCACTCTGCCCAATGCCTTCTGGGCCGAGGTTTACGGCACGGGGCATATCGGCGCGATCAAATCCATGGTCGCGGCGGTCATGGTCTTTGGGTCGGCCATTGGTCCCGGCATAACAGGATACCTGATCGACCTCGGCATCGGTCTTGAGGTGCAGTTTCTATGGATCGCGGGATACTTTGTGCTCGCATCGCTGATGATGGCCGCTGGGATCACGTGGGCGCGGCGCGATCTGATCACGGACTGACGCGCGGCCTAACGCGGTTTGCGAAGATAGATGTAGAGCGCGCCGCCGCCGCCATGGCTCACATGCGCCTCCGAGACCTGCAAGACCGCATCCCTCAGCGGCGGCATCGACAGCCACTGCGGAACCTGGCGTTTCAACACGCCTCTGGGCGACGGGATCGGGTCGTCATCGGGACGATCCCGCCCTTTGCCGGTGATCACCAGAACCAGCCTTTTGCCAGATGCGCGGGACGACAGAATGAACTGTGACAGGACGGGATGCGCCCGCGCCAGTGTCATCCCGTGCAGATCGAGCCGCGCCTCAGGCACAAGTTTCCCGCGTTTCATCTTCTGAAACGCCTTGCGATCCATAGTCACCCTGGGTGCGTCCACGGGCGACACCACGGTCGATGCGCTGGATCGCAACGGCGCGTCCTGACCGACGCGAAACAACGGCAGTGATAGGTTCGGGGTAGGGACCGGATCAGCGACCGGCAAGGGCGGATCCACCGCGTCGGCGGACCGTCTGATGTCGTGCAGGGGGTCTGTCTTGTCCGTCACCTTCTGCCACAACGCGCGTTCTTCCCGCGTCAGCCGTCGTCCTTTCACGTATCGTCTCCGGGCAGCATCGCGTAGGCACGTTGGATCGGCAGCAGCACCACCATCCGCCCGGGATCTTTGAGACGACCGGCCGCCTGACCCGCTGCATCACCGGTGCCGAAAAAGATATCCGCCCGCTGCGCACCCTTGATCGCCGAACCGGTGTCTTGCGCGATCATCAGGCGCCGCATTGTCCCGGCGCCGTCCTTTTCAATCCAAACCGGAGCGCCCAGCGGTACATAGGCCGGATCAACGGCAATGCTACGCAACGGCGTAACCGACCGGTTCATCGCGCCAAGAGGGCCGGAAGCAGGGTCTAAATTGCGCAACTCGCGAAAGAAGACGTAAGACGGATTGTGCAGCAGAAGGTCCTGACCAAGCTCGGGATTGCGCCGAACCCAGTTGCGGATGACCTTCGCGCTGACCTGATGCGCGCGGAATACACCACGCCGCACAAGCTCTTGCCCGATTGACCGATAGGGGTGCCCGTTGGCTCCGCCATAGCCAACGCGGACCATCTCGCCACTGGGCAGGCTGATCCGGCCCGATCCCTGGATCTGCAGGAAGAAGAGCTCAACCGGGTCGTCGACCCAGGCGATTTCGAGCCCCCGGTTCTCCATCACCCCGCTCGTCAGGATCGCGCGGCGATCCAGCCAAATCCCGCCACGCGCTTCGGGCGGGCGTTTGTACAGCGGGTATTGGAACCGTTCGGACGGCACGCGCGACCCCGAGAGTTCGGGCTCGAAATATCCGGTGAACAGCGCATCCGCCCCGTCCTGAATCAGGATCGGGCGGAAAAACAGCTCAAAGAATTGCTTGGCATCAGGGAATTCATCCGATTGCGCCACGGCACAGAGCGATCGCCAGTCGGGATCATCGAAATCCATGCAGGTGTTGCGAAACACCGTAAGGGCGGCCGCATGGTCATCCTCGGCCCAACCTTCCAGATCGCCAAAGCGGAGAATGTCGTAGGTGACCGTTTCGTCCGAGGCCTGCGCCACATCACCCGCCCATAGCGTTGCAGCCACAAACAGGACCGCGCGCGCCGCGCCGATCATCCGTCCGTGGCAACCAACAGCCAGTTCGGGTCATCCCGGCCCATGGTGCGCGCAAAGGTCCAGCTGTCCTTCTGGCGCTTCACCGAATTGGGGCTGCCTTCGACAATCTCATCGTCTTCATTGCGCACGACCGAGGTCAACTCGCCCACAAACCGCATGGTGATCTCGGCCAGATGGGTGGCATCGTCGAACTGCACCTCTTGCACGGCAACCTCACGCACCCCGACAAACTCGGCTTCGATGCGCAGGCCCTGATCTTCGCGCGCGGCGACCACGTCCACAAAGGTCTCGAACACGTCCTCGGCCAGAAACGGCTGAATCTCGTCCAGCTTGCCGGTCTCAAAGCCCATCACGATCATTTCGTAGGCGCCGCGGGCACCCTGAACAAATTCGCTCACCGAAAAGCCCGGCTCGATCCGCTTCATCTCGGTCAGCGCCTTGGCATTGTCGCTGTCTTCCGCAACGTAATCGGTGATATCGCGATCCGGACCGCCTTCGATCACCTCGAAATCCGGCCGGCTGGAGCTCGCACTGTTCTTGGGAAGTGGTGGTTTTTCAAACCCTTCGCGTGTCCCCAGCACACTTCTGAGCCGCAGAATCAGGAACACTGCAATGCCGGCCAGAACCAGAAGCTGAATGAGAGGTGAGTTCATCAGAACCTCATGTTTCGCGCGCTTGCGCTTTGTAACTTATGCTCGCAGCCTTATGTAGGTGACTAGGCGGGGTGAGTCCACCGCCGTCCGGTTCTGTTGTCCCTTGATGCAAGGAAATGCCCGCTTGTTGCTGTTTGTCGCTTTCCTGTTGGTTCCGATCATCGAAATCGCGCTCTTTATCCAGGTTGGCGGAGCGATCGGTCTATGGCCGACGCTTGGCATCGTGGTGGCCACGGCGGCGCTGGGGACATGGCTTGTCCGCAGCCAGGGGCGGCAAGCGATCCAGAACCTGCAACAGTCATTTTCGCATCTTCAGGATCCGACCGAACCGCTCGCCCATGGTGCGATGATCCTGATCGCCGGTGCGCTTTTGTTGACACCGGGATTTTTCACCGATGCGGTCGGCTTTGCGCTGCTTGTGCCGCAAATTCGGGTGGCCGTGTTCCGATATGTCCGGGCGCGGGTCAAGGTTCAGCAATTCAGCTTCCAAAGCTCCGCCGGGTTTCGTCATCCTCCGCAAGGCGCCACGTCACGCGATGACGTGATCGACGGCGAATATGAAGACGTCACGCCGCGCCCGCGCACGGGCCCGTCCGGATGGGTCGACGCCCCGCGCGACCGGCATTGAGAACCGGCGAACTAGCTGATAATCAGGCCTTAAAACGACCCTCAAGGAGATCGCAATGGCCGAAAACGGCGCAACAGCAACGGACGAGGCTCAGCCGCAACAGCAGCAAGCGCCGCAAATGAAGGTTCTGGGACAGTTCATCCGGGACATGTCCTTTGAGAACATCATGATGCAGAAGGGCGTGACCGGTGACGTGCAGCCCGACATCAGTGTTCAGGTCAATCTGGATGCCAAGAAACGCACGGTCGAAAACCAGTACGAATCGGCGATCAAACTCAATGTGACCTCCAAGGACAAAACCGGCGGCGAAGCGCTGTTCGTGCTCGAGATCGATTATGTCGGCGTATTCATGATCCAGGGCGTGCCGGACGACCAGCTCCACCCGTTCCTGTTGATCGAATGCCCGCGGATGATCTTCCCGTTCCTGCGCCGGGTTGTCAGTGATGTGACGCGCGACGGTGGCTACCCGCCGTTGAACCTTGAAAACATTGATTTCGTTCAGCTTTACCGTCAGGAACTGGCCCGGCGTCAGACCGCCTCGCAAGACGAGGCCGAGGCCTGATCGGAACGTTGCGCGCGGCGCGTATCACACGCGCCGCCACACCGCATCATCCCCCAGCTTTTCAACAAACGCCTCATGCGCGCGGCGCTCATCTTCCGTGATGCGCGGGGGCAACGGCGTCGGGCGCGGGGCAGGGCGCCAGCTCTCCTGCGAAACCGCCCCGGCTGATCCCGCATGCGACGACAGTCCAAAATCCGGCTGACGTCCTCCGATGAGCTCAAGATAGACCTCGGCCAGAATTTCGGAATCGAGCAGTGCGCCGTGCAGCGTCCGGGCCGAATTGTCGATGTTGAACCGACGGCACAGCGCATCCAGCGTGGCCGGTGAACCGGGGAATTTCTTGCGCGCGATCGCCAGCGTGTCGATGGCCTGATCCATCGGCAATTGGCGCAGCCCAAGCATGCGAAGTTCAGCATTGAGGAACTTCATGTCGAAGGCCGCGTTGTGGATCACCAGTTTCGCGTCCCCAACGAAATTGAGAAACTCCTGCGCGATCTCTGCAAATTTGGGTTTGTCGGCCAGGAACTCGTCGCCGAGCCCATGCACCTCAAAGGCTTCGGCAGGCATCGCGCGTTCGGGATTGATGTATTTGTGAAAGGTCCCGCCCGTGGCGACATGATTGTGAAGCTCAACGGCGCCGATCTCGACAATCCGGTCGCCGGTTTCAGGATCAAACCCGGTGGTTTCCGTATCCAGAACGATCTCGCGCATCTACTCTCCCTCGGCTCTGATCTCGCGCACGATGGCCCGCACCTGCGCGCGCGCGTGATCCAACGTATCCGTCTCAATCACATAATCCGCCCGTGCCCGTTTATCCGCATCCGGCAGCTGTTTCGACAGAATATGGTCGAATGCCTCCGGTGTCATCGTGCCACGTTCCAACACCCGTCGTCTCTGTGTGTCCGCGTCAACCGACACAACGGCCACCGCGTCCATTGCGGCATCACCGCCGGTTTCAAAAAGCAGGGGGATGTCGAACACCGCGATGTCCGAATCCGTACCTGACAGGAATTCGGCCCGGTCGGCCGCGACCAAAGGGTGCACGATCGCTTCGATCTTCGGCAACAGGCCCGGGTCCCTGGCGATATGTTCTTTCAGAACCGCGCGCGACACGCTGCCATCCGCCGTGGCCTCGGGACAAATCTCGGAGATCGGCGCAACCCCGGCACCGCCAGCCGCATAGAGACGATGCACCGCCGCATCCGCATCCCAGACCGCACAGCCTTCATCGGCAAAGAGCCCGGCTGTCGTGCTTTTGCCCATGCCGATGGATCCCGTCAGACCCAACCGAAACGTCATGACAGGATTGCCGCCCGCGCGGCCTGATCCACAACCGGACGCGCACCGAACCAGCGCTCGAAACCGGGTACCGCCTGATGCAGTAACATGCCAAGCCCATCGACGGTTGTGCAGCCCGCCGCCTCGGCCGCCTGCAAAAGCCGCGTCTTGAGCGGGCTATAGACCAGATCCGTCACCACCGACCCACGGGCCAGCCCGTCCAGCGGCACACGCAGGTCCGCCTTGCCGGTCATGCCCAGCGACGTGGTGTTCACGACCAGCCGCGCCTCCTCAAGGATATTGCCGGCCTGCACCCAATCGATCACGGTCACCCGGTTTCCGAAATCGTCCTGCAGGCGCTCGGCGCGTGCGCGTGTCCGGTTCGTCAGCAGAATTTCCGGCACGCCGGCATCAAGCAGGGATGTCACAACGGCCCGCGCCGCACCCCCAGCCCCCAGAACTGTCGCAGGGCCGGCCGCCGGTTCCCACTCCGGCGCGCCGGTCATCAGGTTTTCGAGGAACCCGAACCCGTCGGTGTTGTCCGCGTGGATCTTGCCTTCCTTGCCAAAGCTCAGGGTGTTCGCAGCCCCGATGAGCGTCGCCCGATCCGTCAGCTGATCGGCAAAGGCCATCACCGCCTCTTTATGCGGGACGGTCACGTTGATGCCGCGAAATCCCAGGCGTGGCAGCATGCGCACCGCGTCCTCCAGATCATCGCGGGCAATATCCATCGGCACATAGTGGCCCGCGATCCCGAACGCCGTTAGCCAATGCCGAAAGAGCCGTGGCGATTTCGAATGCGCCACGGGCGACCCGATCACCCCCGCCAGAGGAATACGGGCGTCCGTCATTGCTCAATTACCCCCCGAAGCCCCAGATACGCCAAGATTTCCAGCAGCGGCATGCCCAGGACGTTGAAATAATCCCCGTCGACGCGCGTGAACAACCGCACGCCTTCCTCTTCCAGCTTATAGGCGCCAACGGAATGACGGATACTCTCCCAGTTCCGATCGATGTAAGATTGCAGAAATGTGTCACTGGCCTGCCGCATGCGCAGCCGCACCTGACCGACATGGCGCCAGACCGGTGCGCCCTGATCGTAAATCACCGCGGCTGACAGGAGGGTGTGAACATCGCCACGCATCGCCTGAAGCTGGGTGAGAGCATCCCCGGGATCCTTCGGTTTCGACAGGAGCTTGCCTTGAAAAGCCAGCACCTGATCGCATCCGATCACCATCGCGTCGGGGTATTTGCCGGCCACTTTCCGCGCCTTGATCTCGGCCAGCGCGTCCGCGATGTCGCGCGGTGGTGCGCCTTCCGCGATCATCGCGTCCTTAACCGATTGTTCATCGACTCGTGCGACGTCTACGTGGAATGAAATGGCAGCTTGCCGCAGCAGTTGGGCCCGAATGGCGGACCCGGATGCGAGGATAAGCGGTTGTGTCATGTGGATAAGCCCGTGGACCGGCCTTCTGATCGCCTGAGGGTCGTTTGTATGGTTTCCGCGCCCATATGCAAGACCAGCCAAACACTCCACATTTGGTGTCGTTTCTCAGGATTTTACCCGCTTGGGAAAAGGACAAGTCGATCATCCGGGATAACCTGTGCAATCAGATTTTGTCCCGGACTATCCACAGATTCGAACACATTGTTTTCATCTTAAATACTTGTTTTTATTGTATTTTGAAATTCATCAGACGAGGCGGAAAAAGTTCTCCGACCCCGTTGGCCCATGTGGATGACCCGTTGAAGAAGCTGATAATCCACAGGACGACCCTCCCCCTACAAAATCATCATCCTTTTTTCTTCTTTTAATTATTTGTTAGGAAGGTCCGACCGCGCATGAGGACAAGATGACGGACCTGCTCATCACGCTTTATCCATGGAACAAGGCATTTCACATTCTGGCCGTGATTTCGTGGATGGCAGGATTGTTCTACCTTCCTCGGCTTTTTGTCTATCACGTTGAACAGGCCGCGACTGTCGCCGCTGTGCAGCCGATCTTTGAGATGATGGAGCTGAAGCTGCTGCGCGTGATCATGAACCCCGCAATGATCGCAACGTGGATCTTTGGCCTGGCCATGGTGTTCACGCCGGGCATCGTGGACTGGGGCACGGTATGGCCCTGGACCAAGGGCGCGGCGGTGATCGGCATGACCTGGTTTCATCACTGGCTGGGCCTCCGCCGCAAGGATTTCCTGTCCGGCGCAAACCGACTGACCGGCCGGCAATACCGGATGATGAACGAGGTGCCGACGCTTCTGATGGTGGTCATCGTGTTTTCGGTCATTTTGAAATTCTAAGGGGTTTGACTCCCGCCCGCTTGCCACCTATATGTCGCTGCGCTGACCGGTCCCGGTCGTGCGCTTCCCGCGTTATTCCACTGCCGCGCCACCTCAAGATCAGGTCTGCGCCCGCAAGGACTCCTCCTACATGACAACTGATTCCCTGAACCTGTCCGATCTCAAGGCGAAAAGCCCCAAAGACCTTCTGGCCATGGCCGAAGAGCTCGAGATCGAAAACGCCTCGACCATGCGCAAGGGCGAGATGATGTTCCAGATCCTCCGCGAACGCGCGGATGAGGGGTGGGAGATCTTCGGCGACGGTGTGCTCGAAGTGCTGCAGGACGGGTTTGGCTTTCTGCGCTCGCCCGAGGCGAATTATCTGCCCGGCCCCGATGATATCTACGTCTCGCCGGACATGATCCGTCAGTTCAGCCTGCGGACCGGTGACACGATTGAAGGGGCCATCAAGGCGCCGAACGACACCGAACGCTATTTTGCGCTGACCAATGCGACCAAGATCAATTTTGAGGCGCCCGAAAAAGCGCGCCACAAGATTGCGTTCGACAACCTCACGCCGCTTTATCCGGATGAGCGGCTGAACATGGAAACCGACGATCCCACCGTCAAGGATCGATCCGCCCGGATCATCGATCTGGTGTCCCCGATCGGGAAAGGCCAGCGGTCACTGATCGTGGCGCCGCCCCGGACGGGTAAGACGGTCCTGCTGCAAAACATCGCGCATTCGATCGAAACCAATCACCCCGAATGCTACCTGATCGTGCTGCTGATCGACGAACGCCCCGAAGAGGTGACGGACATGCAGCGCAGCGTGAAGGGCGAGGTGATCTCGTCAACCTTCGACGAACCCGCCACCCGCCATGTCGCGGTGTCGGAAATGGTGATCGAGAAAGCCAAGCGTCTGGTCGAACACAAACGAGATGTTGTGATCCTTCTTGATTCGATCACAAGACTTGGTCGTGCCTTCAACACTGTGGTGCCGTCCTCGGGCAAGGTTCTGACCGGTGGTGTCGACGCGAACGCGCTCCAGCGACCGAAACGGTTCTTTGGTGCGGCGCGGAACATCGAAGAGGGCGGATCGCTCACCATCATCGCGACCGCGCTGATCGATACGGGCAGCCGGATGGACGAGGTGATCTTTGAAGAATTCAAAGGCACCGGCAACTCCGAGATCGTGCTCGACCGCAAGATCGCGGATAAGCGCGTGTTCCCGGCAATCGACATCCTGAAATCCGGCACCCGGAAAGAGGATCTGCTGGTCGACAAGGGTGATCTGGCCAAGACCTTTGTGCTGCGCCGGATCTTGAACCCGATGGGCACCACGGACGCGATCGAATTCCTGATCTCCAAGCTCAAGCAGACCAAGACAAACGGCGAATTCTTCGATTCGATGAACACCTGACGCCGTATGCGTCAGCGCGGGGGCGCGCCGATGGACACGATCTATGCGCTTGCCAGCGCCCAGGGAAAGGCGGGTGTTGCGGTTGTCCGGATCTCCGGACCCCATGCGCGCGCCACGGCGTCGCGCCTGACCGGTCGGGTTTCGCATGGTCGGGGTATGTCGCTTGCTGTGCTGCGCGATGATCGGGGTGGGACGCTCGATCATGCCCTCGTGCTGAATTTCCCCGGTCCGCACAGTTTCACCGGCGAAGACGTGGTCGAGCTGCATTTACACGGCAGCCCCGCGATCGTGGCCAGCGTGTTGGATCGGCTTGGCCAATCCCCCGGCCTGCGTCTCGCCGATCCTGGCGAATTCACGCGGCGTGCGCTTGAAAACGGCAAGATGGATCTTGCGCAGGTCGAAGGGCTGGCAGATCTCATCGACGCAGAAACCGAGGCGCAACGTCAGCAGGCGCAGCGCGTCTTTGCGGGAGATTTCGGAGCGCTGGTTGCCCGCTGGCGGGCGGATCTCATCCGCGCTGCCGCGCTGATCGAGGCGACCATCGATTTTGCTGACGAAGAGGTCCCGACAGATGTCACGCCCGAGGTCAGCACGTTACTTGCGGGCGTCATGACCGACATCAAACACCAAACCGACGGCGTGGCCATGGCCGAACGCATTCGTGCCGGGTTCGAGGTTGCGATCCTCGGACGCCCGAATGTCGGAAAATCCACGCTTCTCAATGCTCTGGCCGGTCGCAAAGCAGCGATTACGTCGGATATTGCCGGGACGACCCGCGATGTCATCGAAGTGCGTATGGATCTGCGTGGCCTGCCGGTCACGTTGCTTGACACTGCTGGATTGCGCGAAACGGATGACGTGATCGAAGGGCTCGGCGTGGATCTTGCCAAGGAACGCGCGAAAGCGGCCGACTTGCGCGTATTTCTTGCGGATCCCGAAGATATCGCGGATCTGCCGGTGCAGCCGCGCGATATCGTTGTGCACCCAAAGGCGGATCTCCGGTCCGATATGACGGGTGCTGTGTCGGGTATCACGGGGGCCGGGCTCGACACTCTCGTCAATCGGATCGGTGATGTGCTGACGAATATGTCGGCAACGGCCGGCCTCGCAACACGCGCACGGCATGCGCAGGCGATGCACCGGGCACAAACGGCCCTTGCGGCCGCTCAATCTGTGTTGGATGCAGGACCGGATCAGTATGATATCGCTGCCGAAGAACTGCGATCAGCGATTCGTGCTTTGGAATCCCTGGTCGGTCATGTTGATGTGGAAAATCTGCTAGATGAGATCTTTTCCAGCTTTTGCGTCGGCAAGTGAGGAGTGTTTCACGTGAAACATCGTGACTTTGATGTCGTCGTGATTGGCGGCGGACATGCCGGCGCCGAAGCCGCCCATGCGGCCGCGCGCATGGGTGCAAAGACCGCGTTGGTCACCTTGCGCCGCGACGGGATTGGCGTGATGTCCTGCAATCCCGCGATCGGAGGGCTGGGCAAAGGCCACCTTGTACGCGAGATCGACGCGATGGACGGTGTCATGGGGCGGGTTGCGGATCGTGCCGGCATCCAATTCCGCCTGCTGAACCGTCGCAAAGGTCCAGCGGTGCAGGGCCCGCGCGCGCAGGCCGACCGAAAGCTGTATCGCACCGCCATGCTCGCCGAGATCGAGGCGCGGCGCAATCTGGAAATCATCGAAGGCGAGGTCACGGATTTCGTTATGCGCGGCCACACCGTGTCGGGCGTGATCCTCGAGGATGGCTCCGAGATTACCGCAGGCGCCGTTGTTCTCACCACCGGCACCTTCCTCCGCGGTGTCATTCATATCGGAGATGTTGCCCGCCCCGGTGGCCGAATGGGGGACAAGCCCTCGATCAAACTGGCCGAACGAATTGACAGTTTTGAATTGCCGCTTGGTCGCCTGAAAACAGGCACGCCGCCGCGATTGGATGGCCGCACGATCAACTGGGGCATTCTGGACATGCAGCCCGGCGATGACACGCCCGCATTGTTTTCCTTTCTGTCCAAGGGGGTTACGGCACCGCAGATCTCCTGCGGTATCACTCACACGAACCCGCGCACGCATGAGATCATTGCCGACAATCTTGGCCGGTCGGCCATGTATGGCGGCCACATAGACGGGATCGGCCCGCGCTACTGTCCCTCGATCGAAGACAAGATTGTCCGCTTTGCCGATAAGGAGTCGCATCAGGTCTTCCTCGAA
>JBCCVT010000081.1:0-11519 GCA_039195015.1 Pseudomonadota bacterium
AAACGATCTGCGCGCGCTGGATTTGAGCGACGTGGATGTCGTGCTTGACTGCACCGGAATTGCGCGCACCTCTGATGTGGCCCGACGCGGCCTTGAGGCGGGCGCGCGCAACGTATTGATTTCCGGTCCGTCACCCGCTGCGGATATCACGTGCGTGTTGGGGGCGAATGATGCTCAGATGGGGTCGTCCCGCGTGGTGTCGAATGCATCCTGCACAACCAATGCCTTGGCGCCACTCGTGGTGGAACTGGACCGTCTTGCCGGGATTCGGTTCGCGCATATGACCACTATCCATTGCTATACCAACAGCCAGCCGCTTGTGGACGCGCCGCGCGGCGACCTCGCGCGCAGCCGCGCCGCCGCGCTGTCCATGGTGCCAACGACCTCGAGCGCAGTCAGTCTGATCGACACGGTGCTGCCCCATCTCAGGGGCCACGTCACCGGGTCGGCAGTGCGCGTGCCTACGGCAAGCGTCTCAGCCATCGATCTGATCGCGACGGTGGAGCGTCCCGCCATCGACTGGATCGAAGCCCTGAGGGAGATGGCCGAGCGCGCGGCGGTACTGGGCTGCATTGATGCGCCGCTCGTGTCGTCGGACCTGCGGGCGCGTCCCGAATCTCTGGTGATTGCCTTGCCAGAAACCCGGGCCGCCGGAGACCAGATCCGTATCTTTGGCTGGTATGACAACGAATGGGGCTTCTCGGCACGGATGCTCGAGATGGCACATCTGATGGCCGAGCGCGACTGAGGCCTACACCGGCTGCGCCCGGATCGTGTAAGGTGTATCGAACCGAAACTCTTCCAGGTTTTCCCCGATTCCGATGCGGTCGATCACCGCGAAGCGCCCCGGCGCATGCAGTGGCGTCAGCACACCATGCCAGATCGCGCGATGGTAGTTCACGCCCTGACCGGGGGCGGCAAGCAAGGCCATTGGCTTGCCCGGTCGCCCACCATGATCCGGCGCGACGATGACCAGGAACGGGTGTTCCGTCATCGGGATAAAGGTCTGGCTGCCATCCGGATGGCGCTCCATCAGATCCAGCTCCAGCGGCAGCGCGCGCGGCTTGGCGTCGAAAAGGCTCAGACCAAGACGCCCGCCAACGGTCTCAAGCGAGGCAACGTCGTGATAACGACCGCAGAGGCCCGCATTGATCATCTTGTCGGGAGTACCCGCGCAGTCGATGACATCGCCGTAATGGAAGAAGATCTCGCGCGTGAGCGGCTGAATGAAGATGTCCGTCATGTCGGCAACATGTCCTGCAGACGGAACGCCGCGATACGTTCGACCTGTCGACATGCCTCGGCCAGTTCTGTGTCGCGGTTGTGCTCCAGCCGCCGCCGAAACGCCTTGAGAATCGACGCCTTGGAGTGGTCTCGCACGGCGATGATAAAGGGGAATCCGAAACGGTTGGTGTAGGCGCCGTTGAGCTCGGTAAAGGTCGCGCGTTCATCGTCAGTCAACGCGTCCAGCCCTGCTGAGGCCTGTTCGGCCGTGCTCTCACTGGTCAACCGCCGCGCCTGGGCGAGCTTGCCCGCGAGATCGGGATGCGCGCGCAAAACGCCCAGACGTTCCTCGTCCGAGGCGGTTCGAAACACCCGCGCCATCGCATTCAAAAGGCCCCCTGCCGTGTCATGTGATGGCCCCAGTTCGAGGTCAAAAGCGCGTTCCGCGATCCACGGCGAATGCTCGAAAACCCCGCCATAGGCAGCAACAAAGCCCGCGCTGTCCATCTGCGACGGGCGTGGCCCTCGCGGCGGAGGATGGGTTTCGGCCCAGTGCCGCGCGATGTCGGCACGGGTTGCAAACCAGACATCGTCATGGCTGTGCGCATGTTCCAGAAACCGCTGCAAGGCCATCGCCCGTCCGGGCCGCCCGGCAAGGCGGCAGTGAAGCCCTATGGACATCATCTTTGGCGCTCCGCCAACGCCTTCGGCATAGAGCATATCGAACGTATCGCGCAGATAAGCAAGGAACTGGTCGCCCGAGTTGAACCCCTGCGGCGTGGCAAACCGCATGTCATTGGCATCAAGCGTATAAGGCACAATCAATTGCTGCCGTTCGCCAAACTCCGCCCAATAAGGAAGATCGTCGGCATAACTGTCGGCCACGTAGTCGAACCCGCCCTCTTCGGCCGCCAGCCGCACGGTGTTCATCGAACAGCGCCCGGTGTACCAGCCGCGCGGGCGCGAGCCGACAACCTCGGTATGCAGCCGGATCGCAGCCTCCATCTCGGCCCGTTCGGCGGCCTCGTCATAGTCCTTGTATTCAATCCATTTCAGCCCGTGGCTCGCGATTTCCCAGCCTGCGGATTTCATCGCAGCCACCTGATCGGGCGACCGGGCAAGAGCCGTGGCCACGCCATAGACCGTCACCGGTGTATCGGCGAGTATACGGTGCAGGCGCCAGAATCCCGCCCGCGCGCCGTATTCATAAATCGTCTCCATGTTCCAGTGCCGTTGACCGGGCCAAGCCGCCGCACCGACAATCTCGGACAGAAACGCCTCGGACGCAGGGTCGCCATGCAGCAGGCAGTTCTCCCCGCCTTCCTCGTAATTCACCACGATCTGCACAGCGATCTTGGCGCCGCCGGGCCATCGCGCATCCGGAGGGGTCGCTCCATAGCCGATCAAGTCGCGCGGGTATCGGATCATCTCGGTCTCCCAGTCTTGGATGGTTTTAGGGCCGACTCGGCGTGTCCGACTTTCAAAAAATGGCATAAGCACTGTCAACCGATGGAGGTTTGCTCAAAACTCTGGCATCGGCGACACCCTTGGCAGCAAAGACGGAGATCTCGATGACCGGTTTTCTGACGACCCATGTTCTGGATACCGCGCGCGGATGCCCCGCGGCGGGGCTGACGATCATGCTCTGCCGCCTGAGCGGCCAATCGCGCCACAAGCTGGTCGAAATGGTGACCAACGATGATGGTCGAACCGACCAGCCGATCCTGCCGCAGGACGCTTTCCAACCCGGCACCTACGAGCTGGTCTTCCATGCCGGAGATTATCTGCGCACCACCGGTCAGGCCGGGGGCGAGCCGCTGTTTCTCGACCAGATCCCGATCCGATTTGGCATCGAAGACGCAGGATCGCATTACCACGTACCGCTTTTGCTATCACCCTTCGGGTATTCCACCTATCGCGGCAGTTGAGCGCGCTTGGCGCGAAGCCCGGCCCGTGCCAAGGTCTTGGCGGAACTGTTATAGTGATGGCGGCGCCGGGGGCACGCATGTTCAGGCGGGTTGCAGAAATCGTGATCTGGGTCCTCGGCTCAGGCCTGATGGTCGGCGGAGTGGCGGCGCTGGCCTTTGTATTCCTGCAACGCACGCTCATGCCGCCAGATGCGCTGACGATGGCCGCAGGCCGCAGCGGCGGCGGCTATCACAACATTGCCATGCAGTACAAAGCCGTTCTGGCGCGCGACAACATCCGGCTTGAAATCCTTGAAACCGCGGGCTCGGTCGAAAATGCTCAAGCGCTTAGTGACGGAACGGCGGATATCGCCTTGCTCCAAGGCGGGATCCGGGTGTCCGGGTCGACCCCTATCGAAGCAATTGCAGCCGTGTTTCTTGAACCCTTCTTCATCCTTCATCGACGGGCGCTTCCGGCCGCCGATGATCCCACCGAATGGGTCGCACTCCGCGTCGCGGCAGGCGAACCCGGGAGCGGCACGCGCGCTGCCGTGCTTGCGATGGCGCAAGGTCTTGGTGTCGCAATCAACCGCGAGACCCTGTTGCCGCTTGGAGGTCAGGCGGCGGCTGACGCCTTGCTCGCCAATGAAGTCGATGTGGCAGTGTTTGTTGCGCCCGTTTCGGCCCCCTACTTGCAGGACGTGCTGCGCAATCCCCAGATCTCGATCGGGACGGTTCGCGACAGCACTGCGCTGGCCCGAAGCCTGCCCTACATCCAGATCGTCGACATCCCGCGCTCGGGCATCGACTATGCCGCGCATCTGCCGCCCCGCCGCATCGAACTCACGGCCATGGTGGCGACCATGGTGGGCCGCGCAGATCTGCACCCCGCCCTGGTCAACCGCATCGTGCGCGCGGCTGAACGCATTCATTCCGGCCCGAACCCCTTGAGCGATACGGTAAGGTTCCCATCGACCGACGGGATCGATATTCCGGTGAATGATCTGGCGGCCGAGGCGCTGCGCACTGGACCCACACGCCTCGAAGCGGTGTTGCCTTATTGGATGAGCGCGCAGATCCGACAGGTCGCACTGATCTTCGTTCCGCTTCTGTTGCTGCTCTACCCGCTGCTGCGCGCGTTTCCCGGTCTTTTTGCGTGGCACATGCGCACACGGGTCTACCGGCACTATCGTGCGCTTCTCGCGGTCGAGGCTGCGTTGCAATCGGAAGAGTTGAGCGCCGCCGAGACACGAAAGCTCGCGCGCCAGCTTGAATCGATCGATCAGGCCATCACACGGCTGAATGTGCCGCTGCGGTACCGGGAATACGCCTATTCGCTTCGCCTTCATGTGGATCTGGTGCGGCGGCGGTTGACCGACTTACTAGGCCCTCGCAGCTGAAGACGCGTGGCCGCGCGGCTTGAGACGCATTCATTTCGGTTCTAAAAAAAATCGAGCACGCGCAGCGCGAGCGTCCGACATCAGGCAGGTGGGCCGCCCGAAATTGCAATGCGGTTTAGGGACCATTTTTGGTGGGACCTGCGTTTGGTTGGCAAACGAAAACCAAGCGCGCGGCCTCAAGCACTGACCGTTTGCACAGCAACACCAGCCTCGGCTTCGGCCGTCCGAACGGCGGCGGCCAAGCGATCGACCATGAAATCCATGAAAAGCCGTGTTTTGGGATCCTGGTGGCGCCTATGGGTATAGAGGCAGGCCATCTGGACCGGCACTGGCGGTGTCTCTTCGGCAACCACCACCAGCTCGCCCCCTGCCAGACGGTCAGCAATCTCAAACAGCGGCTTCATTGCGATGCCCTGCCCGGCCAACGCCCAGTCGGTCAGCACGTCGCCGTCATCCGATTCATAACGACCCGTGACAGCAAACTTCCGCGGCCCGTCGGGCGTCTGCAATCGCCACTGGAACTCGGTCGCACCGGGAAAACGCAGGTTGAGACACTCGTGACCGTCCCGGATAAGGGCGTCTCCGGTCGCGGGATGACCGCGCGCGGCGATATAGTCCGGCGCGGCAACGAGCACTCGGCGGCAATCAGCGATCCCCCGAATGCGCAGGTTGCTGTCTTCGGGCTGGCCAAGAAAGAACGCCAGATCCAGACCTTCGGTCGTCAGATCAACCTTGCGATCGGTGAGGCGCAGGCGGACGCCGACCAGAGGGTACGCGTCAAGAAAAGCGGGCACATGCGGCGCGATCAAACGGCGACCGACCCCCAAGGGAGCGGCCACGAAAATCGATCCGCGCGGATTTTCCGTCAGGCTCACCACCTGAGCCTCGGCCTCGTCGACCGCTTCGAGCACCGCGCAGGCACCGCCGTAAAACGCCTTGCCCTGCTCAGTTGGCGTCAGATTGCGGGTCGTGCGTTGAAACAGACGGACGTCAAGATGCGCCTCGAGCTGCGAAATCCGTGCCGAGGTCACCGCCGGCGAAATCCGCAGATCGCGGCCTGCGGCCGACATACTGCCCAATTCATAGACGCGCACAAAGGTTCGGATGTTGTCGAGGTAGGACATTCTTCGCGAATTTTTGACACAGCTTGGTAATCTACGGGAATACCGAAGAAAAGCGGTGTTGAATAGGGTGCCGCGACAAGAGATCAGAGAGCCCGCCATGTATGACCTCGCCGTTTTCTGGAGTTGGTTGGAATTCGCCGTTCGCTGGACCCATGTGATCACGGCGATGGCTTGGATCGGGTCGTCGTTCTATTTCATCGCGCTTGATCTTGGGCTGAACCGGAACATCCCCGGCCCGGCGGATGGCGAAGAATGGCAGGTCCATGGCGGCGGATTCTACCACATCCAAAAATACCTGGTGGCGCCTGACGCGATGCCCGAACATCTGACCTGGTTCAAGTGGGAAAGCTATTCGACCTGGCTGAGCGGCGCGGCACTTTTGATGATCGTTTACTGGGCGGGGGCCGAGCTTTACCTGATTGACACCGCAAAGGCCGATCTGGCGACCTGGCAGGGTATCTTGATCTCAGCGGCATCACTGGGGATCGGGTGGCTGCTGTACGATGCGCTCTGCAAATCGCCTTTGGGAGAGCATCCGACGGCGCTCATGCTCATCCTCTTTGCGATCCTTTTGGCTATGAGCTGGGGCTACAACCAGATCTTCACAGGCCGTGCCGCATTGCTGCATCTGGGCGCGTTCACCGCGACCATTATGACCGCCAACGTGTTTCTGATCATCATGCCCAACCAGCGCGTGGTGGTCGACGATCTCAAGGCCGGGCGCACGCCCCATGCAAGATACGGCAAGATCGCCAAGCTGCGGTCGACCCATAACAACTATCTGACCCTGCCGGTCATCTTCCTGATGCTCAGCAATCATTACCCGCTCGCCTTTGCGACGCAGAACAGCTGGATCATCGCCGCGCTCGTGTTCCTGATGGGGGTCACGATCCGGCATTTCTTTAACACGATGCATGCCCGGGCCGGGAAACCCTCCTGGACCTGGGCGGCCACGACGCTCCTGTTTATCGCGATCATGTGGCTGTCGACCGCACCGATGTTCGCCCCGCTTGAAGAGGCCGACGAAACCCGTGCGTTGACCCAATACGAAGAGCGTTTTGCCGCCGCGCCCGGGTTCGACGACGCCCATGACATTGTGCTTGGCCGTTGTTCGATGTGCCACGCGCGCGAACCGGTGTGGGAGGGCATCCTATGGGCCCCCAAGGGCGTGCTGCTCGAGACACGCGGCGACGTCGCCCGCAACGCGCAGGCGATCTACATGCAGGCCGGCATCAGCCACGCCATGCCGCCCGCAAACATCACCCTTATGTCGCCTGAAGACCGCGCCACGATCGTCCGCTGGTATCGGGACGCCCGGATGTAGTCGGAACCCTGTCGCGCAAATGCTTCAGAAAAGAGTGGCCTGAGCGCAGCCGCGCGTGCCAGTCTGCCAATGGCGGGGCACGGAAGACCCCAAAAGATCACGCGGGGGACGGAATGACCGGATCAAACGGGTATCGGATGTGGCCGCTCGGGCGCAGGATCTGGCGCGGTCTCGCGGCCCTGTTTCTGACCCTGGCATGTGCGTCCGGCGCCTGGAGCCAATGCGCCGCACCGGATCTGCGCACCAATGTCGCCCCTGACCATGGCGACGGACCGATGCCGATCATGATCGCCTTTTCGGTGCTCGACGTAATGGGCATCGACGACGTGAACCAACAGATCGAGGTCGACCTGCTTCTGCGCATGCACTGGACCGACGCGCGTCTCGCCGAATACGAGGGCTGTCAGTTTCAGGTTTCGCAGGTTTGGGTGCCGCATCTGCGGCTTCTGAATTCTTCGAACCTACGCCTTGCGTTCCGCAACTCTCGCGACCGTGTCACAATTGGAGAAAATGGCGAGGTCTCATATTTCCAGCGGGGCACCGGTGCAATCTCAAGCTACCACAGCCTGCGCGACTTTCCGTTCGACAAGCATGCGCTGGCAATCCGTTTTGCCATCCAGATGAATCACACGGCATTCGAACTGGTTGCCGATCCGGACGACACCTGGATCGCCAACCGCCTGAACATCGAAGGCTGGAATGTGTCGGGCGTCCGCGTCGACACCGGACCGTTCGTGCTCCGTAACGGCGCCGAGCCCGTTGAGGCCGTCAACCTGACTGTCCTGGCCGCGCGCAACCCGGAATTTTATGTCTATCGGATGCTGGTTCTGCTGGCGCTGGTGGTGGGCATGTCCTGGATCATCTTCTGGGTGCCGCCGAGCCGGTTCGAGTTTCAGATCGGTATCGGCGCGACGTCGATGCTGACCGCAATCGCCTTTAACCTCGCGATCGCCGGTCGCCTGCCCCCGGTCGGCTACCTCACAACGCTCGACAAGTTGGTGATCTGGGCGATCCTGCTGGTTTTTCTGTCGATCATCGAGGCGCTCGTGGCTGGCCGCATGGTGATGAACGATCGTGAAACTGAGGCGATCAGGATGGACCGCGCCTGCCGCGTTCTTTTCCCGGTGCTGCTGCTTGGCGGATGGTTGGGGATCGTTCTCTATGGTTGACGCAGCATATGAAGCGTCTAAATGCGCACACCACGTGGACGGTCAGTAAAGGGTGCAGCAATGACACAGTGCAGTGAAAACCTTTGGTTTGCCTCGCAGTCGATTGCCCGTCACCTTCACAGTTCGCATTCTGGAGGCGCTCGGTGCGGCCGCCTTTCGCGAAAGGCGCACGGCTGAGCGTGCGTGTCCTGCTCCACTTGCGGAGATCGTATGATGGCTAGGCACTGGCTTGCAGAACGGCATCGATGGGCGATGGCCTGCGCCCTTGCGCTGTGCCTTGGGCCGGCTCAGGCGATCGCGACCGAAACCCGGCTGACCGCACCCGGCGCGCCCGAGGATGTAGTCGATCGTTTGCGCGCGGGCTCACTTGTTGTCACCGCGGAAGAGCGCGGTTTGACCGATCCGCAAGAGGTTTTGTCAGCCGCTCTGGCGGACTACCGCACGCTGATCGGGCTGCTCTACGATCAAGGCTATTTCGGCCCAGAGATCTCGATCCAGGTCGATGGGCGCGAGGCCGCCAACATCCCGCCCCTGTCGCCGCCAAGCCAGATAGATCGTATCGACATCAATGTGATCACCGGGCCGAAATACAGCTTTGGACGCGCAACAATCCAGCCGCTCGCGCCCGGAACCGAGCTTCCGGAAACCTATGCGCGCGGCCAGACCGCATCGACCCGCGCCGTGCAAGACGCGGCGCGGGCAAGCGTGCGGGCATGGCGCGCGGTCGGCCATGCCAAGGCCAATATCGGCGATCAGCAGATTGTGGTCGACCATATCAACGCCGAACTGGATTCGGATCTGACGGTTTTACCCGGGCCGCGCGTGCGATTCGGGAATGTCACCGTCACAGGGAACAAGGATGTGCGCACCGATGCCATCCTGCGCATCGCCGGATTTCCCGAGGGCGAAGTCTATGACCCCGAACAGGTCGAAAAGGTCGCCAACCGCTTGCGCCGCACCGGTACGTTTGGGTCCGTTTCGTTGACCGAGGCCGAAACGGCCAATCCCGACGGCACGCTCGATTTCGAGATCTCGGCCGCCGAACGCCTGCCGCGCCGGATCTCATTCGGCGCCGAGATTGCAACCGAAGAAGGCGTTGAGCTGTCCGTCGGGTGGATGCACCGCAACATCTTTGGCGCGGCCGAGCGTTTGGCCTTCGATGCCCGCGTCCGCAATATTGGCGGAACCGAAGACATCGACGGGCTCATCGCGCTGCGGCTTGATCGGCCCGCCGCTTTTGGCGTCGATTTCGACCATTTTATCCTTGGTGAGATCGAACGCGCCGAGGAAACGTTTTACAAGATAGACCGAGCACTTATCGGAACCGGCGTGCGCAGGATATTCTCCGATGATCTCTTCGGAGAGCTGGCCATCGCGTTCGAACGGGCGCGTTCGGAAGACGTGTTTGGCACGCGCGATTTCACAATGGTTCTCTTTCCCGGGCGGGTGGAATGGGACCGGCGGAACAACAAGGTCGACGCCACCCAAGGCTTTTACGTCGATGTGCGCGCAATGCCTTATGGTGGGTTTCAAGACACCGAGACCGGGTTTCGCGGCTTTGTCGATACGCGCGGATACATCGGCTTTGGCGAAGACGATCGCGTGGTGC
This sequence comes from Pseudomonadota bacterium, assembly GCA_039195015.1. GTDB lineage: Bacteria > Pseudomonadota > Alphaproteobacteria > Rhodobacterales > Rhodobacteraceae > JBCCVT01. The sequence continues at coordinate 9,758 of JBCCVT010000081.1, forward strand.
TTGCCGGACGCCTGCAGCTTGGCACGGTGATCGGATCCTCGCTCGAGGGGACATCGCCCGCCTTCACGTTTTATTCGGGCGGAGCGGGCACGGTCCGCGGACAACCCTATCAGTCGCTCGGTGTCGACGTGGATGGCGGCACCGCAGGCGGGCGGGCGTTCCTGGGCCTATCGGCGGAAATCCGCGCCCGTGTCGCCGACCGCATCTCGGTCGTGGGGTTCTATGATCATGGCGCGGTGGACAAAGACAGCTTTGTCGGCAGCTCCACAGAATACCATTCGGGCGCGGGGCTCGGCGTACGGTATGATCTGGGGGGAATCGGGCCAATCCGGCTCGACCTGGGCTGGCCTGTTTCGGGCGATACCGGCGACGGGCTGCAATTCTATCTGGGCATAGGTCAGGCGTTTTGACGAAGGCGTGGAGATACGGGACAGCAGCGGCACTGGCCATCGGCCTGTCCCTTGCGCCGCAGGCCGGGGCGCAGGATGACGACGATGCGGGCGGGCCGCTGGTCCGGCTCCTGGAAAACACGCTGTCGAATGACAGCCGCACAATTCGCGTGGTGGGGCTTGAAGGCGCGCTGAGCGGTCAGGCGACGATTGAAGAGATCATCGTGTCCGATGATGACGGCCCATGGCTGACCCTGCGCGGAGCGGTGCTGGACTGGAACCGTCTTGCGCTTGTGCGCGGGCGGTTTTCAGTGAATGAACTGAGCGCTGATCAGATCGAGATCGCCCGCAGACCGACACCCGTAGCCACTGTCGAGGCCGATCTGCCGAGCCCCGAGGCCGAGCCATTCGCCCTGCCCGATCTGCCGGTTGCGATCGAGATCGGCCAGATCTCGGTCGGTGAACTGGCCCTGGGCGAGCCGGTCATCGGGACCGCGGCGCGTCTCGGCGTAAACGGACGTCTTGCCTTGGCGGATGGCACGCTCGACACGCTGTTGTCGGTCGCCCGGTTGGATCGCGCGGGCGATGCCATGACATTGCAGGCAGGCTTTGCCAACGATACCCGCCAGATTGATCTGGACGTGACGCTGACCGAAGCGGCCGGAGGGTTGCTTGCCACCGCGGCCCAGATCCCAGACGCGCCGGCACTCGCGTTCACCGCGCGCGGCAATGGCCCGGTCGAGGACTTCGCCGCCGATATCGGCCTTGCAACGAACGGTATCCGGCGTTTTGGCGGCACGGTCGCGCTGAAAGGGCAGCAGCCTGCCGATGACAGCAGTGACGCGGACGCGCAGGCGATCGGGTTCAGCGCCATGCTCGGCGGCGATCTGCGACCCCTCATGAACGTGGAGTTCCACCCCTTCTTCGGCACTGACACGAGCCTTGATGTAACCGGCAGCCGCCAGCCCGACGGCGCGCTGGCTATCGACCGGTTCGTGGTCGCTTCACAGGGGCTGGCGCTGACCGGTGAGCTGGCGATCGGCGCATCCGGCGTACCCGAACGCGCCATGCTGATGGGGCGACTCGAGGCGCGTGACGGGGTCGACCGACTGGTCTTACCTGTCTCCGGCGCCGCGACGACCATCCGGTCAGCTGTGATTGATGGGCGTCTGGATGCGGCTCAGTCCGACGACTGGAACCTGGTGATGACCGTCGACGGCTTTGCGAATGAGGCGGCGACGATCGACACGCTCAGTCTGCGCGCGGACGGTTTGATCGACATGGAAGGCGACACGCCGAGCCTCGATGGTGAGCTGATCGCGTCGCTGCGCGGTCTGACACTGACTGACGAAACGGTGTCTGCGGCGGTTGGC
>JBCCVT010000082.1:0-11332 GCA_039195015.1 Pseudomonadota bacterium
ACGGTTCTGGGCGTCGGCATCGCCTTTGGTCTGGCCGGAGAGCTCGTCCAATCCCTGCTTCGCAATCCATTGGCATCGCCCGACATCATCGGATTTACCGCCGGGGCCGGCTTTGGCGCGGTGCTGAGCGTGGTGATCGTCGGGACCGGGGCGTTCGTCCTGCCGGGTGCCGTCGCGGGCGGGGCCGTTGCAGCCGCGGCGGTGCTCGTTTTCAGCTGGCAGCGCGGCGTGCGGCCCGAACAGCTGGTGTTGACCGGCATCGCCGTCTCGCTCACCGTGAGCGTGCTGACCGACCTCCTGATCACCCGGCTCGATGCAAACTCGGCGGCGGATCTCGTGAAATGGTTGATCGGATCCTTTGGCGCCACGACACCCTCCGTCCGACTGACCCTTTGGGGCGGGATTTTCCTGCTGCTTCCGCTCGCGCTTTGGCATCAGTTCGCGCTCGCGCGGGTGTCCCATGGCGGTGAGCTCGCGCAAAGCCAGGGGATCGATCCCCGCCGCAACCGGCTTGTCACCCTGTGCCTGGCGGTTGCCCTTGTCGCACTGGCCGTTGCGTCGGCGGGTCCGCTGCCTTTTGTTGCGTTTGTCTCGGGACCGATCGCGCACGGATTGAACCGGGCACCGCGCCCAACCCTTTTCACGGCCGCGCTGGTCGGATCCGCGATCACCTTGCTGGCCGATATGGCCAGCCGATCCCTGCCCGGCGGGTTCAGCCTGCCGGCGGGCATCTTCACGGCGCTGATCGGTGCGCCGGTCCTGCTTTGGGTTCTCTATCTGCAATCGCGAAAGGCATTTCCATGACCGCCGATCTGTCCTGCGAAAACGTGAGCCTCACCTACGGCAACGGTCCGGTGATCGAGGACCTGTCGGTCGACTTGGTCCGCGGTGCGATCACGGTGATCGTCGGCCCCAATGCCAGCGGCAAATCCTCGCTTTTGCGTTGCCTCTGCCGGTTGCAGAAACCGACACATGGCAGGGTGCTCCTGGACGGTCAGCCAATCGACAGTTTCAGTACGCGCGAGGTGGCGCAAAGGCTCGCCTTCCTGCCACAGAACACTGTCGCGCCGCGCGGCATGCGCGTCAACGAACTGGTGCTGCGCGGCCGGACACCCTATCAATCCCCGCTGCGGCAATTCACGCCCGAAGATCAGGACATCGCCGCGCAGGCGATCGCCCATGTCGGGCTCAGTGCGCAGGCCGATGCCCTGCTCGAAACAATTTCGGGCGGTCAGCTCCAGCGCGCCTGGATCGCGATGATCCTCGCGCAGGACACCGGCATTCTGATCCTCGACGAACCGACGACATATCTCGACCTCGCCCATCAGCGCGAGATCCTCGAACTCGTCCGAACGCTGCAACGGCAACGCGGCTTGACCGTCGCCATGGTGCTGCACGACATCAACCTGGCCGCGCGTTATGCCGATCACATATTGGCGCTGAAGGATCGCGGTCTGGCAGCGGCAGGCCCACCCGAGACTGTCGTCACCGAAGACAATATTGCCAGGATCTTCGGTCTTGCCTGTTCAGTGATCGAAGATCCGTTCAACGGCACCCCCCATATCATCCTCAAGTGAGCGCCCATGCCGACCCTGACCAAAACCCATGCTGACGTTGCCGGATTGTCCTTCACCGCGATGCGGGCGTTGGTCCTGCACGAGGCGGACGAACACGGCCTTCCGGTACTGGAAAACCTGGACACACGCGTGCTTGTTGGGTCGCCCTATGGCGCGTTCGGCGTATCCGAACGCAGCGCGGGCGTCCGGCTGCACCTTGACGCCCGGGACGCGGCCTCTCTTTTTGCTCTGCGCGAAGCGATGGTCGCGCATATCGAACACTACCTTCCCGACGTCGCCGAAAAAATCCGGTGGTCCGATGCGCCCGCCGCCGGCGGTCTTCCCCCCAATTTCCAGTTTGCGCGTCTGATATCGAGCGCGCCGCTCAGTTCGAATTTCCACCGGATCACGCTGAAGCTCGCGACCCAGCAAGGTTATGACGACGCGGCGATCCACTTTCGGTTCGCGATCCCGCAACACGGGATTGCGAACCCGCAATGGCCGACGCTTGGCGAAAACGGATCCATCCGCTGGCCGACGGGGGACAAGGCCCTGCATCGTCCGGTCTATACCGTACAGTCCCAATCCGAAGACGGTGTCGCGACGGTGGATATCTTCCGGCATAACGGCGGGCGCACCCTAGACTGGGCCGAGCACGCAGCACCAGGCGACGACGTAGCGATGATCGGACCCGGTGGCGGAGGCGTTCCCGAAGCAGAGACGCTCCTGCTTTGCGGCGACGAGACCGCCTACCCCGCCATCGCGCGCATCCTCGCCTGCCGGCCCGACGCTGTGTCCGCGCGGGTTCTGCTGTTCACCCATGACGGCGCGACCGACTACCCGTTGCCGCTTCGCACCCATGACGAACTGACCTGGGTGTCGGCGCAACAGGGCACCGCATTCGCCGAAGCGGCACTGACGCATGCCCGGGCGCATACCGATTGCTTCCTGTGGTTCGCTGGCGAGGCCGCGCAAGCCAGCGCGGTGCGCGCCGCGCTGCCGCAGCTCGGGATCAGCAAGACCACAACCTATGTCGCCGCGTTCTGGTCCGCATAGACTGGAGAGACCTGATCGCCTGACCAGATAGCATCCTTGGCCAGCACGCACTCGTGTCTTGGAGTTTGACCGGCCTCGTGCATTATCCGTTCATCGTCCATCGCAGCAGCAGAACAAATGCCACGCAAGAAAGCCGCTATTTCGCCCCGCAAGGAAGCCCAGCAGGACAGATCCCGGCAAAAGGTCGAACAGGTTCTCGAAGCGGCGCTGCAGCTGTTGTCCGAAAAACCGTCGCACCTGGTCAACACGAGCATCATCGCCGAACGCGCCGGCGTGAGCATCGGATCGCTCTACCAGTTTTTTCCGAACAAGCAGGCCATTTTCTACGAACTCTTCCGGCGCTGGCTCAAGGGCACTTTGGACAAGCTCGACGAGGTCAAATCCAACGTGCCAGCCGACGCGACAAAGGCCGAATGCCTCGAGGCGTTCCTGAACGCGCTCACGGAACCCAAACTGAATTCCCAGCCGAACTGGAAGCTGCGTTGGGCGATGACATCCTCCGATGAACTCGCCGCGCTCGAGGCACAACACAAACGCGAGGTATTCGCGCGGATCTACGAGTTTCAGGACCGGCTGGGCGGGCGTCCTCCGAAAGAGATCGAACCCGAAGTCATGCTGCTTCAGAATGAACTGACAATTGTCTGCCTCTGGACCTTGTCGACGCTGGAAAAGTCCCCGAACCGCGACAAGATCCATGCTCTGTGTCAGGACTTGCTACAGGTCGTCTATGATTACCCAAGCTGGGAGAAGCTCGGCGCAGAGCGAATACCAGCCACGACCGCCGCGTCAGACGACGACCTTTAGGGCCGGTCTGGCGTGTCTTGGCTCGGATGCGCCGCAGGCAAATCGCCGGGCAAAGGTAAGCGACACGCGAATGAGTGTCGGGTCCAGAACGCCGTCCGTCAGACTTTCGACACAGTCGCGGGCCTGCGGGGTGTTGTCGCGCCGCATGTGATGCAGCATCATCAGCAATGCGGCCTCGTGCGGCGTCGCCCAAGGTCGGGCCTCGGTGCAAAGGGGATCCGAAAACGCGCGCTGGCCGATCGGCGCGTCAATCAGCGCGCCGACGATCCGCGCAAGCGCATGCGCCACCGGAAACCCGATCCGTTCGCCCCATTTTTCGACCGCAAGGCTGTAGGCGATGTGCCACGCCCCGGGCCGGCCCCCGGTCTTGGCCATAACAAGATGACGAATGACCGGCAGCAGATCCCGTTCAAAATCATCGCAGTCTATTTCTGAAACAGCGACGCGCCCGCGATCCGGCACGATCCGCGCGATGTCCGGCCGTCCGGTGTCCGTTCCGTCTGTTGTACCAATGGGCATGATTGGGTTCCGGGTCTTGCCACAGTTATAGGCAGCGGCCGACCGGGCGGGTTCCTGGAACAGAACGGACTGGGATGGCTTATCCGACAAAAACCGTAGACTTCTCGCGCCTGACCGTCAAGACCGGCTCGCGGGCCGTCACAGGTGCTGGTCCCGGGGTCGGCCTTGCTTGAACGGGAAGCTGGCGGGAGTGCCCGGTTTTCTTGCCAGATCCGCGTCCAACGTGATTTTTGACCGAATGGTAAAGAAAATCATTGACCGGTAGTGCGGTCTGTGCCCGTGATGTATCAACAGGGAAGCTCATGGCCGATTTACAGAATTCGCAAGCTGAACTCGACGCGCCGCTTGATGTCCTTCTGGCTCGGGCCGGCGCGCTTCGCGACCAGCACTGGGGTCGCACGGTGACCTATTCGCGCAAGGTGTTCGTGCCCCTGACGAACATGTGCCGTGACACATGCGGATATTGCACATTCGTCAAACACCCCGCGTCACCCGAGGCCAATATCATGACGCCCGAGCAGGTCCTCGCTTCGGCCAAGCGGGGCGAGGATCAGGGCTGCAAGGAGCTTCTGTTCAGCCTCGGTGAAAAGCCCGAGCAACGTTACAGCGCAGCGCGCGAGGGGCTTGCGCGCCTCGGCTACACGCGGATGACCGACTATCTGGCCGATATGTGCGCGCTCGTTCTGGACGAAACCAGCCTTCTGCCGCATGTGAACGCGGGCACGCTCAGCGATGACGAAATCGCGCGCCTCCGCCCCGTTTCCGCCTCGATGGGCATGATGCTTGAAACCATCAGCCGCCGACTGTCCCGACGCGGCGGGGCCCACCACGCCTGCCCGGACAAAACCCCGTTGCAACGCCTGCGCACGCTGGACCGGGCCGGGGAGCAAAAGGTGCCCTTCACAACCGGCTTGCTGATCGGCATCGGCGAAACATGGGACGAACGGATCGAGGCGCTTTACGCGATCAACGAAACGCATCTCAGGCATGGCCATATTCAGGAAGTCATCATCCAGAACTTCCGCAGCAAGCCCGGGATCGCGATGGAGGCGCACCCCGAGCCCAGCTTGCAGGACATGTTGCGCACCATCGCCGCCGCACGGATCATCCTCAGCCCCGACATCAGCGTGCAGGCGCCGCCCAATCTGAGCGAGCGTCACATCGACTACCTGCGCGCCGGGATCAACGATTGGGGCGGCCTGTCGCCCGTCACCATCGATTTCATCAATCCGCAGCATGAATGGCCCGAGATCCGCCAACTTGCCGCATCTTGCGACCGCGCCGGTTTTGCCCTGCGCGAACGCCTGACCATCTACCCGCGTTTCCTTGAAGCGCGGGACATCTTTGTCGACGCCAGCTTGCATGCCAGCCTTTCGAAACTCGCCCGCGAAGATCACCTTGCGCGGGCCCAGTTTTTGGAGGCTGCCCCATGCCGTTCGAAACCAAAGGCTTCGAACCTCGCCGCCGAATAGACCCGGACGACGCGCTCAGAACCGCGACGCGACCCGTTCAGCGCATCCTGACCCGCGCCCTGAACGGCATGGAGACGACCGAAGCCGACGGTATTGCGTTGTTTCAGGCCGCGGGTGCCGACAAGTCAGCGGTCTGTGCCGTGGCCGACACCTTGCGCCGGAATGTGAACGGCGACCACGTGTCCTTTGTGGTCAACCGGAACATCAATTTCACCAATATCTGTTACATGGGTTGCCGCTTTTGCGGCTTTGCCAAACGCAAGGAAGACGACGGCGCCGAATGGCTTTCCACCGATGAGATTGCGGCCCGCGCGCGCGAGGCCTGGGACCGCGGGGCAACCGAAGTCTGCATTCAGGGCGGGCTCCACCCGAACCTGCCGGGACATTTCTACCGGGACATCCTTCTCGCCATCAAATCCGCCCTGCCCGATATGCACATCCACGCCTTTTCTCCGTTCGAGATCTGGTATGGCGCCGCCAAGACCCGCATGTCCTATGCGGCGTTTCTGAGTGACCTGAAGGCCTGCGGCCTCGGCTCGATGCCCGGAACAGCGGCCGAGATCCTTGACACCGAGGTGCGCCGGACGCTGACGAAAAACAAGCTCAGTGCCGAGACATGGGTCGAGATCATCAAGGCCGCGCATCGCGTCGGGCTGCGCAGTTCGGCCACGATCATGTATGGCCATGTCGATGCCCCCCGGCACTGGGTCGCGCATCTTGCGCTGCTGCGCGACATTCAAAAGGACACCGGCGGCTTTACCGAGCTTGTGCCCCTGAGCTTTGTGCATTCCGACAGTCCGCTTTACGCCCAGAGCCCCGGCACCGTCCGCCCCGGCCCGACCGCGGACGAGGTCGACCTGATGCACGCCGTCGCGCGCATCATGCTGCACGGGCATATCGACAACATCCAGGTGAGCTGGACCAAGCTTGGCGCAAAGCGCGCGCGTCAGATGCTGGACCAGGGGGTCAACGATCTGGGCGGTACGCTCATGAACGAAAGCATATCGCGCGCGGCAGGATCCAGGCACGGCCAGGAGATCACCGCGCGCGAGCTCTGTGACCTGATCCGATCGGCCGGCCGCGTGCCGGTGCGGCGCAACACGGTCTACGATGTGGTGGACATCTTCGACGATCACGATCCCACGCCGCTCGACCCGCTGGTCGCGCGCCCCGGGGTCGGCCCGATCGATTTCCTCAAAATGTTCCCGCCGGTCGGAGCACAGACATGACATTGCGGGTTACCCTGCTTGCGGGCGGCGTCGGCGGCGCGAAGATGGCCGAAGGATTTGCCGCGCTCGACGATGTGGCGCTGACCGTGATCGGCAATGTTGCCGATGACGACATGTTTCACGGGCTGTGGGTCTCCCCTGATATCGACACGCTCACCTACACGCTGGCCGGACTGATCAACCGGGACCAGGGCTGGGGCCTTGCCGATGAAGGGCGCCGGGCGCTGGACATGATCGACCGTCTGGGATCCGACACCTGGATGTTTCTGGGAGACAAGGATTTCGGCCTGCACATCTACCGCAGCGAACGGCGGCGGCGCGGCGACCGGCCAACCGTCATTGCACAGGACATCGCACGATCACTCGGCGTGATCCCCCGCATCCTGCTGCCGACAGACGATACGATCCAGACCCGCGTCCAGACCGGCGACGGATGGCTGAGTTTTCAGGAATACTTCGTGCGCGAGAAATGCCAGCCCGAGGTTCTCGCGCTTCAATATGACAGGCTCGACGCGGCGCGACCCACGGACGAGGCGCTCTCCGCGCTTCTTGATACCGACATGATTGTCATCGCGCCGTCGAACCCGCTGGTCAGCATCCTGCCGATCATTCGCATCCCGGGCGTGACCGACGCCATCCGCCGATCCCCCGCGCCGGTCGTGGCGGTGTCGCCGCTGATTGCCGGCAAGGTCGTCAAGGGACCGGCCGACCGCATGCTGGCATCGCTCGGTCAACGCGCCGATGTGGTCGGGGTGGCCCAATGCTATGCAGGCCTCGCCGACGCGCTTGTCATCGACACCGTGGATGCCGGCCTGGCGGAGGCGGTCGAGGCCACCGGCGCGCGCGCCATCTGCACCGATATCCTTATGCCCGACCTCGCCGGCAAATCCCGGCTCGCCGCCGAAGTGGTTGCGCGCGGAGCGTCGCTCAACCCCGAAGGTGCGGTATGACAGGCTGCCTCGTCGTCGTGCCGATGAAGGATCCGGCCTTGTCCAAAACCCGGCTTGGCCCGGATCTGGACCCGGCAGCGCGCGCCTCGCTGGCACGTCTCCTGCTGTCACGAACGCTCGATCTGCTGACCGACCTTAAGGCGGCAACCGCCTTCGATCTGGCGGTTGTGACCGCCAGCCGCGAAGTGACCGGCTTGGCCGCGCGAAAGGGCGTCGCCGTCATTCGCGAAACCGAAAGGCCCGGGCTGAACGGCGCGCTTGCCACGGCCGCTCGCCATGCCGAGACGCACGGGTTTCGCAGCTTCTGCGCCCTGCCCGCAGATCTGGCCGCGCCCGATCCGGCCGACATCCTGCGCCTGCTCAGCTTTGCGGGCGAGAAAGACACCGCGTTCGTCTGCCCGTCCGTCGATCGCGGTACCAACGCCTTGCTGGTCACGCCGCCGAACGCGATGGCGTTCCGGTTTGGCGCGGGCTCGGCGCGGCGGCATCTCGAAGAGGCCGAGGCGCAGGGCCTGACCGCCCGGCTGCTGCCGCTTGAGAGCCTGAAATACGACATCGACACGGCCGCGCATCTGGCCCGCGCGGCGCGGCGCCTGCCGGAACTGGATGTGTCATGACGGTCGAGCTGCGCGCCATCCCCGACATCCCCGATATCGCGCCCGGCGACGATCTGGCGGCGATCCTTGCCCACGCCTTGCGCCGATCCGGCGGTCTGCAATCGGGCGACATCCTCTGCCTCGCGCACAAGGTCGTCTCGAAATCCGAAGGCAATGTGATCCGGCTTGCCGACGTCACACCGTCGGATCGCGCGATCGAACTGGGTGACGAGCTGAATAAGAACCCGCAGAAGGTCGAGGTCGTACTGCGACAGAGCCGCCGTGTCATCCGCGCGTTCCGGCACCCGACAAGCACCGAAGGCACGATGATCTGCGAACACAATCTGGGTTTCATCTCGGCCAATGCGGCGGTTGACGAATCCAACAGCGACACGCCCGACACGGTCATCACCCTGCCCGACGACCCCGATGCAAGCGCGCGCCGTCTGGGCCGGGCGCTCGAACGGGATTTCGACTGCACGCTGGGGCTCGTCGTGACGGATACGTTCGGGCGTCCCTGGCGTCTGGGTCAGGTCAACGTGGCAATCGGGCTCTACCGCGTTCCCGCCAAGACCTCGGATGTCGGAACGGAGGATGCCTGGGGACGGCCCCTGTCGGTGACCCAGCCCGCCCTGTGCGACGAACTGGCCGCCGCCTCGGGACTGGTGGTGCGCAAGGCCGCCAAGACCCCTTTGGTTCTGATCCGGGGCGTGCAGTGGTCACCGGATGCAAACGCAACGGCACAGCAGGTTCTGCGGCCCAGTCAGGAGGATATGTTTCGATGACCCTTGCAATCATCGGCGGGACCGGACCGCAAGGTCAGGGTCTCGCCCTGCGGTTCGCCCGCGCCGGCGTTCCCGTGGCCATCGGGTCGCGCGATGCCGAACGCGCCGCCGCAACCGCGGCCGAGCTGATGGCGAAACTGCCCGAAGGTAGCGCCGCCATCACTGGCCACGACAATGCCGCGGCCGTTGCCCGGGCGGACGAGATGGTCATCCTCTCGGTCCCCTGGTCGGGGCACAATGCCACGCTCGAGGCGATCCGCGACGGGCTCAGCGGCAAGATCCTTATCGATATCGTTGTTCCCCTGGCCGAAGGCGATCCGAAGAAGGTCGACATGCCCCCCGAAGGCTCGGCCACCGAAGCGGCACAGGCACTTCTGGGACCCGAGATCCCCGTGATCGGCGCGCTCCACAACGTCTCGGCAACGACGCTCAACACGCTCGATTGGGACATCAACTGCGATGTGCTGGTATGCGGCAACAAGCTTGACGCCCGCAAGACGGTGATGGCGTTGATCGGGAAACTGGGCGTCGCCGTCTACAACGCGGGCGATGCGCAATCGGCCCGCTGTATCGAGGCGATCACCCCCATTCTCATCAGGCTCAACATCTCAAAGGCCGTGCCGTTCAGTCACGCAGGCATCCGCATTTGGGCACCCGATCACTGACGACCGACATAAAGGCATATGGAGGAAAAATTGGAATTTGGCATCACATTCAAAGGGTTCGTGGAACCCGACAATGCGCGGAAACTGGTGAAGCAGGCCGAAGAGGCCGGTTTTACCCATTGCTGGTTCTACGACAGCCATATCCTCTGGCGCGAGAGCTTTCCGGCCATGGCGATGTGCATGGAGCACACCAACACCATGCGGTTCGGTCCCTGCGTGACCAATCCCAACACGCGCGAATGGTCGGCGGCCGCATCGCTCTTTGGATCGCTGGCCAAGCAGTCCGGCGGCCGGTTCGACATCGGCGTCGGTCGCGGCGACAGTGCGGTGCGCGTGATGGGCCGCAAGCCGGCGCTCCTGAAGAAAATGGATGAGTTCATCGACGTGGTCAAAGGCCTCGTGCGCGGTGAGGAACGGCAATATGGCGATGTGCCGAACCCGATCCAGTTCCCCTGGGCTACCGGCTACGAACTGCCGGTCTGGGTGGCCGCCTACGGGCCCAAGGCGCTGGATTCAGCGGGCCGCATGGGTGATGGCCTCATCCTGCAAATCGCCGAACCGGCGATCTGCAAATGGCTGGCCGATCAGGCGAAGGCCGCCGGAGAGGCAAATGGCCGCGACATGTCAGGTTACCGGGTGATGTCCGCCGCCCCTGCCTATTTCGGCGAGCCCGAGGCCTGCCGCGAGGCGACGCGCTGGTTCCCCGCCATGGTCGGCAACCACGTCGCCGATATCGTCGAGAAATACGGCACCGATCGTGCGGACATCCCCGCCTCGCTGACAGCCTATGTCAAGGACCGCAAGGGGTATGACTACTCCAAACACGGACAGAGCGATAACCCGTATCTCGACTTCATCACCGACGAAATTATCGACGGGTTCAGTGTTCTGGGCACGGTCGACCAGCATATCGCGAAACTGCACGATCTTCAGGCCGCGGGCATCACGCAGTTCAACATCTATCTCGACAACGGGGACGAGGAAAACATCATCGCAACCTACGGGAACGAGATCATTCCAAAGTTTTCATGAACGGCGCGCCACGGTCTCAGCCGTCCTGCGCGAGCCGCGACAGAATGTGCCGCGTGTGGTCCTGGCCGCCAAAGAACACGCCGAGCACCCGGAGCACCTGCGCAGGCTCGTCGATCAGAAAGTAGAACACCGCGCTGTCCTTGGTGACCCGGCGCAGCCCGGGCAACAGATGCGCCACCTGCGTGCCTTGATATGGCAGGTCGCCAAGCGCGGCCATTGCATCCTCGATGCCCAGAACCCGCGCACTTGCGCGGTCAACGGCATTGTCGATGGGATCGCCGAGCGCAGTGTAGCTCTGTACCAGATGGTCGAGTATCGCCTCAAGATCCGCCTCGCAGCCTGCGCTGCGCAGAACCTCAAAGCCCGTGGGCACGGCGCTTTGCGGCGATCATGGCCTCGGTGCGGGCGCGGCCATCTCCGGTCGACAGAAACGGGCCCTTGGCGCGGTCCTCGAAAAACGCGCGCAGCGCCGCAAGCTCCGCCGCCTCGCGCTCGGTTTCGGTCCGGACAAGCTCAAGCCCCCGCTGCACCACCGCGCTCAGGCTGGAATATCGGCCATCGGCGACAAGCCCGCGGGCAAAATCGTCCTGCTGTTCGGTGATCGAAACGGATGCCTTGACGGACATGGGCGCGCCTCTTGGAGAGATATACTACTCAGTAGTATGGGG
>JBCCVT010000083.1:0-11252 GCA_039195015.1 Pseudomonadota bacterium
GACTGGCCGAGCTATGGCACCGATCTGGTCGACCCGGCAGCGGATCGCGAGATGAACTGGGTGATCTTGCTGATCGAAAACACCCGATCCGCACGCGCGCAGATGCATGTGCCCGCGGGGCTCTACGTGCCGATGCTGGTGTCGGGTATCGACAGTGCTGGCCAGGCCGCCTGGGACCGGAACGAGACGCTAATTAAACGCCTCGCACGGATCGAAACCCTAACACCGGCTGAGGCCTTTCCCAAAGGCACCATCTCGATCCCCGCCGGAGGGGCAAGCTTTGGGCTGCCCCTCGCTGAGATCATCGACATCAATGAGGAAAAAGCCCGGCTCGAAAAAACGCTCGGTAAGCTCAACAAAGAACTGGGCGGTCTCCGTGGACGGCTGAACAATCCCAAATTTGCGCAAAGCGCGCCCGAGGATGTGGTCGAAGAAACCCGCGCCAACCTCGCCGCGCGCGAGGAAGAGGAAACCAAGATCAAGGACGCACTCGCCCGCCTCGCCGAGTTGGGATGATAACGCCCCTGTTCCGGCCTCGACGCGCATGCTAATCAAAGTCCATGACAGACCGGTTCCAAGCGCTGATCGAACGGCAGATTCTCAAGGCCCGGGCCGAAGGCCAGCTCGATGGTCTTGACGGCGAAGGCAAACCCCTGCCCGCGCGCCCGGAAGACACCATGGTGGACGCTGCAACGGCCGCTGGCCACCGTATGATGGCCGCGGCGGGGGCAGTGCCGGAAGAGATCCAGCTGCGAAAGGCGCTTGCGGCAGCGCGCGAACACTACGCCACGGTCACGGACCCAGAGGCAAAGAAAGCCGCCATGGCGCGCATCGCTGAACTCGAGATGCGCCACAATATCGCCAAGGACGCGCGGAAAGCGTTTTTGCGCTGACCCAACAATCCGGCGCCAATGGGCCCGGGGACCGGGCCCTCAGCACCACGCGCGGGCCCGAAGGGCACGCACCTTTAGGTCAAGCTATTTGAAAACAGGCGAACGGCCCTGCATTTGCGCCGAAATGATCTCCATCTGATCCGGCTTCCCGATCAGTTCGACTTGCTCGCGGCTTTCTTCCATTAGAACCGCTTCGCGTCCCTCGGCTTCGGCAAAACCAATGAGCCGCTTGGCCGCGCGGATGGCCGAAGGGCTTTGGCTGGCGATTTTTTCCGCCAGGGCGGTCGCCGCAGCGATGGGATCATCATCCACATGGGTCACCAGACCCCAGCGTTCCGCCTGCTCGGCACCGACCGGGCGTGCTGTGTAGATCAGTTCGCGCAAGACATCTGATCGCACCAGCTGTGGCAGCAACACCATCCCGCCCAGATCCGGGACAAGGCCCCATTTCATCTCCAGCACCGACAGTTTGGTGTCAGGCGCCGCGATGCGGATATCCGCCCCCAACGCCAATTGCAGCCCGCCACCATAGGTCGCACCATGGATGGCGGCAATCACCGGCACCGGAACACGGCGCCAGACCATTACAAGTTCCTGCATCTGGTTGGTATCGCCATGGCTCCGCGACATCAGCCACTCCGACGGATCACTGCTCCCCATCTTGGTGAAGCTTGCAACATCAAGCCCGGCACAAAACGCGCGTCCCTCACCACTAAGTATCACCGCCCGCGCGGGCGAGGCGGCAACCTCCTGCCCCGCGGAAATGATCGCTTCAACCATTGCTTCGTCCAGAGCGTTCATTTTGTCGCCCCGGGTCAGCGTCACCTTGGCGACGTGATCTTCGTATTCAACTGATACGCGCGTCATCCGATCCTCCTTGGGATGTCTCGACCGCCACCCTGCCCGCTACCTCGGACCCGATCCAGAGGGACGTCGGGGCAGACCTCGTCATAGACGCCTGACACAGATAACAGCTCCCATCAGCGCGGCCGGATCTTCTGGGTCACCATGAGGGGACGGCAGATAGGGAGCAAGCCTTGCTCCCTGCCTTTGGTTGCGATTATCTCGCGCCATGACAAAATTGCGCCTGACCCCACTCGCCAACGCCCTGCCCGCGACGGTTCCGTTTGTTGGCCCCGAGGCGCAGGAACGCGCCCGAGGGACCGCCTTTGCCGCGCGCCTTGGCGCAAATGAAAGCGTCTTTGGCCCCTCTCCCCGCGCACAAAAAGCCATGACGGATGCCGCATGCGAGATCTGGAAATACGGCGACCCCGAAAACCATGATCTGCGGGTCGCTCTGGCCGCCCTTTGCGGCATGCGACCTGACAACCTCGTGGTTGGAGAGGGCATCGACGGGCTTCTCGGTTATCTCGTGCGACTGTTTGTTGAGCCTGGCGACGCGGTTGTAACCTCGGATGGCGCATACCCGACGTTCAACTACCACGTGGCCGGCTATGGTGGCGTGATCCACAAAGTCCCCTACCGGGATGACCACGAAGATCCGGACGCCCTTTTTGCCAAGGCCGCCGAGGTCAAAGCAAAACTCGTCTACCTCGCCAACCCGGACAACCCGATGGGCACATGGCATACCGGGGCCGAGATTGTTTCGGCGATGGACGCGCTGCCAGCCGACTGCCTGTTGGTGCTCGACGAGGCATATGTTGAATGCGCTCCCAAGGGTACGGCCGTACCCCTTCCCGCAGATGACCCCCGCCTGATCCGCATGCGCACATTCTCCAAGGTATACGGCATGGCCGGTGCGCGGGTCGGATATGCAATCGGTGAGCCGGATCTGATCCTCGCCTTCAATAAGGTGCGCAACCATTTCGGGATGAATCGGGCCGCGCAAGCCGGCGCGCTTGCGGCCTTGTCCGACCACGCCTGGCTTGAGGATATCAAGGGCCGTATAGACACCTCCCGCGCGCGCATTGCAAGTATCGCCAGCGCCGAAGGCCTTTCGCCAATCCAATCAGCGACCAATTTCGTCGCAATCGATTGCGGGGCGGACGTGGCATTCGCGAAGGCGGTACTCAACGGTCTCATCGCGCAAGGTATTTTTGTCCGAATGCCCTTTGCAACGCCACAGGACCGTTGCATTCGGATCAGTTGTGGCGCGGATCCGGATCTCGACCACTTTGCCGCTGCGTTGCCCAAAGCGCTTGCCGCCGCGCGATCGACCTTCGCGTAGCGCCCATGCGTGACTCTGCCAAAGGCCCGTCTATACTGCGGATTACAGCGATGCGGAGCAGGCTGATGAACGACAACCGGATCGGGCGCGCGCCGGATTACACGCAAGCGGCGCTGACCATGCTGGGCGTGAACCTTATGTGGATCTTCTTCGTCATCTGGGCGGTTTGGGGCCTCGGACCCGTACTGGTGCTTGCCGCCCTTATCAATCACGGGATCAGCAGGTTGAAAGACGCGCGCGGTTGAGAAGCCCGCACCTGCGTCCAAGGGGGTATCAGGCGCTGCATTCCTGTGAGCCGGCGATGACCTCCGCAGCCGCGTCGATCGCGCCCCGTCCGTGTGGCACACCAATGGCCGTCAGACCCGCCTGGATCCCGCCCAGCATCGCCAGCACCATCTGGCCGTTCACATGGCCCATATGCCCAAGCCGAAAGAAACTGTCCGAACCGCGTTCACCCGGATTGGTCATGCCCAAGCCGATGCCTAGTGTCAGACCGATGTTTCCCTCGGACCATTGGCGCAGGCGCGTGCCGTTGGGATCGTCGAGGCTCAGACACGTCACCGCGTGGCTTCGAGCATCACGATCTGCAACGTTGAGTTGCAATGGTCCATCTGATGCCCAGCATTCGCACGCTGCCCAGATGGCCCGCGCCAACCGTTCGTGGCGCGCCCACACATGGTCAAGCCCCTCGCCCAGGATCATATCGAGTGCGGTGCGCAAACCGTAAAGATGATGGGTCGGCGCAGTTCCGTTGAAGAATCTGTAGTATTCGTTTGGATTGACCCGCGGCACCCAATCCCAATAGGTGCTCACCCTTGGATGCGCGGCGCGGATCTCGGCGGCCTTGTCGTTGAAAAACACAAACGCGATGCCCGGCGGCACCATCAAACCCTTCTGACAGCCCGTGACCATGACGTCGACGCCCCAGGCATCCATTTCAAACCGATCGCAGGCCAGCGATGCGATGCAATCGGCCATTAGCAGGGCCGGATGCCCGGTCTCGTCGAGCGTTTTGCGCACCGCCTGGATGTCGTTTCGAACGGAGGTCGATGTATCCACGTGCACGGCCAGAACGGCCTTGAAACTATGCGACGTGTCGTCCTTCAATGCCTCGGCTACACGGTCGGTGTCGATCGTCGACTGCCGACCGAAATCGATAACCTCGACCTCTGCGCCGAGCCCCCTGGCCATCTCGCCCCAGCCATAGCCGAACCGTCCGGTTGCAAGCACCAGTACCCGGTCGCCAGGCGCAATCGTGTTGGCCAAAGCAGCTTCCCACGCCGCGTGCCCATTGCCAATGTAGATGGCAGTATTGTGCTGGGTCCGCGCGATGCTCGCCAGATCGGGGATTAGCCCGTGCGTCATCGCGACCAGATCGCCGTCATAAATGTTTGGCGCGCCCCTGTGCATCGATCTGAGAACCGCATCGGGGACTACAGAGGGACCAGGGATTGCCAGGTATTCGCGCCCTTGCGCCAGTGAGATGTCGCGTGCCATGCAAAAAACCTATAATCAACCGGAGGCAGACAGTAGCGGCGTTTTCGGCAGGGTCAATCACCCGCAAGCGGGTTGCGCCGGGTTGTCCAGTTGCGTAGATCGCGCCATCAATGGTCAATCCCGACCTGAAACCGGAGGCCCCGCTCGGATGAGCGATGACACCTACAAGTCTCGCGTTTTGATCTCGTGGATCTGGCACGGGTATCTCAAGAAGTACAAGTGGCTTCTGGCGCTTGCCATCATGTTCATGGTGATCGAAGGATCAACCGTCGGCGCGCTCAGCTACCTGATGCAACCGATGTTCGACGACGTTTTCGTAGCAGGGAATGAGGATGCCCTTGTCTTTGTCGCGGTCGGCATGCTGGTGGTTTTCACGACGCGTGGTTTTTCGGCGATGATGCAAAAGCTCTTGCTGAACCGTGCATCGCTGCTCACATCGGCAGATTTGCGCCAGGCGCTGCTGAACAAGCTGATGACGCAAGACGGATCTTTCCACAAGGATCACCCTCCGGGCTATCTGATCCAGCGGATCCAAGGCGATGTCGGCGCGGTCAACAACCTGTGGAAGGCGATTATGACCGGTGCGGGGCGTGACGTCATCTCACTGATCGCACTGCTGGCGGTGGCCATAAACATCGACTGGCGGTGGACCGCGGTCACGTGCTTTGGCATCCCGCTGCTATTGGTCCCGATATCAATGGCGCAACGTTACGTGCGGCAACGCGCGCGCATCTCGCGCGACCTCGCGGCTGGTCTTGCGACGCGGCTCGACGAAGTGTTTCACGGTATCGTGCCGGTCAAACTGAATGCGCTTGAGCGCTATCAATCCAACCGCTACCGCTCGAAATCCCGCGACTTCGTCCGCAACCAGACGCGGGCCGCCGTCGGCTCGGCGATCATTCCGGGAATGATCGACCTGATGGCGGGGATCGGCGTCATGGGCGTTATTCTTTACGGTGGGACCGAGATCATTTCTGGCGAGAAAACCGTCGGTCAGTTCATGAGCTTTTTCACAGCAATCGGCCTGGCTTTCGACCCGATGCGCAGGCTGGGCGCGATCAGTGGCGTCTGGCAACAGGCGGCCGCTTCGGTCGAACGCGTCAAGGGCCTGATGGACGCACCGGTGTTGCTGACCTCGCCCGCCAATCCCGTGCCTCCACCCAAGGGCCTGCCCGAGATCACGCTGAATGACGTGTCGCTCAGCTATGGCGACGCACAGGTCCTGCACGGGTTGACCATGGTCGCAAAGTCGGGAGAAACGACTGCGCTGGTGGGCGCGTCCGGAGCCGGCAAATCAACCGTCTTCAATCTACTGACGCGTCTGATCGACCCGCAGGAGGGGCAGGTAAAGATCGGCGGGATTGAGGCTCGCGACATGGCGCTACCCGCTCTGCGCGGCCTCTTTTCGGTGGTCACGCAAGAGGCGCTTCTGTTTGACGACACATTGCGTGAAAACATCCTGTTGGGCCGGACGGATGTGTCTGACGAGCAGCTCAAAACCGTTCTGGATGCGGCACATGTGTCGGACTTTCTGCCCAAGCTGGAATTCGGGCTCGACACCCAGGTCGGGCCACGCGGGTCGGCTCTCTCAGGCGGTCAAAGGCAGCGTGTCGTCATCGCACGCGCGTTGCTGCGTGACACGCCGATCCTCCTTCTGGACGAAGCCACGAGCGCACTGGATGCGCAGTCGGAAAAGGTCGTTCAGGCGGCGCTCGACCGGCTTACCGGCGGGCGGACTACCATCGTCATCGCGCACCGCCTCAGCACGATCCGCAACGCCGACAAGATCATCGTCATGGATCGCGGCAAGGTGGTCGATCAAGGCACCCATGATAGTCTGCTGGAAGGTGGCGGCATCTATGCCGACCTCTATCGCCTCCAATTCGAAGACGGAAAGACCGTAATCGATCCCGACGGGCAGGCCGCTCTGGCAGCGATCGAGCCCACAATCGCCGATCCGCAGGATGGCTGGCTGGCCCGCGTGCGTTACCGTTTGTTCGGCTGAACCGACAGGGTCCGACCGAGCTGTTTGCGGTAGGACGCGGCCAGTTTCGTCGGATCCGCTCCGCCCAGATACCGCGCCAGAGTCCATAGGTTGCGGGTGCCTCTGCTTAGCCACCCGTCGCGCGCGTAGCGCGCAGCACTTGTCCGGGCGGTAACGGGCATGCCGACCAGTGTCCGACCGAGCCGAAGAGCCAGCGCCACATCCTCCATCAACGGCTGATCGGGAAATCCGCCTGCAGCGTCGTAGTCACTGCGACGGATCAGCAAACCCTGATCGCCATAGGGCAGTGCAAAGACCCGCGCGCGAAGATTGGCCCAGCGGCTGACCATCGCTGGCCAAAGGCCCGATATATCGAAGGCCAAATGGAAATACGCCGGCCGCGTGTCGAATTCGACATGCTGACGCACAAGGCGGCTCCAGCCCGGGGCCAGAACCGTGTCAGCATGCAGGATCAGCACCCAGTCGCCACGAGTATCCGCCACACCGCGCCGCAATTGTCCACCGCGCGACGCAACGCCGCGGACGATGCGAGCACCCACCTCATCGGCGATCTCAAGCGTTGCGTCCTCGGACCCGCCATCCGTAATCACCAGTTCGCAGATCAGCCCGTCGATCAGCCCTTCAATGAGCGTTTCAAGGCAACGCGGCAACGAACCTGCGGCATTCAGAGTGGGTATGACGATACTGATCCGGGCGCTCACGTGGCTTTCCTCTGTTCTTGTGCGCATCCCTTCCTATATGAGGGGGCGGCAGACACAAGCAGCCCCGGAGGCCCAAACATGACCGCACGCCGCATCCTGCGACTGACTGGTGGGGACGTGGACATCTTTCTGCAAGGTCTGATCACGAATGATATCGCGCGGCTTGATGCGGGGATTGTCTATACTGCGCTGCTGACACCTCAAGGCAAGTACCTAGCCGACTTCTTTCTGTCGCGGGATGGCGACGGCGTGCTGCTTGACGCCGATGAGGACCTGTCCGACAGCCTGATCAAGCGTCTTTCAATGTACAAGTTGCGCGCCGATGTAACGATCACCAAGACCGATCTTGTCATGCAGCGCGGAACCGGACCTGCGCCGGATGGTGCGCTGCCCGATCCAAGACATGCGGCGCTTGGCTGGCGCAGATACGTTGCCGAACCGACCGACGAAGAAGACGACACTGATTGGGATGCTCTGCGTGTTGCGCACTGCATTCCGGAAACCGGCGTGGAACTGACCCCGGACACCTTTATTCTTGAAGCCGGGTTTGAGGCGCTCAACGGTGTCGATTTTAAGAAGGGGTGTTTTGTCGGGCAGGAAGTCACGGCTCGGATGAAGCACAAGACCAAACTGCGCAAAGGGTTGCGTGTTGTGTCGATCGACGGCACCGCTCCGGTGGGCACCGATATCATGTCGAACGGCAAACCGGCGGGCACTTTGTTGACGCAGTCTGGGGACCGCGCAATCGCCTATCTGCGGTTTGACCGTATGAGCGACGCGATGGAAGCCGGGGACGCAACGGTGCGCGGTCTCTGAAGACCTTCGCCGGCCACTCTTGGTTGCTTTGCCATGTGATTTGCAGTCCAAGAAATCCAAGTGATTGATAATCGCCGCATCTGTTACGACGATCGTCTCAGGTGCTTGAAGCTGCATTATGCGCGCTCGGAGTAGTCCATCGTTTCAGTGTTCACGATGATCATTTCGTCTTGCCCGACAAAGGGTGGGACCATGACTTTGACACCATTGTCCAGTACGGCGGGTTTGAACGAATTGGCGGCGGTCTGCCCTTTGACGACCGGCTCGGTCTCGATCACCTGACAGGTTACTTTCTGTGGCAACGTCGCGTTCAACGCTTCGGCGTCGTAAAACTCAACAACAATTGTCATGCCATCCTGAAGGAACGGACGCCGGTCGCCAAGGATATCCGACGGTAATTCAACCTGCTCGTAGGTCTCGGTGTCCATGAAGACAAGCATACCGTCGCTTTCGTACAGGAATTGCTGGTCCTTCTGCTCCAACCGGACACGTTCAACCTTGTCGGCGCTGCGAAACCGTTCGTTCAGCTTTGAGCCGTTTCTCAAGTTGCGCAACTCAACCTGTGCGAATGCACCGCCCTTTCCGGGTTTCACATGATCAACTTTTACGGCAGCCCAAAGGCCATCGTTATGCTCCAGAACGTTTCCGGGGCGAATTTCATTTCCATTGATCTTGGGCATGACACAAAACCTTCGTACGAGGTTGAGAACTTCTTTTGCCGTCCTATATATGGCGGGGTTCAGGCTGACAAGGCAACGAGATGTCGTACCGCAGATGCGAGAGCCATGCGTCAGGCGCATAGGTAATATGCAAAAACGCTGTATCCGAATCGTTGGCTTTCAGTCATAAGAAGCGTCACGCCGAAAACACAAGACAAATAAAAACAAGGGAAACGAGATGCGAGATTTCGTTGACGGCACTGCCTTTAACAATGAGCAAGGCAATCGTGCACGCAAACTGTTTGCAGCCGTTGTACTGGCTGCGCTGGACGACGCCATCGCGGACGACAAGAAGTATGGCAATGGTCCGGAACAAATTGCCCGCTGGGCACGCTCGCGGGATGGGCGCGAAGTGCTCAGCTGTGCGGGCATCGACCCCAATGAACGTGTGGTTCAGGGGCTGATGGAATTCGTAGGCCGCGGAGTGCGGACCTCGGTCGCGCTGTCGCGCGAAGAAAGCGAACGCCGTCACGCAGCCGAGCAAGCCGAAGCTGCCTGATTTTACGATTTGACATGTTGAAAAAACGCGCCCGTCCCGGGCGCGTTTTTCTCTGTTCGGGATCTGCGCGCGACGACAAACTGCCTCAGAAAAACAGGATCCACTGTCGGGCGACCCATAGCTCCATGCCAAGGAGCACGGCAAAGACAATGCCCCCGGTCATTCCGATGCCCCGGCGCCACAGCACGGCGAAGGACAATACCGATAAGGCCACGGTCGCCGGTGCGACCCACATCGCATGGTGCGAGCTGTCCCAATAACTGACAGGACTGTCAAAGACCCACTGAGACGCGGGCCAGAAATGCGGCCGTCCGTCGCCCGCATGCAGCGGGAAATCGAGCGCCAGATGCAAGAGACCCGCCGCCGAAAACGCGGTAAGCACTGCGGATCCGCTTGCGCGCGCGACGAGCATCAAGCCGGCCCATAGGAAAAACGAGTTGTCGATCGCAAAGACGGTCTGCCACCCTGGCGAGAAGTAAAGCTCGTCAAAGACCACCTGCGGCGGGATATTCTGCACCCAGAGCGCCCACCCTGCCATCAGGTAGAGCGAAGCATCTGGAGCGAGTGCCCCCAGCACCGCTGCATACAGGATCCGCGCCTCGCGTCCGGATCCGAAAGCCGCTGCCGCCAGAAGCACATGAGCCGGCGTGTTCACCTCTTCCCCTCGCCCGCCAAATCAGGTCATCTGCCGCAAGCATAGGAGGCGAGCGATGGTTCGGTCCATCATGTTTCAGGGCACCGGGAGCAATGTGGGCAAGTCGGTCCTCGTGGCTGGACTTGCGCGGGCCTATCAAAGGCGCGGACTTCGGGTCGCCCCATTCAAGCCGCAAAACATGTCAAACAATGCCGCCGTCACTGTGGACGGCGGTGAGATCGGGCGCGCGCAGGCGCTTCAGGCCCGTGCGGCGGGGCGCGATCCAACCAGCGACATGAACCCTGTCTTGCTGAAACCCGAAACCGATACCGGCGCGCAGATCATCGTCCAAGGCCAGCGTAGTGGTCGCAGCGTCGCGGGCTCCTTCGGACGGGAAAAACCGCGGCTGCTGCCAAAGGTCATCGAAAGCTTTGCCCGGCTGGCCGAAGATGTCGATCTGGTTCTTGTCGAAGGTGCCGGCAGCGCGGCAGAGACCAACCTTCGCGCGACCGACATCGCCAATATGGGCTTTGCGGCAGAGGCTGGCGTGCCCGTCATCCTGATCGGAGATATCGATCGCGGTGGCGTCATCGCGCAGGTTGTGGGCACGCAGGTCGTTCTGGACGCCGGCGATGCCGCGCGGGTACGCGGGTTCATCATCAACCGGTTTCGCGGGGACGTGGCGCTTTTTGACGAGGGACGCGATGACATTGCGCGGCGTACAGGCTGGGCTCCGCTGGGCGTCGTGCCTTGGTTTCAAGACGCTTGGCGGCTGCCGGCCGAAGACATGCTGGATTTATCGGGGCGCAAGGGCGGCATCTGCAAGGTCGCCGTGCCCGCGTTTCCCCGCACCGCAAATTTCGACGACCTCGATCCGCTATCCGCCGAACCGGATGTGACAGTCGAGATCGTTCGGCCCGGGCGACCGCTGCCCGGCGACGCGGATCTGGTGCTGATCCCCGGCAGTAAATCCACGATGTCCGATCTGGCCGCTTTTCGGGCGGAGGGGTGGGACATCGATCTTCATGCGCATATCCGGCGCGGTGGTCACGTCTTGGGTATTTGCGGCGGATATCAGATGTTGGGTCAACAGATCGACGATCCCGACGGCGTGGACGGGACACCCGGCCAGGTCGAGGGTCTGGGGCATCTGGATGTCACTACGCGTATGGCGCCGCAAAAGCGCCTGGCGCTCAGCCAAGCAAAGACTGTGCCCGATGGTCTGCCTGTCAAAGGCTACGAGATCCATATGGGCGCCACTGAAGGCCCGGACTGCGCGCGCGCATGGTTGTCGTTGGAC
>JBCCVT010000084.1:0-11214 GCA_039195015.1 Pseudomonadota bacterium
CCGCTAGCGCCAGAACGGCGTCGCTGTTGCAAGCAGACCTTGCAGCTTGCTCAGGGATCTGTTCACGGGACCCCGGCGCGGCAGATCCCTGGAGGCGAGCCGTTCGACCACGACCTCCACGGGACAAGGCAGGCGCGTTACAGGATCCCAGTAGCGCGGATAATCGATCAGCGCTGCATGAACGAGGCCTGCGAGATCCGGACGGGCGCTCCGTCGCTTGGGCAGATCGCCCAGATCGGTGGTCAGACCCCACCCTGCGTAGAACGGTGCGCCGACCGTGACGGTCTTGCAGCCTCGGATCAACGCCTCGAATCCCAACAGTGATGTCATCGTCCAGACTTCGTCGATAGCCGGAATCAGATGTGCGGGGTTTGTGCCGGGCACGGTGACGGCGGTCAGGTCCGCGATCGCCGCATCGGAAACAGCGCCAAGGCGCAGACCGGCCTCGACATCCGGATGGGGTTTGTAGATCAGCACCGCATCCGGTCGCGCCTCACGCGCGGCACGGAGCAGGGCGAGGTTGTCTTGGATCTGGGATGCCCCCAAACGAACCGAGGCGTCGTCTTCGACCTGACCGACAACCAGCACGCGGTGGCCCGTTGGAATTTCGGGCGCACGGCCGCCCACATTGTACTTGCTGAGCGCATTCCGCGTCAGCGCTTCGATCAGACTGTCGGCGCGATACGCCTGATCGGGCCGAAGCGTTTCGCGGCGGCCGATCCAGGTCTCGAGATCCGAGGGGTTCGCAGGGTCATAATAGATGCCCTGCCTGTCCAGCACCAAGGAGAGTGGTGGCACGAGTTCGGCACCAAGGCCCCGCGATCTCAAAAACCCGTCCTCGACCCGGACGACTCCCGGCGTGGCATCTTTCGCCTTGCTGGCCCAGGCCATACGGGGTCGGTCGTCAACCGGACTGTTGCCGTCGGAAAACCGCAACCGCTTGTATTTTCCGAACATCTGCTGCAAGGGCTTGCGCTTCCAAAGCCGCATGCCCGAGGCGTCCCAACCCCGATGATCCTCACGCCAAGCCCGTGTCTGGGTGTCGAGCGTATCAATCACTTGTTCTAGCTGGCACAGCTGGTCGCGATAGGGATCGTACCAGGTCGGGTAAAGGATCATTGCAGCGGCAAAAAGCTGCGCGCGGGTCAGTTGCCGGCTGCGTCGCGGGACCGGTCTGTCATCCTCGGTGAGGCCCCAGCCTGCATAGAATGGCTGGCCAAAAATACGTGGCTTGTGCCCGGCGAGGATTGCCTCGAACCCCAGTTGCGACGACACGGTGTAGACCCCGACTGCACCGTCGAGCAAGTGCCACGGGCTCACTGGATCTGTCAGCAGGCTGATCCGGTCGTTGGCGTTGGCATGCGAGAAATAGCCCGGGCGCAGGCCATGTGCAGTTTCCGGATGCGTCTTAATGACGACGCGCGCGCCGGGATGTTCTTCCTGAGCAAACACCAGCATCTCGCGGAACCGCGCGTCATCAGCGCCACTGGTGCGAACCGCGGCATCGTCGCGCGTTTGATCCACCACGAGGACATATCCGGGATCGGGCACCGCGATGTCGGGACGACAGGCGCTGTACTTGGTCAGATGAAGGTCCCGTAGCCGCGCGATCGCCGTTCGGGCGCGATTGAGCACGGCGGTGTCATCGAGCGGGTCGGTCGCCAGCAAGATTTCCAGATCCGACGGCACGGAGGGGTCAAAATGCACCCCCGAACGGTCGATCAGCAGGCCCAGTGGCGGCTCGCCCGTTCGGCCTGGAAGGAGGGAGCGCAAAAACGCGTCCTCAATGCGAACAAGCGGCACCTTTCGATTTCGGGCCACGCGCTCGCCCCGATGCGCGGTCGGGCTTTGCCCCCATACAGCAACGGTATCGTTGTCAGACGGCAAGCCCAGCCTGAGATCGAATCCCGCGAGATGCAGAATGCGCCGCACGCGTCGCTGCGTGAGAAAGCCGCCATTGTAGACATAAAGCCGACCCGAAGGTTCGGTCACCGATCAGTTGCCTGTCAGCGTCGCCACATTGGCCAACGGTGTCAGCCCGCCGGTCAGCAGCGAGATCGTTTTGGTCCATTGCGCATAAGGCGCCTCGGTCACGTAAAGCGTGTCCTGATCGCGGATCACGAAATCCCGGGCAAGAAAGAGGCCATTGGGCTCGGTGAGGTTGAGCACATAGACCATCCGCTGCGCTCCGACGAGATCCTCGCGCCCAAGCACCTGACCCGCAATCTCAGCCGGTTCGTTGCGCAGGACGAATACGCCGGTTGGATCTGAGCTGGACGGAACCAGACCGCCAACCTGGGCGATCGCTTCAAGTGCGGAGAGATCCTGAGACTCAAACGCGATCCGGTTCTGTGTCGACGTCGCGCCGAGGGCGGTAAAGGATCGCGTGTCTTCCTCCACCAGGATGCGATCGCCTCCACGCAGCGCGATGTCCAGTTTTGGGTCGGCGAAGATATCCTGGAACCAGATCCGCCCGGTCTGGTTGCCGCGCAGCACTGTCACTTGCGCGATTTCAGGTTCGATGGTGACGCCACCCGCATTGGCAAGCATTGCCGATAGGGTGCGTGTTGGCCGCTCGATCGGATAGACGCCCTGGCCTCCGACAGCCCCGACAAGCGAGACGGTCGAGCCGTCGCCGGCGACGCGGCGCACTTCGACCTGCGGATCCGGGGTCTGGTCTTGCAGGCGTTCGGTGATGATCTGGCGCAGCTGTTCAGGCGTGTTGCCAGACGCGCGCAGGCGGCCGGCGTAAGGCACAAAGATAAATCCGCCGCTGTCGACCTGGACTTCCTCAAGCTGGGTGGCGTTTGCGCCGGTGCCGGCCAAAAGGCCTTCGTCGACGTTTTCCCAGACCGTGAGGCCCAACGTATCACCTGGGCGGATGGTGTCGGATGTGAGGGTGGAGGCGTTGAGGAATGCGTCGGTAAAACCAAGCGCCGGGACAACGGCAGTGGCACGGGTGACGCGGTCGTTGACCTCGACAATGTAAGAATCACCTTCGCGCTGAACGGATCCGGCAAAAATCTGGCGTTTGCTCGGCCCAACCTGGGGCAGTGCACATGCCGAACACACCGCACAAAGTGCGATCGCGGCGACGGGTCTGGCCCATCGAACGATTGGTCGTCTCACTGCGCGGTCTCCTCGACCCGTCTTGCTCTGCATTTTTTTGAGGTAAAGTATCGAAATCCGGACCAAATATCCAGAGATCGGTCAAGCCCGGTTACGTTACCAGGCGCAACTGTTGCCGCGGAGGCGCTGTGCCCAGACGCAGCGCGTCATATGGATCGTAGGCACTGAGCATCATGTCGACCACATGGCGCAGCAACTGTCGGCGGGCGCGGGCGGAATAAAAGCCTCCGGGCACTTGGCTGGTTTCCAGCAAATAGAGGCGAAAATCCTTGTAGCTGCGCGCATCGGGCCGGTCGGGTTCGGCGAAGAAGTCCGCAAGCGGTTGGTCGGAGACAAATTCCGGCTTTGCGTAGACCGCGCGCCCGAAGGCCTTGAGCGGAATTCCGCGCCAGAGCACTTGCTGGCCAGCGGTCGAATTCACGGTGACCGCGCTGCGGGCGTCGTTCAGCAGCCGGGCGAGTTTGCCGCCGCGTACATAGTGAACACGGTCCGCCACCCCGTTTGCACGCGCGATACGCCGCACAACGCGGCGCAATGGCACACGCCCGTCTTCGAGCGGGTGCGCCTTGAAGACCAGATGGTGATGTGAAGGGGCACCGCGAGAAAACCCGGTGATCACCTCGGATACAAATTCTGACATCGAGCCGAAGGGCGAATGGGATTGAAAACTGGCGTCGTGTTCCAACTGCAGAAGCGCCAGGTGATACGGGAAGCCGCCGCGGCGAATGCGGCTGGTGGCGATCATGCGCTGAGCGGAGAGGAATGGCATGAGCAACAAGCGCCAGAGATAGAGCTCGAATTCCTTGGCAACCGTGAGCGACCGGTGTGGGCGAAAGTTGGAAAAGCGCCGATTCCGGAAAAGCAGGAACCAGTGGTAAAGCGCGCCATAAAACACATGCTGACGCATGTCGCCCCAATGATCGGGCGGCAGTGGGGAATCCGTTTCAGAAAGCGCAAGCGTGTCACGCATCGATTGGACACTGGTCTCCATCAGCCGGGAATGGCCGTTTGAGCCGTTGCGCTCGTAGGTAACCCAATAGGGCCGAAGATAGCCTTCCTCGAACACATGAATGGTCAAATTGCGTGCGCGCGCGATGCGGATCGCATGGGCATGCACGGGTCGTGTGTCGCCGTAAAGCACAATGTCAGTGACGTTTCGAGAGGTAAGCAGGGTTTCAAAGGTGTCCGGCCATGCCTCGGGTCTGCCGAGATAGGGGATAAAGCTTGGGCGGTGAAACCAGAACGCGCTGTCACCTGCGTTGAAGCCGACGCGCCAGACCTGGCAGCCAGCCGCGCGCAACATGCGGCCGAGCCCGTTGAAGAACGGGCCATGTGGGCCTTGGAGGAAGAGAAACACACGAGATGACGGGTCGGAGCTGCTCATGGATGGGCCTTGTTCCACGCGGGCATTAATATGTCCTTAACCGTCCAGTTCGGCGAAACTATGGCCCGGTCGCGGTGGCCGGGCAAGGGCCGGGTCTTGCCGCTGGGACGCGCCGGGGCTAGGTCAAGGCGTCGATCATGGAAAGG
The DNA here is from genome assembly GCA_039195015.1 of Pseudomonadota bacterium. Taxonomy (GTDB): domain Bacteria; phylum Pseudomonadota; class Alphaproteobacteria; order Rhodobacterales; family Rhodobacteraceae; genus JBCCVT01. The sequence goes on from JBCCVT010000084.1 coordinate 4,660, forward strand.
ACGGGACATGTTCACTGGGATCATCACCGATATCGGCACGATCACGGCGCTGGAACAGCATGGCGATCTGCGTGCGCGGATCAGCACGGGCTATGACACGACGGGGATCGATATGGGTGCGTCCATCGCCTCGGACGGGGTGTGTCTGACGGTGGTGGATCTGGGTCCAGGCTGGTACGCGGTCGATATCAGTGCCGAGACGGTGTCGAAAACCAATCTGTCGGGCTGGACCGTCGGCGCGCGGGTCAACCTGGAACGGGCCTTGTGCGTAGGTGACGAACTGGGTGGCCACATCGTAGCAGGCCATGTGGACGGCGTTGCCGAGGTGGTCATGGTGTCAGATGATGGCGACAGCACGCGGGTGCAACTGCGCGCGCCGTCCGAGCTTGCGCGGTTCATCGCGCCCAAGGGCTCGGTGGCGTTGAACGGTACCTCCCTGACAGTGAACGAGGTGCAGGGAGATGTGTTTGGCATCAACTTTATCCCGCATACCAAGGCAGTGACCACCTGGGGCGACGTGGCGGTTGGTGATCGGGTCAATCTTGAGATCGACACGCTGGCCAGATATGTCGCGCGTCTGACAGAGGTGGCGTGACCCAGTCGCGGCGCGCAGGCGCGCCACACGATACTGGCGCGCCCGTCCGGGCGCGCGTTTTAGCAATGTTGGACACCTTTCGCATTGCGCTGCCGGTTTGACGCGACGTGGCGTTTGCCGAGTGTCTGCTGACCGGGGTCTGGTCAAGGTCAAAGCCATGGTCTATCTCGCGCAGGAGTGATGCTGCGAAAGTCTGCCAGATGAGCTTTGAAACGCCCGGACCCGTCGAAACCGATTGGAGCGATGCCATCTCATCGATCGACGAGATCATCAATGACGCGCGCAATGGGCGCATGTTCATTCTGGTTGATCACGAGGATCGCGAGAACGAAGGCGATCTGATCATCCCCGCTCAGATGGCGACGCCGGATGCGATTAACTTCATGGCCACCCATGGACGTGGTCTGATCTGCCTGTCGCTGGAAAGCGAACGGATCGATGCCCTGGGGTTGCCGTTGATGTCGACTTATAACTCGTCGCGTCATGAAACGGCCTTTACCGTGTCGATCGAAGCGCGAGAGGGTGTGTCGACGGGCATTTCGGCCCATGACCGGGCGCACACCGTGGCGGTCGCCATCGATGCGTCGAAATCGGCAGCCGACATTGCCTCGCCAGGCCATGTCTTTCCCCTGCGGGCACGCGAAGGTGGCGTGCTTGTGCGTGCCGGCCATACCGAGGCAGCGGTGGATGTGAGCCGTCTGGCCGGGCTGAACCCGTCCGGCGTGATCTGCGAGATCATGAACGAGGACGGATCCATGGCTCGCCTGCCGGATCTCGTAGCTTTTGCGCAAAGGCACGGCCTTAAGATCGGCACGATCAGCGACCTGATCGCCTATCGCCGGCGCCACGACAATCTGGTCAAGATGCGCGAGCAAAACACCATCACCAGCGAGTTTGGCGGCGAGTGGGAGATGCGGATTTTCACGGACGAAACCCAGGGCGCCGAGCATATCGCGTTGATCAAGGGGGACGTCTCGGGTGATACACCCGTGCCGGTGCGAATGCACGCGCTGGACCCGCTGCTTGATGTCGTTGGCATTGGAGGACCGGGACGCGCGCGCGAATTTGGCGACGCGATGGAGTTGATCGCCAAAGAGGGCCGCGGTGTTCTGGTGTTACTGCGTGATCTGCACATGAAACTTGCCGCCGGTCACGAAGTCTCGCCGCAAACCTTGCGGCAATATGGGCTTGGAGCGCAGATCCTGTCGTCGCTGGGGCTGAGTAAGCTGATCCTGTTGACCAATTCTCCCAAACCTGTGGTCGTGGGGCTTGAGGCCTATGGGCTTGAAATCGTCGACACGCGTCGCATTTCGGGAGCCTGATCCATGGCGACTGCCGAAACTCATTACGTGCTGGATCGCCCGTCCTTCGACACACCGGTCAAGATGCTGATCGTTGTGGCGCCTTACTACAAGGACATCGCGGACAATCTGATCGCCGGTGCCCAGGCCGAAATTGAAGCGGTCGGCGGCACCGTCGATGTGGCCGAAGTGCCCGGCGCGCTTGAGGTTCCGACAGCTGTCGGTATGGCCAGCCGCATGGCGGAGTATGATGGTTATGTGGCGCTCGGATGCATCATCCGAGGCGAAACCACCCATTATGATACGGTGTGCAATGACAGCAGCCGCGCCTTGCAGCTTTTGGGCCTGCAGGGCCTGTGCATCGGGAACGGCATCCTGACGGTTGAAAATCGCGCACAAGCCGAGGTGCGCGCAGATCCGCTTGGCCAGAACAAAGGCGGTGGCGCGGCGGCGGCGGCCTTGCATCTGATCGCGCTCGCCCGTAAGTGGGGCGGCCAGACCAAGGGGATCGGATTCCGTCCCTGACCCATTGGCCGCATTCAAAGCAGATTGCAGGATCACCATGAGCACGCCATCGGGCAATCAGAAACGCAAGATGAAGTCGGCGGCACGGCTCTATGCGGTGCAGGCGCTGTTCCAGATGGAACACTCCGCGCAGACCAGCGAACACGTGATCCGCGAATTTCTCGACCATCGGTTTGGCGCTTCCTATGACGAAGCTGAGATGATTGACGGTGACATTGATCACTTCCGTGGGCTTGTAGACGACGCCGTGAATCATCAGGCGCTCATCGACCAGATGACTGATCGCGCGCTCGTGGCGAAATGGCCGATCGCACGGATTGATCCAACACTGCGCGGTCTGTTTCGCGCAGCGGGCGCGGAGCTCACTCGCCATGACACGCCGCCCAAGGTTGTGATCAAGGAATTCGTCGACATTGCGCATGCGTTCTTTCCCGAAGGGCGCGAGGCACAATTCGTCAATGCGGTGCTCGATCACATGGCGCATGAGGCCAAACCCGAGGCGTTCTGACGCAGACTGACCGCTTGTGGCATGGTTGCGCTGGACGCTGCGCATAGTGGTGTTACAATCCCGGGGTACATGAGAGGACTGTCATGCCTAAACTCATTCAACTCTACATCCGCAACACCATCATCGGCTTTCTGATCGCGGCTGCTTTCGTCGCGATGCTGCTCTGGTTCAACGTTCAGAACCTGTCGTCGTTGGTGAGCACGTCGGATGTCGGGGTGCTGGCCGTTTTCCTGCTGTGGTTCATGCATGGCATCGTGTTTGCCGGTGTGCAGTTTGGCTGGGCAGTGATGTCACTGGCGCGAAAAGATGATCAAGGCCCGCGCGGCGGGTTGCCGGTCGTTCACGACTTTGTGGCTGTGCCCGTGCGTGCCGATGACGGCAAGGCGATCGATCGACAGCTGCGTCGGAAGTAAACCTCCAAACAGATGAGATATTGTGACTGAGGCGGGGTCATACTCGTGTCAGTCCGAATGGTCTTGAACGCGTGTCGGTTGTGACCGCGCTTTCAATCGCCGGGATCGATATCCAGATCATTTAAATTGCTGACGACGGAATTCTGCATCTCAGACATCGACGACATGAAGGTCGTCTGACCGGATGCAAAAGAATGGCGTGGCGGGACCACCAGTCAACCGTGCGGTTTTGATTCCCGAGGACCTGTATATACAGGTGGGCGCCAGATAATCAGGCCAGGACCTGAACAGAGCCAGCTCCCTCGGAATTGCTTAAGGCCACCGGAATACTACCAGTCACAAGCAGGGCAGAACCCGCCAAGCGCCTAAGTAAGGCGCATGGCGGGGCGTGACAAGTGGTCAGGCGTCAACTGTGTCGTGAAATGCGGCGCGCATCTCGCCCAGATGTTCGTCCCAGCCTTTGTCCAACGACATGATAAGGCCAAAGCCTTCGGCATGCTGTGGCAGTCCTTCGTGCTCGAGCGACAGGCAGGTTCCGCCCGCGACGGGGTCGAGGTTCCATTTCACAAGGCTGACGGCGTCACCCATCGGTTTGACCGTAAAGGTGTATTCCAGGTATTCCGGTTTTCGGGCAACGCGCACCTCGCCCCAGATCAGCAGATCGCCGCTTTCACGCCCGAACATCTCAAGCTTGCCACCTTCGACCAATGGCCGTTCGGGCTTGTGGAACCAGCGCGACATTTGTTCGGGCTGTGTCAGGTAGTCCCAAACGGTTTCGGGTGGAGCTTTCAGAAAGATCGATTTTCTCAGAATGGTCGGTTTCATGTATCATTCCTTTCGATGATGTCTTTCAGATCAGAGAGGCGGTCGTCCCAGTACTGATCGAAGAATTCGAGCCAGTTGAGGACAGGCGCCATGCCGCGCGGATCGAACCGGTTGATCCGTTCGCGACCGCGCGCTTCGACTGTGACCAGGCCGCCATCCGACAAAACAGTGAGGTGTTTCTTGACCGCCGCGCGGGTCATGTCGAACTGATCCGAGACCTCGCCAATGGTCATGGCGCGCTGGCTGAGCATGTAGAGGATGTCGCGCCGTGTCGGATCGGCGAGCGCGCGAAAAGCGGGTTGAGACGTCATCGTCGCGCCCTCGGTTTACCTGCAAGGTGGGTGCAAGGCGCCCAATTGTGCCTTGGGTAGAACATGTACACCTCCGTAATGAAACCAAATGGTACTATTTTAATATGATACCAATGGGTACTGTGTCAATCACCGACTGGACTTGATTTTTGTTCACGTATTGTTCACAGTGATCCGGTGATGCTGGACCTTCAACCTGGACAGAAACTCGCGCGCGGAGTTGCGCGTCACATGGCGGCCATAGGCATGGCGTCAGTGGAAGAATTCACGCCGTCCCGCGGCTTGCGCGTGGACGTTATGGCGCTTGGACCCAAGGGCGAAATCTGGGTCATCGAATGCAAATCCAGCCGCGCCGATTTTCAGTCAGATGCCAAGTGGCAAGGCTATCTGGACTGGTGCGACCGCTATTTCTGGGCTGTCGATCAGGCTTTCCCGACCGAACTTTTGCCCGATGAAAGCGGACTGATCATAGCCGACGCCTATGACGCCGAAGTGATCCGTATGGCCCCTGAACAAAAGCTGGCGCCAGCACGGCGCAAGGTGCTCATCCAGAAATTCGCGACTCACGCGGCGCGGCGGCTGCACGCGTTGCGGGATCCTGATTTTGGAGACGGGTGGTACTAGAGGACCGCGCGGGCGTTGAGGCGCTGATGACTTCGCCCGCTGGTCAACGGTTCCGTTACGATTTCAGGCCACGGGCGGCTTCAGCGGCGGCGCGGATCTCTTCGGCAATCTCGTCGGCTTCGTCCGGATCAAAATCCATCGGCACTTCCATCCCGCCCGCTTCGACAAAGATACGGACCATACCCTGATCTGTCGGGCCGATCTGCAGATTGGCTTCGATATCGCGTTCGGTGTTGATGCCCATGTCGGTCCTCTTGGATCGGTCTGTGTTGCTAGCCCGCGTGCCCTTGAAACGCAAGTATGCATGCGCCTCACTGAAGTTATGGCTGATGTCGATCTCCGCCGATTCGAAGCCCGCGATGCGCCCTGGCTGGTGGATGTCCACCAGCGGCTCTATGCGCGTGACGAAGGGTTTGACGACAGTTTCGGGCAGCTGGTCGAGAAAGCTCTCGATGACTTTCTGTCCGGGCATGACCCGCATTGCGAAGCGGGTTGGATCGCCGAGCGCGACGGTCAGCCCATGGGCAGCATCTTTTGTGTGCGTCTGCATCAAGAGACAGCCAAGTTGCGCCTGTTTCTACTGGTGCCCGAGGCGCGCGGACAGGGACTTGGCAAGCACATGCTTGAAACCTGCCTGAGTTTTGCGCGCTCGGTTGGATACCGGCAATTGCGGCTTTGGACGCATGAAAGCCACCGCGCGGCCTGCGCGCTTTACAAGGCGCGTGGATTTCGTTGCCTGAGCAGCAAACCGGTGCGGTCCTTCGGCGTTGATCTGGTCGAGCAAAGCTGGGAAATCGACCTCTGAACCTCTTGCATTCGCGCCCCGGGTTGGATAGACGACACGCCACAGTGCCGCCTTAGCTCAGTTGGTTAGAGCGCTGGATTGTGGATCCAGAGGTCCCCCGTTCAAGCCGGGGAGGCGGTACCATCCAACAACAGTTCTGGTGCTTGCATTGACGCAATACGGGTGGCGTCCGCATCCACATCACCTTTTGAATTGCTAATTTTTTCAAGGTCTAATGCGGTGATATTGAAGTTATTGTCCTTCAATCTCGACCGTTTGCTGTAGGTCGCCGGACCCGGCGTCAAAGATCATCAGGCGATTGTCCTCGGTCACGATCGCGTACCATCCGGTTCCGAAGGTCACCGCTTTGGCGGTCACGCCAGTCGGCAACTGCACCGTTTCTGGCAGACGCGGTGCAGGGTTCGGGAAGCGAGTGACAAAGAGCACGATCAGCACTAAAAGCCCGGCAATCATCACAGCGGTCAGTCCGGTCACCAGGAGCCGAAGGAACCGTAGATTGGCCGGTTCGGCTTCGGGGTCCGAACGGTTTTGGGAAGGATCGGTCATGGCCACCCGCCAAATCGTGTTCACATTGGGCGACACGCCGCCGCCGCGCCTTGATAAAGCGCTTTCGCGCGACGTGCCAGAGGCCGAGGCGTTGTCGCGCAC
>JBCCVT010000085.1:0-11127 GCA_039195015.1 Pseudomonadota bacterium
GCTTTGGAAGGCCCGCCACGATGCATATTGGGCGGCCCTACAGTTGCGGCCCGGGGCCAAGGGGATCTCGACGGATGTCTGCGTGCCAATTTCGCGGCTGGCGGATTGCGTGACCGCGGCCCAGCAAAAAGCGGATGACCTGGGTTTGATCGCGCCGGTGGCCGGTCATGTCGGGGACGGGAATTTCCACATGTTGCCGCTAATCGACATGGAAGATGCCGATGAGGTCGGGCGGGCGGAAGGTTTCATCGGGTGGTTGAACGAGCTTGCAATATCGATGGAGGGCACCTGCACGGGAGAGCACGGCATTGGCCAGGGCAAACGCGCTTATCTGATGCAGGAGCTTGGTCCGGCGTCGGCCTACATGCGTGCGGTGAAAGAGGCGCTTGATCCGGATGGAATCATGAACCCGGGCAAGATCCTGCCTGTCTGACAGTTGCAGCGGCAGCCAGCGGCTGCCATGCGGCCGCGCCACCGGCGCGACTTGATGCTTTGACGCCCGCGTTGCGGGCGCGTCGCGCCGTTCGACGCGGGATGTCCTGCGCGAAGGTCGGTTTTTTGCGGTGATGGGTCGGCTGGATTTTGCACGACCGTCTTGGCTTGGGCATAAGGCATGGGCAAAGATCAGCCTTGTTGGAGAGCCCGCTCATGAAAACCCATGTCAAAGCGCTTGTCGTCGGGGGCGGCGCGGTTGGTGCGTCGATCGCCTATCATCTCGCGCGCGCGGGTTGGGACGACGTGATGCTGATGGAGCGCGATGAGTTGACCAGCGGATCGACATGGCATGCGGCAGGGCTGCTGCCGCTGTTCAACATGTCCTACGCGACCAGCCACATTCACGACTATTCGGTCAAGTTCTACAAGACACTGGAAGAAGAGACGGGACTGAATGCCGGGTTCTACGTGGTTGGCAACCTGCGGATGGCGCAGTCGCGCGCGCGCATGGACGAGTACCGGCTCTATGCCTCGACCGCCGAAACTGTCGGTATCCCGTTCCAATGGATGACGCCAGCTCAGATCAAGGATCGCTGGCCCTTGGTGCGGACCGAGGATCTTGAAGGCGCGATCTATCATCCGACCGATGGCTACATCAATCCGGCGGATGTGACGCAGGCAATGGCCAAGGGCGCGCGGCAGCGCGGTGTCACGATCGAGCGCAAATGGCAGGTTGACGGGTATCATTGGACCGGATCTGAATGGCAGGTCACCTGCACCAAGATGGTCGAAAGAGGTGGCAATCTTGTGCCCTCGGATGAGCAAATTGTCGTGAAGGCTGAACACGTTGTGACCGCGACCGGCAACCACGCGCAGCGGACCGCGCGACTTTTGGACCTCAAGATCCCGGCGATCCCGGTCGAACACCAGTACATCGTAACCGAGCCTGATCCGGCTTTGCAGGAATACCGCAAGACGCAAGGGGAACACCCGGTGCTTCGTGATGCGGATGCCAAGTGGTACGTGCGCGAAGAACGTGGTGGCTGGATCCTTGGACCATACGAGCGCAATGCGCCCGCGCGCTTCCTTTACGACGTGCCCGACAGCTTCCGGGCGGATCTCTTCCCGCTGGATCTGGAGCGGATCGAGGAGGAGTATATGTCGATGATCCACCGGATCCCGTCTTCCGAGACTGTGGGACTAAAGGACGATTACAATGGTCCCATCTGCTACACACCCGACGGCAACCCGCTTGTGGGGCCGGCACCTGGGCTGCGGAACATGTGGCTCGCCGAAGGGTTCTCGTTCGGCATCACCGCGGCGGGCGGGACCGGATACTATCTGGCTCAGATGATGGTTGGCGGCGAAGCCGAGATCGATATGGCCTCGCTTGACCCCAAGCGTTACGGCAGCTGGATGACCACCGAGTATGCCGCGCGCAAGAATGAAGAATGCTACGAGCACGTCTACATCCTCCACCATCCAGATGAGGAGCGAGAAGCGTGCCGCCCATTGCGCACAGCCCCCGCATATGACCGCCAAAAGGCGCTGGGCGCGCAGTTCGGGCAAGTGAACGGATGGGAGCGTCCAAACTACTATGGCCCGCTCGACGCGCCAGACAGTTTCGACCACGACAGCCGCAGCTTTCGCCGGGGCGCGTGGTGGCAATACGCCGTGGCCGAAGCGCAGGCGATCCGCGAAGGCGTGGGGTTGATCGACGCGACAGCTTTCACCAAACACCGCCTCAGCGGGCCGGGCGCAACCGGGTTCCTCGACTGGTTTACCTGCAACAAACTGCCGAAGGTCGGCCGGATCAACCTGACCTACGCACTGACCTCGGCCGGAACCACGCGCACGGAGTATACGATCGTGCGGCTGGCCGAGAACGACTATTACCTCGTTTCGGCGGGCGCGTGGCATGCCTATGATCAGGACTTTCTGTACAAAGCCATTGAGGACAAGGAGCCCGAGGTCGGTCGCATCAACGAAGAGGATGTGACCACGCAATGGGGGGTCTTCGCCATTGCGGGTCCAAAATCGCGGGATGTTCTGAAAGAAATCATCAAGGATCCCGATCCCGAAACAGCTCTGTCGAACAAGCGCTTCCCCTGGCTGTCGATGCGCGAGATTGAACTGGGTATGTGCCCCGTGCGCGCCATCCGCGTTGCTTACACTGGCGAGCTTGGGTGGGAACTGCATCACCCGATCGAGATGCAGGCCTACCTCTGGGATCTGCTGACGAAAACCGGTGAGAAACACGGGCTCAAACTGGTCGGCGCGCGGGCACAGAACTGGCTGCGGCAGGAAAAATCCTATCGCGCATTCGGTACCGAGCTTGGCCGCGACGCAACTCCGCTCGAGGCAGACCTGCCGCGTTTCGTGGATCTGTCGAAGGATTTCCACGGCAAGGCGGCGATGGAGAAAATCGGCGTTCGCTCAAAATGCGTGACGCTGCTGATCGATGGACCGGAGGATGCGGATCCATGGGGCCGTGAGGCGCTTATTCACGACGGGGTCCGGGTCGGGCGGCTCACATCGGGCGGCTATTCGGTGGCGTTTGGAAAGTCGATCGGCATCGGTTATTTGCCGCCTGCGCTGGCCGTGCCGGGCACAAAGCTCAAAGTTCGGATGCTCGATCAGCTTTGGGACGCCGAGGTGCAGTCGGACAGCCCCTACGATCCCAAGAACGAAGTGATCCGCAAGGATGGCTAACAGGCTGGCGTTGGCGGGGATGGCCCTGGTTCTGGGTCTCGCACTGACGGCAGCTTTGTTCTATCGGCAGAACCCGGTGACGACTGGCGCGGCCGATTACGCGCAGACCCTCGCGGCCACCGCCGGCGGAACCTACGTCACGCTTCGCACGTTAAACGCGGTTCTTTCTATCGGGCAGGAGGTCGAACTGGGCGGGAGCGCGGTTGTGGCCTCGGCCACTGTACAGCCGCTCAAGGTGCTTGAGCCGGTGGATGACACGATCGAACGGATCGCTGGCGTCGTCTTTGCGATCATGCTGGCGGCGGGCGTGCTTTCTGTCGCAATGGCGCCCGTGGGCGCGGTGGGTGCGGCGATGGTGGTCCTCGCGGTGGTTTCTTGGGCGGTCGAACGCGCTTGGGGACAAGGCGGTCCCTATGCCAGCCCGGCCCGCAAGCTGGCGTGGTATGGCGGGTTCCTGGGGCTCGGTCTGCCATTGTCCTTCTTGCTGGCGGCCACGGTAGCGGATTCTCTGACTGCGCACGTATGGGCCGAACATGACGCCATTCTGACCGAGATCATGGCCCAGGTTGACACGCAAACCGGCATCACGCCGACGCTGGCCGATCAGGGAAGCTGGATTCAAGCCATGCGCGAAACCCTGGGTGAAGCCGGGCGCTACCAGGCGCTGGCACAGACAGTGTTTGAGCGAGCGGATGAATTGATCGCCAGCTTCATTGCAATCCTGTCGGTTTACGTTTTTCAGCTTTTTCTGTTGCCATGCCTGATTGTTGGCGCGGTCTACCTGATCGTACGCCACTTCGCTGCTCGCGCCTGAAAAAATGCCCCGCAGCCCATGCCGGGCTGAGGGGCTAGATGATGTGGCAGATCGTGAGCGGTGCTTACGCAGTGGCCGAGCGTCGAACCCCGTTCATCGGGCTCCCCATAGACGCTCTTGATGCGGCAGAACGCTGCCATCGTCTCGTGCCGCAGTTACTCGTCACAAATATGGTCTGATCAGACCGGGCGATCGCCTTGTGTCCGCTTTGCGATCACGCCCAGATTGTTGGCCGGCATTTCCACGAGGTCCACATGTGGCAATCCGACCAACGCCAACCAGGCCATTAAGTCCCTGTCGGACTTATACCCGATATCGGGATCGGTTTCGACCAGGCTGGCGTGAAACCGCGCATCCCCTTCGCTTGTAAGCGCGCCATTGCGCATGAAGGGCCCGTAGATCAAGAGTGTGCCCTTTGGCGCGAGGGCCAGCGCGGCCTCACGAACGAGCGTTTGCGCGTCCGGTGTGCTGATGAGATGCAGGAGGTTGACGACGATGATCAGGGAGCGGTCGGGCCATCTCGCGGACCACCCGGGCGCGCACGCGTCGAGCGGCTGGGCAGGTGCGATGTTGGGAAGACCGGCCTCGGTCGCCCACGCGTCGATACTGTTTCGCCGGTCGCGATCCGGCTCGGTTGGCTGCCAGTGTAAACTGGGGTGTTGGGCCGCGAACCGGATAACATGCTGGCCGGTTCCGCTCGCCAGTTCCAGCGCATCGCCTGGTTCGGGGCATAGTCGCTGAAGCAAGGCGCAGAGCGCGTCAACGTTTCGTTCTGCAGCGGGGGCGTGCATCTTCGCGCCGGTACCCGGTTGGACGATGCTCGCCGTCGGCGGTGGTTTGCGGATCATTGGCGGAAGCGCTTCGGCGACAGGGCCGCGACCGTGTCTGCATCGACGGCGGGCGCCCGGCCTGCCATAAGGTCTGCGAGCAGAGCGGAGGCAGCCGGCGATGTTTGGAACCCATAGCCACCTTGCCCGGCGCACCAGATAAAGCTCGGCTCATCCGGATCAGGGCCCAACACCAGCGCCCGGTCCGGAGAAAAACTGCGCAATCCGGCCCAGCTGTGTTCGACCCGCGTGACCGGCGTGCTGACCATCTCTTCGTACCGGGCAAGGCCTTCCGCGATAACCATGTCGTCGGGCCACGCGTCCATCGGGGCCATCGGGTCTTCCTCTGCCGGGGAGACCAGCAGCTTCCCGGCGTCGGGCTTGGCATACCAACGCTCGCCCGCGCCCATGATCATAGGCCAATGGGTCAGATCGTGGCCATCCGGCGGGGGGATCCTCACCATCGACCGACGGCAGGGCGTGAGCCCGATGGGTGCTATGCCGGCCATCCCGGCAATGATGTCAGCCCAGGCGCCAGCCGCGTTGACGATGTGCCGTGCCATGACGTCGATCTCGCCTGCGTGCACGTGCCAACCGTCCAGCTTTCGCCTGATTTCTAGGACTTTAAGACTGGTATCGACTTGGCCCCCTGCCGAGCGGATGGTTTTGGCAAAATCCTGGATCAGACGGTCCGTGTCGATGTCCCACGCAGCGGCATGATAACCGGCGCGCGCAACTGTTTCCGCGTTCAGTATGGGAACCCGATCGATTGCCTCCTTCGGCGTGATTTCGTCAAGGCCGAGATCACCAAGGTCGTGGTCAAAGGCGTCTTTGTCCTCAGGTCGGGCAAGAACCATCAGGCCGCGCGGGCTGAGATACCCTCCGTTCGTGTTGCGGTGATAGTCGCCGCTGGCAATGTTCAACGCGACGGTGCTCGGCAACCCGTAGCTTGCCTCGTAGAGCGCGGCTGACCGGCCGGACGCGTGGTAGCCGAGCGCGGCTTCCGCCTCGATCAGATGCACCGATCCCAGAGTCGACAGCCGCGCACCAGCCGAAGTGCCGGCAATGCCGCCGCCAATAACGAGGAAATCGATCATGCCAGCTCTTCGATCCGGTCGGTTGGCGGAGGCGGGGCGGGCACAAGTTGCGACAGGAGCGCATAGAGATCTGCGTCCATGTCATAGGTCATCGCGGCGAGAGAAGGGGTCAGTTGGTCAGTCGAGCGGGCCGAAACGATCGGGACTAGCGCCGATGGATGCGCAGCAACCCAGGCCACAGCTAGTGTTGCGGGATCCACCCCGCCATCAGAGGCGATCCGCGTCAACTCATTCGCGGCTTCATGCATCCAGTCGAGACCGTAGCGGGCCGCGTAACGGTCGTCTTCTGACAGCCGCCCTTGCCCACCGGTGGCGTATTTGCCTGTCAGCAGGCCGCCTCCCAAAGGAGAGTAGGGCGCAACCTCGATCCCCTGGTCGGTGCACATCGGTAATATCTCGACCTCGACCTGGCGTTTCACAAGGTTGTACATCGGTTGCAGGATGTCGATTGTCAGGTCAAATTCGGCTGCAATCGCCACAGTCTTCATGACTTGCCAGGCGGCGAAGTTAGAGAGACCGACATACCGGATTGCGCCAGACGATTTCAGGCAAGCGAACGCGTCAATTGTCTCGCGCAGATCGGTGTCTGGGTCGAAGCGATGCAGATACAGGACGTCGATCTGGTCCTGCCTCAACCGTTGCCGTGAGATGTCAAACTGTGCACGGATGTTTGCGCCGCCCGCGCCTCCGACATACCCGGCTTTTGTGGCGACCAGAACGCTGTCGCGTTCGGACGCGATCATCGAACCCAGCAGGGTTTCGGATGCGCCGTCGGTGTAGACAAATGCCGTGTCGAAATGCGTGATGCCGGCAGCTCGGCACTGGTCATACATGCTGTGAGACGCTCCAGAATCGGCGCGGCCGCCGAACTGCATGGTTCCGAAAGCAAAGCGGCTGGCGACCGTGCCATCACGTGTGGTGAGAGTTGTCATGCGCGTAGAGTTGCATGAGCCGATGGCAAGCGAAAGAGGCGCGTGCAGCGCCGGTTCTTCAACCGCGCCAGAACGGTTCGGGAAAACCATCCGAGTGTGATCCGCTTCACAGAACAGGCGTCACTTTTTCGTTACCAAAGTTCTGACCGATTAGGAGTTGTTTCTGCAATGACCATTTCTTCCATCAAGGAACTGATTGACGGGCGCGATTTGGTGGCGGTGGCTCCGCAGGACAGTATTCAAACGGCGTGCGATGTGCTCGCGCGAGAAAACATCGGCGCACTGGCCGTGGTTGTCGAAGGCCGCTTGGCAGGAATTCTGAGTGAACGCGACATTATCCGGCGCTGCTACGCCAAAGGGCTGTCCGGCAACGACATGCAGGTGGCCGAATTGATGACGCCGACGCCGAAGACCGTGGGGCCAGAAGGTAGCCTGGCCGAAGCGTTGCAAGCGATGATGGAAGGCGGATTTCGCTACGTGCCAGTCACAGATGGAAGCGGCCGGGCCGTTGGCATGGTGTCGATGCGCGATATCCCGACCAGCTATCGCATGATGGTCGAGCGTTTCCGCGACCACGGCGGCGTCGGCATGGCCGCACACTAAACGCATCGTTCAAGACATGAAAAGACCCCGTCTTGTGGGACGGGGCCTTTGTTTGGTTTTGAGACCCCCTCCCTGGCCCTCCCCTTTGGGGAGGGAACCTATAGAGCGCGGCGACCGCGCTACTGCGGAATGTCGCCTTCCAGCCCTTCGACGTAGAAATTCATGCCGGCAAGCGTGCCGTCATCAGCGACTTCTCCATCGGCCAGCCAATCACTGCCGTCCTGTTTCTTGATTGGACCGGTGAATGGGTGATACTCGCCCGCTCCGATCGCAGCGGTCATTTCCAGTGCCTCGGCTTTGATGTCTTCTGGCACGGCATTCGAGATCTCGCCGATTTCGACCATGCCCGGGCCGATCCCGTCCCAGGTGTCGACGCTTTCCCAAGTGCCATCCATCACCGCCTTGGTGCGCGCAATGTAATATGGCGCCCAGTTGTCGATGATCGAGCTCACGCGCGGCAGGGGCGCATATTCCGACATGTCCGAGGCTTGGCCAAAGGTAATTACGCCCCCTGCCTCTTTCGCGGCGGCTTGCGGGGCGGTGGAGTCCGTGTGTTGCAGGATCACGTCCGCGCCTTGTTCGATCAGGACTTTGGCGGCGTCAGCCTCTTTGGCCGGGTCGAACCATGTGTAGGCCCAGACGATCTTGAACTGGACATCCGGGTTGACCTTGCGGGCGTGAATGAAGGCCGAATTGATGCCGCGGATCACTTCGGGGATCGGATAGGATCCGATGTAGCCTATGATATTGCTTTCGGTCATTTTGCCCGCAATGTGCCCCTGAACCGCGCGACCTTCATAAAACCGTGCGGAATAGGTCGACACATTGTCCGCCCGCTTGTAGCCGGTCGCGTGCTCGAATTTCACGTTCGGGAACTTCTGGGCGACGTTGATCGTGGGATCCATGTAGCCAAATGACGTAGTAAAGATCAAATCGGCCCCGTTCAGTGCCATCTGCGTCATAACACGTTCGGAATCCGGGCCCTCGGCGACATTTTCCACATAAACCGTTTCGACAGCATCTCCGAACGCTTCTTCCACGGCGAGCCTGCCTTGATCATGTTCATACGTCCAGCCGCCGTCGCCCACCGGTCCGACATAGACAAAGCCAACCGTCGTCTTGTCCTGGGCCGCGGCCATCGAGGCCAGACCCAATGCCACCGCGGCGCCGGTCAGAAATGTTTTGAATTTCATGTGTGTTCCCCCAATGTTGGTTGTCGTTTGCCTCTTAGCTCGAGGCGTGAAAACTGCGTCCCAGCGAGGCGGGCGCGTTGCTCTTGTCTGCGGAAAGGATCACCAGCACAAGGATGGTGATCAGGTAGGGGGACATTGCCAGATACTCGACCGGAATGGCAACGCCTGCTGCCTGAAGATTGAGCTGAACCACTGTCACGCCGCCAAAAAGATATGCGCCAAGCAGCGCGCGCCAGGGTTTCCAACTCGCAAAAACAACCAGAGCGAGGGCAATCCAGCCCACACCGGCGGTCATCCCTTCGGTCCATTGCGGCACACGGATCAGGCTGATGTAGGCGCCGCCGAGCCCGGCACAGGCCCCTCCGAAAAGGATCGCGAGAACCCGGATCCGTGTGACCTTGTAGCCAAGCGCGTGGGCCGCGTCGTGGTTTTCGCCGACCGCTCGTAGGACAAGGCCGACGCGGCTGAACTTGAGCAGCGCCCAGACGCCCGCCACGAGCGCCAGGCCGAAATAGAGAATGATGTCATGCCCGAAGAGAATCGGTCCGATTACGGGCAGATCGCTGATTCCGGCGATGTCCAGACGCGCGCTCGAAGGAGGACGGATCCCGACATAGCTCTGTCCCATCAGCGAACTGAGGCCAAGGCCGAAAAGCGTCAAGGCAAGGCCGGAGGCCACCTGATTGGCCAGCGCCACCTGTGTCAGCAGCGCAAAGAGAAGCGACAGAAGCGCGCCGCCAAGAGCGGCAGCAACAAAGCCAAGTAAAGGCGAGCCACTTTCGACCGCGATCGCAAATCCGCTGATCGCACCAACGATCATCATGCCCTCGACGCCCAGGTTCAAGACGCCGGCTCTCTCTACAACAAGTTCGCCGATCGCGGCCAAGAGCAGCGGCGTCGCGGCAACCATCAGCGACGCGACGAGCAGGACGGGATTGATCGCCGAGAGATCCATCACGCCACCTCGCTGCGCGCAATGCGCAGGCGGAAATTGGTCAATAGATCTAAGGCGAGCAAGAAAAACAACAGCATGCCCTGAAAGACCTGAATGGCGGCGGCCGGTAGCCCAAGCTGAGATTGTGCAATCTCGCCTCCGATGTAGGTGAGCGCCATCAATCCGCCCGCCAGCAGGATACCTACCGGGTGGAGCCTGCCCAGGAATGCAACGATAATCGCGGTAAACCCATAGCCAACATTGAAATCGATGCTCACTTGTCCGGCGGGACCGCTCACTTCGAAGAGACCGGCCAACCCGGCCAGCGCACCTGACATGCCAAGGCAGAACAGGATCAGCCGCGCCGGGGCCACACCGGCGAAACGTGCCGCACGTGGGGCTTCGCCTGTCAGCCGGATCTGAAAACCCAGCATATGCCGGTTCAGCAGCACATAGGCAAAGATTACGGCGACAAAGGCGGCAACGACACCCCAATGCATACCGGTGCCGGCAACCAGTTCAGCGTTATGAGCGCTCGGGTATTGCTGCAGGTTGCGGCTGCCGGGAAAGCCAAAGCCTTCGGGGTTCTTCAACAGACCCAGCGACATCGACGCCAGCAATTGCTCGGCCACATAGACCAGCATCAGCGATACAAGGATCTCGTTGGTACCGAACCGGGTTTTCAGGAATGCCGGTATCATCGCCCAGGCCCAACCGCCCATTGCCCCTGCGACCACCATCATCGGGAAGATGAATGGGTTTTCTGTCGGGTAGAACGCCAATCCGACCCCGGCGCCTGTCAATGCACCCACGATGTACTGCCCTTCGGCGCCAATGTTCCAGATCCCCGCCCGGAACCCAAGGCTCAACCCGATCGCGATCAGAACAAGCGGAGCGCCTTTGACCAACATCTGAGGGCGATAGTAGAACGAAAACTCGCCGAAGAGAGGTTCCCAGAAAATCGTTCGGATTGCCGCGACCGGACTTGTACCCAATAGACCAAACAGCATTCCGCCAACGATCATCGTCGCCAAAACAGCCACCAAAGGGGTCGCCAGCGACCAAAGACGCGAGGCTTCGGGCCGTTTTTCCAACCGGATCATCCCGCCGTACCTCTTCTTCTCTTTCGAAGTACTCCCGCCGGAGGCGGTCCCGCGCGCTTACACATGCGCGACCTCCATCCCATGCGCACCACCCATCATCAAGCCGATTTCGTCCACATCCAGTCCGGCGGTGGGGCGCGTTTCAGACAAGCGTCCCTCGTTGAGCGCAGCGAAGCCGTCACTGATCTCCATCAGCTCATCAAGATCCTGACTGATGCAGATGATAGCCGCGCCGTTGGCCGCCAGATCCAGGATGGCCTGCCGAATGGCGGCGGCAGCAGCCGCGTCGACTCCCCAGGTCGGTTGATTGACCACAAGAACCTCGGGGGCTTGCAGAACTTCGCGACCGATCACGAATTTCTGCAGGTTGCCTCCCGAAAGGGATCGCGCAGCGTTGGAGGGGCCTGGCGTGCGCACGTCAAATCCACAGATGATCTCATCTGCAAAGCGCCGCGCCTTGCGCCAGTCGAGAAATCC
>JBCCVT010000086.1:0-10864 GCA_039195015.1 Pseudomonadota bacterium
GGGCGAACCTCGACGGGGCGCGGTTGCAGGGGGCGAACCTCGCCGGGGCGCAGTTGCAGGGGGCGAACCTCGCCGGGGCGCAGTTGCAGGGGGCTAGGCTCTTCATGGCGCAGTTGCAGGGGGCGAACCTCGCCGGGGCGCAGTTGGATCCTGCGACAGACCTCAGGGCAGCTACTCTCCGAGGTGCTGCCCTGAGGTCTGTCGATTTTACCAATGTCACCCTGTCAGACGATCAGATCAATCAGGTCTTTGGTGATGGATCTGTTGTTCTGCCTGGTGGTGTGACGCCTGACGATAGAGAGCACTGGCCCGCGCATTTTGCCACGGAGGAATTGGAACCGCCTGAATTCTTCAAACAATGGCGCGCGTTTCAGGCGTCGATCGGGTTTGATCCAGAGGATCTTGCGACTTAGGAAGAGCCAGAGGATTCAGGGCTGCGCTGGCCTGGGCGGGCGCGAATGCGCCTGCCGGGGGGCAGGCAGGCGCAGCCCGGCGGTGCCGCCGGGCGGGACGTTTCCTCGGGGATCGGCCGTCGCCTCCCCTACACAGCACAGCCAACCGCAGCGCCTCTCACCCCCTACCCCTCGCAATCCGCATCGGGCATAACGCGCGGACGGACGATTCATCCAGAAGGACCAGACCCATGCACGACATTCGCGCCATCCGTGACAACCCTGATGCGTTCGACGCCGCTCTGGCGCGGCGGGGGGATGCGGCGGTGTCGTCGGAGATCCTGTCGCTCGACACGGCCCGACGGGCCAAGATCCTCGCGGCGGAAACCGCGCAGGCAGACCAGAACAAGGCCTCGAAAGAGGTGGGCGCCGCCAAGGGGCGCGGCGATGAGGCCGAGTTTGACCGGCTCCGCGCACTGCTGGCCGAGAAAAAGGCCGAGGTCGCGCAGATGCAAGCCGAGGCCAAGGACCTGGACAGCCAGCTCACCGATCGTCTCGCCCACATCGCGAACCTGCCCGCCGAAGACGTGCCCGAAGGCGCGGATGAGGCTGACAACGTGGAAACCCATCGCTGGGGCAGCCCGCGCAATTTCGCGTTCGACCCAAAGGAGCATTTCGAGATCGCCGGTGTCGCCCGGCACATGGATTTCGAAACCGCCGCCAAGACCAGCGGGTCGCGTTTCGTCTTCCTGCATGACGCGGTGGCGCGCATCCACCGGGCGCTCGCGCAGTTCATGCTCGACACCCATGTGGACGAGCACGGGCTTTACGAGACGCAATCGCCGGTCCTGGTGCGCGACGAGGCGATGTATGGCACCGACAAGCTGCCGAAATTCGGCGATGACAGCTATCAGACCACCAATGGCTGGTGGCTGATCCCGACCTCCGAAGTCACGCTGACCTATTCGGTTGCGGGCGATGTGCTGGATGAAGCGGCCCTGCCGATCCGACTGACCGCGCATACGCAATGTTTCCGGTCCGAGGCCGGAAGTGCCGGCAAGGACACCGCGGGGATGCTGCGCCAGCACCAGTTCGAAAAGGTCGAAATGGTGTCGATCGTGCATCCCGATCAGTCGGACGCGGAACAGAAGCGGATGCTGGGTTGCGCCGAGGCGATCCTGCAAAAGCTCGACCTGCCTTACCGCACGGTTGTGCTCTGCACCGGCGACATGGGGTTCGGCGCGCGGCGCACCTATGACATCGAGGTCTGGCTGCCCGGGCAGAACACCTATCGCGAGATCTCGAGCGTCTCGACCACGGGCGATTTCCAGGCCCGGCGGATGAATGCGCGGTTCAAGCCCGCTGATGGCGGCAAGCCGCAATTCGTGCACACGCTGAACGGGTCGGGCCTGGCTGTGGGGCGCTGCCTGATCGCGGTGCTGGAAAACGGCCAGCAGGCGGATGGCTCGGTCGATCTGCCCGAGGTGCTGAGCCCCTATCTGCGCGGCAAGGCCCGGCTCACCCCGACGGGCGAGCTGGCGTGATGATGCGCGTTCTATGGGCGGCTGCGGTGCTTGTGGCGGCGCTGGCCTTTGTGGTCGCGCCGTTTCTGGTGCCGCCCTTCACCGGGTTCCAGCCCGATGACTTTCCGGTCCCGCAGATCAAACCGCCGATCCAGCCCGCGGGCTATGCGTTTTCGATCTGGGGCGTGATCTATGTCTGGCTGCTTGTGGGCGCGATCTTTGGTCTCGCACGGCGGGCGGAGGCGGTGGACTGGGCGGACATGCGCCCGGCCCTGGCGCTGAGCCTCGGGATCGGCGCCACGTGGCTGTCGGTGGCGGCTGTCAGCCCGGTCGGGGCAACCCTTCTGATCTGGGCGATGCTGGCCGGCGCGCTGGTGGCGCTGATCCGGGCGCCCGCGCTTGACCGCTGGTTCGCCCGGGCGCCGGTGGCGCTTTATGCCGGGTGGCTGACGGCGGCGAGCGCGGTTGCGCTTGGCACGTTGATCGCGGGCTATGGGCTGGCGGGCGCGATGGGCGCGGCCTGGGCGATGCTGGCGCTTGCTCTGGCGATCGGCTGGACGGTGCTGAACCGGGTTGCCGACTGCGCGGAATACGGCATCGGTCTGAGCTGGGCCCTTGTCGGGATCTTGGTGGCGAACCTGAGCGATGCGCTGCCGCTGGCCATCGGAGCCGGAGCGGGTGCGGCGGTGGTCGGCCTGCGCACCTGGCGGCTGGCGCGCGGCGGCTGAGCCGCTACTTTTTCTTTTTGCCGGTCGCTTTCTTGCCAGCCTTCTTTTTCCCGGACTTCTTTTTGCGGCTGGCCTTTTTGGACGGTTTGTCCTTTTTCTTCTTGTCTGCTGTCTTGGTGGACTTTTTGTCCTTCTTCTTCTCGGACCCTTTGGCTGTCTTGTCCCTGGACTTGTCGGATTTCGAGGCCTTCGCGTCCTTGGATTTGGACTTGGCCGCTTTGGCCGGTTTCTTCTTGGATGTCTTGGGCTTGTCTTCTTTCGACGTCGGCGCGGCCGGTTCGGCGGGTGCGGCCGTCTTCGCGACTGCGGCGGGGGCGGCAGCGGGTTTGGCCGCCGTTTTCGCGGGGCTGCGGCGGGTTGTGGTGCGGGATGCGGGGGCCAAACCAGCAACGGCACGCGCCCCGGCGATCAGCAATTCGGCGCGCCGGGCACCGACCCCGGAAATGGCGGTCAGACGCTCGGGCGCGGTTTCGGCCAGCGCTTTGGCCGTCCTGATCCCCATGGATGCGAGGGTCTTGCTCAGGATCTGGCCGACGCCCCGGACATTTGAGATTGAAGTCATGTGTCTTCCTTTTGTCTTGCCTGGAGCGGCGCCCCCGATGGTCCCGACCCGCTGTGTTCCGTGGTCCGCCTGCTGCCCGGCTCTGGGCACGCATCTTCATTGCATATCTAATGTATATACGCATGAGCAGCGGAGCTTCAATCCCGGCCGGTTGGTGCGTCTTTGACCGGATCGTATTCGGCAGAAACCGGCTCGCGTGCACCGGTCCAGAGGCCAGCTGCCGGCCTACCCGCGCCCCTTCAGGTGCTTGCGCAGCTTGCTGGGTCCCGGTTTCTTGCGCCCCTTGTACGGGTTCTTGTCGCTCTGTGACCGCAGGGTCAGGCGGATCGGCGTGCCGGGCATGTCGAAGCTTTCGCGCAGACCGTTGACCAGATACCGGCTGTAGCTGTCGGGCATCTTGTCGGGATGGCTGCACATCACCACAAATCCCGGAGGCCGGGTCTTGGCCTGTGTCATGTAGCGCAGCTTGATCCGTTTGCCCTGAGGCGCGGGTGGCGGGTGCTGCTGCAGCATCTCGGTCAGCCAGCGGTTCAGCGCCGCCGTCGGAACCCGGCGGTTCCACACATCATGGGCCCGCAGGATCGCGGCGTGCAGCCGGTCGAACCCGCGCCCGGTCTTGGCCGAAAGCGTCACCAGAGGGGCGCCGCGCAGTTGTGGCAACAGGCGGTCGAACGCCTCTTTCAGATCCCGCAGCTTTTGCTGTTTTTCCGGCTCGACATCCCATTTGTTGACCGCGACGACCACGGCGCGGCCTTCGCGCTCGGCGAGATCGGCGATGCGCAGATCCTGCTGTTCAAACGGGATCGCGGCATCGAGAAGAACCACCACGACCTCGGCAAACTTCACCGCGCGCACTCCGTCCGACACCGACAGTTTTTCCAGCTTTTCCTGAACCTTGGCGCGTTTGCGCATGCCCGCCGTGTCAAAGATCCGCATCGGCGTGCCATCCCAGGTCACGTTGAGCGAGATGGCATCGCGGGTGATCCCGGCCTCGGGACCCGTTAACAGGCGGTCTTCGCCCAGCACCCGGTTGATCAGGGTGGATTTGCCCGCATTGGGCCGGCCGACCACCGCCACCTGAAGCGGCCGCGCCGGCGTTGGTGCGCTGTCGGCACTGGCCTCGTCTGCCCCCGCCGCATCCTCGTCCAGATCCACATCCGTCTCGGGCGCGTCGGCGGCCGCGGCCTCGGCCATCTCGTCGGCGATCGGGACAAGCTGCGTGTAGAGGTCGGTCAATCCTTCGCCATGTTCGGCGCTGAGCCGGATGGGTTCACCCAGACCCAGCCCGAACGCGTCGAGCACACCGGCATCCGCCGCGCTGCCTTCGGCCTTGTTGGCCGCCAGGATCACATGGGCGCTGCGGCGGCGCAGGATGTCGGCAAAGACCTCGTCCGTAGGCGTCACCCCGGCCCGCGCATCGATCATGAACAGGCAGATATCGGCCATATCCACCGCCCGTTCGGTCAGCCGCCGCATCCGGCCCTGCAGGCTGTCGTCATTGGCCTCTTCGAGACCGGCGGTGTCGATCACGGTGAACCGGAGATCCGCCAGCCGCGCCTGACCCTCGCGCAGGTCGCGCGTCACCCCTGGCTGGTCGTCGACCAGCGCCAGTTTCTTGCCGACAAGGCGGTTGAACAGCGTGGATTTGCCAACATTGGGGCGCCCCACGATGGCGAGGGTAAACGACATGGCCCAGAGCCCGGATCCGGAGTTGAGAAAAAAGAGACTCAGGCCTTACAGCATCTGCGCGTCAACGGAAAGCGTGCAGATCCCCGGTTGTGCTGAGCACATAGAGGGTATTGCCTGCCACCGCCGGTGGCGATGTCGCCCCGTCGGGGATGTCGACCGTACCCACCAGCGCACCGCTTTCGGGGCTGAAGCTGCGCAGGCGTCCATCGTTTGACACGACGACCACGCGACCGCCTGCCAGGACAGGCCCGTAATGGGCAAAGATCTCGACCCGGCGACCACCGGTTTCGCGGGTGAAACCGGGCAACGGCGCGGCCCAGATGATCTCGCCGGATCCGGCATCGACACGGATCAGCTGCTGGGTGTCGGTGATTGCAAAGATGCTGTCACCGGCCGGCCAGGCCGGGCCGGTCGTGCCCTGCTGCAAGGTCCAGTTCCGGGCACCGTTTTCAGCATCAAGCGACACAAGGCGGCCCGACTGGTTGCCGACATAGATCGAGTTCCCGACGACCACGGGCATGCCTGTCAGGTCGCTGTAGCGCGCCAGTGCCACGCCTTCGCGCTGTCCGGAGACCGTTGCGGTCCAGCGCTGGACGCCACCCGATTTGAAGGTCGCGACAACCTCGCCCGATCCGAACGCAAAGACCGCAAGCCGCGCGGTGATTGCAGGGGCTGGTGCGCCCAGAACGTTGGCGATGCTTGGGGTGGCGTCGACCTGCCAGCGGACGCGGCCGGTCGCGGCGTCGATGGCCCAGCCGGTTTCGTCGCCCGCGACCACATAGACGATCCCGTCGGAGACGGTCGGCATACCGCTCCCGGTGGCGTCGAGCCGCTGGCGCCAGCGCACGGCGCCCGAGGTCGCGTCAAGTGCCACGAGATCCCCAAAGCCGAGGCTGACATAGACTGTGCCATTGTCATAGGCGAGCCCGCCCCCGGTTGCATCGCCTTCGTTGCTGCGCGACGGGGTCACATCGGCGCTCCATCGCACGGCGCCGGACGGGGTGACTGCGCTGACCCGGGCGGCGGCGTCGAGAGTGTAGATCAGCCCGCCACCCACGATCGGCGAGGCGGTGATGCGCTGGCGGCGCGAATCCCCGGCGCCAATTCCCACCGACCACACCCGCTGCGGCGTGGTGCGCAGGGCGGGATGAGCGGTGCGGAAGGCGGGCGTGCCGAACGCTTGCGGCCAGCTGCTGTTCGACGTGGCGGATGGCAGGCGGATGGCCCGCGTTTCGCGCGCGGTAATCGCGATCTGCGTCGGCGCGGCGCCTTCGGGGCGGATATCCTCGCGCAGGCCGGGCAGCACGATCTCTGGTTCAGAGCAGGCCGTCAGAAGCAAGGTCGCGGCCCCTGCCACGATCGGGACTGCCCGGCGGATCAGTGGGTGCGCAATGTTCATGAGCCTGTCTTTCCGTTGTTCCTGGCCGTGTCCTGCGGCGTCAGCCCTGATCGGTATCGGGCCGCAGCGCGGGGTCACCGCCAAGCGCCAGGATCAGCTGCGTGACGCGCTGTTGCAGGGCCGGTCCGGCCTCGGCGTCCACGAGAATGTCCTGCAACCGCGCCACGGCCGCGTCCGTTTCGCCGGTTTCGACATCAATGAGCGCAAGCTGCTCCTGCGCCAGAAGGCGCAATGCGGATCCGGGCTGTGCCAGCGCTTCGAACCCCAGGCGCCGTTCGTCAGAGGTTGACGTTTCCGCCTGCAATATCAGTGCCTTGAAGCGCGCAATTTCACCATAGATTGAAGGCAGATCGGTGATCACGGCGGCTTCATCCAGGGCCGCGATGGCGGCATCGGTCTGATCGCTGCCCGCCTGCGCCGCCGCCGTCAGAAGGCGCGTGACCATCTGCCCGCCGGGATTGTCGGTTTCGATCGCAGAGAGCGCGTCGGCCCGCGCATCGCTTTCGTCCTGTTCCAGCGCGGCAATGACCGAGTCGCCCAGGGACTCGGCTGTGCCCCGCACCTGCGCCTTGCGATATTCCGAGAATGCCGCTCCGCCAACGATGGCAATGATGGCCAGAACCGCGATCCACCCGTAGCGCCGGAGCATGGCATAGAGCCGGTCGCGGCGAACCTCTTCGGTTACTTCATTGATGAAGCTGTCGCTGTCGCTCATTCTGGTCCTGCCACCTGTTGTTCTTTGCGCGTCAAACAGGGGTAGACGCCCCCGTGATAATCGCAGTATCGGCCTGTCTTAACGCGCCTCTTTGGGCAAGCCAAGTGGTCGCAGGTCCGGAAGGCAACAGCGGATTGCAGCGCAGGCAAAAAAAAAGTAAATCTGAACTAGTTAGTTTAGCGTAAGATCCCCATGTAGGCGAAAACCCGTCGTTGGGGCAAATTTAAGACGCGACAGGAAGACCTAAGATGCGATTGATCCCGATACTTACAGCCATTGTGGTGATGATCACGTTGTACTTTGTTGTTATCGAACGTGAGGCGCTTTTGAATTTCGCGCGCGGGGGCTCGCAAACGGAGACGGCGACTGAGGACGTGGTGGAGGCCAGTGCCGAGGGCGAAGGCGACGCCGAGGCGGATGCGCCTGCTGCGCCCACATCCGGCGCGGTCAAGGTGGTTGTCTACAAATCCGCCGCTGAAAGCATTGGAAACGCTGTGCAACTGCGCGGCGAAACCGAGGCGGACCGGCAGGTCGAAGTGCGCTCGGAAACGACGGCACGGGTGATTTCCGAGCCGCTGCGCAAGGGCGCGTTTGTCGAGGAAGGGCAGTTGCTCTGCCAGCTCGACATTGGCACGCGTGGCGCACGTCTGGCCGAGGCCCGCGCCATCCTCAGCGAGGCGCAGAGCAAGGTGCCCGAGGCGCAGGCCCGGCTGGCCGAAGCGCAGGCGCGCCTTGAGGAAGCGCGGATCAACGACAATGCCGCCTCGAAACTGTCGCAGGGCGGCTTTGCTTCGGAGACGCGCGTGGCGCAAACGGCGGCCGAGGTGAGCTCGGCCGAGGCCGGGATTGCCGCAGCGGAGGCTGGGCTGGAAACCGCGCAATCGGGGATCGAGGCGGCCGCCGCCGGATTTGCCGCCGCCGAGCGCGAGATCGAGAACCTGGAGATCCGTGCGCCATTCGCGGGGCTTCTGGAATCGGATTCGGCGGAACTTGGCAGTCTTTTGCAACCCGGCTCGCTCTGCGCGACGGTGATCCAGCTCGACCCGATCAAGCTGGTCGGATACGTGCCCGAGACCGAGGTCAACAAGGTCAAGATCGGCACCACGGCCGAGGCGCGCCTGGCCACCGGTCAGCAGGTGAGCGGCATGGTCAGGTTCCTGAGCCGTTCGGCCGATGAAACCACGCGGACCTTCCTTGTTGAGATCGCGGTTCCAAACGAAGACCTGTCGATCCGTGACGGTCAAACGGCGGATATCGTGATCAGCGCCGAAGGGGTCGAGGCGCACATGCTGCCGCAATCGGCGCTGACGCTGAACAATGACGGCACGCTGGGCGTGCGTGTGGTCGATGCCGAGAACGTGGTCGACTTCATGCCGGTCAACGTCATCCGCGACACGGTTGAAGGCGTCTGGCTCAGCGGTCTGGGCGCGTCGGCGGATGTGATCGTGATCGGCCAGGATTTTGTAACGGCCGGCGTGGCGGTCGCCCCGACATATAGGGATCAGTTGCAATGACCGGAATTGTCGATTGGGCTGCCTCGCGCGCCCGAATGGTACTGGCCTTCATTGCCTTGTCGCTGACCATCGGCGGCTTTTCCTATGTCAGCCTACCGAAAGAGGGTGAGCCGGACATCGAGATCCCGGCGCTTTTCGTGTCGGTCCCCTTCCCCGGCATTTCGGCGGCGGATGCGGAAAACCTGCTGATCAAGCCGATGGAGACCGAGCTTGCCGATCTGGATGGGCTGGACGTGATGTCGGCCACGGCGGCGGAAGGCTATGCGGGGATCGGGCTGGAGTTCGAATTCGGCTGGGACAAGACCGCGGTCACCGCAGATGTGCGTGACGCGATGAGCCGCGCCGAGGCCGAGTTCCCGGAAGGATTTGAACAATACACCATCACCGAGATCAATTTCTCGGAATTCCCCATCGTGATCGTGAACCTGACCGGCGATCTTCCCGAACGGACCATGACACGGATCGCGAAGGATCTGCAGGACGATCTGGAATCGCTTGATGCGGTGCTGGAGGCCGGGATTGCGGGCAGCCGGGACGAGATGCTCGAAGTGGTGATCGATCCGCTCCGGCTTGAGGCCTACAATGTCACCGCGAACGAGCTGATCGACGTGGTTCAGAACAACAACCAGCTCATCGCCGCGGGCGAGGTCGAAACAGAGCAGGGCACGTTCTCGGTCAAGATCCCGTCCTCATTCGATGAACCGCGCGACGTCTATGACCTGCCCGTGAAGGTGAACGGGGACCGGGTGGTGACGCTGGGCGATCTGGCGCAGATCAACTACACGTTCGAGGATCGCCAAGGCACCGCGCGCTTCAACGGCGACACGACCGTGGCGCTGCAGGTGGTCAAGCGCAAGGGTTACAACCTCATCGACACGGTGTCGCTGGTCAAGGAGACCATCGCCAAGTCGGCGTCGAAATGGCCGCCGGAATTGCAGGCGGCGGTCGAGCTTGGCACGTCAAACGATCAGAGCCGTCAGGTCGGCTCGATGGTGCGGCAGCTCGAAGGGTCCGTGCTGACGGCCGTGGCGCTGGTGATGATCGTGGTGCTGGCCGCGCTTGGCAGCCGCGCCGCGCTGCTGGTGGGCTTTGCGATACCGACCTCGTTCCTTTTGTGCTTTGCGTTCCTCGCGCTGATGGGGGTCAGCATTTCGAACATCGTGATGTTCGGGCTGATCCTCGCCGTGGGGATGCTGGTCGATGGCGCCATTGTGGTCGTCGAATACGCCGACAAGCGCATCAAGGAAGGCACCGGCCCGATGCACGCCTATGTCGAGGCGGCGCAGCGGATGTTCTGGCCCATCGTGTCGTCGACCGCGACAACGCTCTGTGCCTTTCTGCCGATGCTGTTCTGGCCTGGTGTCCCGGGCGAGTTCATGGGCATGCTGCCCGTGACGCTGATCTTTGTTCTTTCCGCTTCGCTAGTGGTGGCATTGATCTATCTGCCGGTGATGGGCGGTGTGTCGGGGCGGTTGAGCCGTCTTTTTGGATGGATTTCGGACGCGGTGAGAGCGGCTGTGCCGCGTTGGTGGATGCGCGCCGTCATGGTGCCTCCGGCCATCTACGGCATGTTCGTCTTTGCGATGCAGATTCTCAACCCGTACTACATTCTGCCTGCAACCATGCCGACTTGGGTGGGTCTCGCCGTGGGGATCTTGGGCTTTTTGATTTCGGCCATCGCCGCGAGCATCACCTTGGGCGCGGCCCGGATCGAGTTTGAACAGACGCGGATCCAGACGGCTCGGATGCGCGGGCTTCTGGGGCGGTTCGTGAAACTGCTGACCGGCAACCCGGTGATGCCTGTCGTGGTCATCGTCGGCGTTGCCTTCGGCGTGGTGACCGTGTTCGGGCTCTATGGCGAAAACAACCGGGGCGTTGAATTCTTCGTCGAATCCGAACCGGAACAGGCCACGGCCTATGTCCGGGCGCGCGGAAACCTGTCCTTGACCGAAAAGGACGGGCTGGTGCGTCAGGCAGAGGACGTGATCCTCGCGCATCCGGCGGTGATCAACGTCTTCTCCTTTGCGGGTGACGGCGGTTTGAACACCGACAGCTCGGGCGCGTCAACGCCGCCTGATACGATCGGACAGGTGCAGTTCGAGATCATCGCGTGGGAAGACAGGCCAACCACATCGGAACCGATCACGAACCCGATCTTCGGGCCGATCGCCAACCTGCTTGGGTTCGAACGGGAAAGCATCGCGCCTGAATTTGATGGCGATTTCGTGCTCGATGAGCTGAACGCCGAGTTGGCGGCTCTGTCGGGGTTCGAGGTCGAGGTGAAAGCGCTGGCCCAGGGTCCGGCCACCGGCAAACCGGTGCATCTGCGGCTGAAGGGCGAC
>JBCCVT010000087.1:0-10854 GCA_039195015.1 Pseudomonadota bacterium
CGGGTAAAGGAGATGGATCCGGGCATGTTCACCAAGTCGGGCATCATGGTCGGGCTGGGCGAGGATCGGCAGTCGGTCCTGCAGGTTATGGATGACATGCGCGCGGCGGATGTGGATTTTCTGACGATCGGTCAATATCTGCAGCCAACACCCAAGCACCACGGTGTCGATCGCTTTGTAACGCCGGAGGAGTTCGAGGCCTATGAGAAAGCGGCGTATGGTAAGGGGTTCCTGATGGTTTCGGCAACCCCGCTCACACGGTCTTCCTACCACGCCGGTGATGATTTCGCGCAACTGCAAGCCGCGCGGCAGGAGCGGCTTGGTCGGGCCTGATTTGGGTTCAGACGCACGGGCGCTCAT
Source organism: Pseudomonadota bacterium (assembly GCA_039195015.1). Lineage (GTDB taxonomy): Bacteria > Pseudomonadota > Alphaproteobacteria > Rhodobacterales > Rhodobacteraceae > JBCCVT01. Next base: position 361 of record JBCCVT010000087.1, read on the forward strand.
CCGCCCTTCGGGTCGTCTTCGCTGGGCCTGGCGATAAGAGACCGAGGGGATCGAAGAGCGCCCTATTTCAAGCTTGCGCGAAAGTTATCGAGGGATGCGGCGGATGGGCTCGACAGTGGCCCATTCGGGCCACATCCCCAATCGCTCCAAGGCAAAAAGGCAAAGACAGGCCGCGATCACGCCAAAGACAAGGGCAACCCGCTTGGCAGATGGCGGCCTGCGCGCCCAGCGGGACATGCGCATAAGCCAAAGCATCGGGTTCATTCGGTGAACCGGACCTTGCCGATAAAGGGCAGGTTCCGATTGCGCTGCGCATAGTCGATCCCGTAGCCCACGACAAATTCATCCGGGATTTCGAACCCGATCCAGTCAGCGCGAAAATCCACCTCGCGACGTGAGGGTTTGTCGAGCAAAGCGATGGATTTCAGCCGTTTCGGTCCTCGCGACAACAGGAGCTTGGTGACGTGGCTGAGCGTGTGGCCGGTGTCGACGATGTCTTCGACCACCAGCACGTCGCGACCTTCAATTGCGCCACGCAAGTCCTTGAGTATGCGTACTTCCCGACTGCTTTCCATTGCATCGCCATAAGACGACGCCTCGAGGAAATCGACCTCGATCGGCAGGTCGAATTCGCGCACGAGATCGGCGATAAAGACAAAGCTTCCGCGCAGCAGACCAACCACCACCAGCTTGTCGGTATCAGCGAATTCGTGAGCGATCTCGCGGCTCAGCGATTCGACTCTTGCCGCAATCGCCTTGGCCGAGATCATTTCGTCGATGACATAAGGCCGCTCCGCCATGGCTCGCCTCTTGAAATTCTGCCCCATTCGTAGGACATCAGCCGCGTCAATAACAATGGCGCCGCCTGAATGCCAATTCATTCCGAAACCCGGACCCTGCCTTACACTGCGCAACAGATGTATGATTTGGTGGCCGATGTTGCGAATTACCCCAAGTTTCTACCCTGGTGCGCCGCAGCGCGCGTGCGCACGCGTTTTCACGCCGGCGAGGCCGAGGTGATGGAGGCCGATCTTGTGATCAGCTTCAAGGTCTTCCGCGAACGCTTCGGCAGCCGCGTGACGCTTTACGCCAAGGACATGAAAATCGATACAGAATACCTCGACGGTCCGTTCCGCCATATGCGGTCGAACTGGGCCTTTCGGGACACCGATGATGGTTGCGAGGTGTCGTTCTTTGTCGATTTTGAATTCCGCAACGCGGTGTTGCAGGGCATCATCGGCGTCGTGTTCAACGAGGCCATGCAGCGCATTGTGCGCGCGTTCGAACGGCGGGCGGCCGAGCTTTACGGGTGACAAGTTCCCTGCGGCGCTGACCTGACCGGAACCATCGGGGAGGATGGATATGGAGCAGGATCTGACGCCGCGCCTGGCTGAATTCGCCGCAGGTCCCGTTACCACAACCCCCGACGCGCGCCGTGTCACATCGCTCTCGGCGCTGGACTGGCTGGCGGTGGGTCGGGCCGGTGCGACAGAGCCGGTGGCGCGGATCGTGCGCCAGATGGTTCTGGACGAGGCAGGGCGAGGCGAAGCCACGGTTTTCGGCGATGGCGCTCGCGTGCCGGCGCGCGGCGCTGCGCTTGTCAACGGCACCGTGTCCCACGCGCTGGACTATGATGATACGCACTTTGCCCATATCGGCCACCCGTCGGTTGCCGTCTTTCCGGCGGCGCTGGCCATGGCAGAGAGGCTCGGTCGGCCTGTGGTCGACCTGCTTGAAGCATCCCTGGTCGGTATGGAGCTATCCATTCGTGTGGGCCTCTGGCTCGGGCGGTCTCATTATCAGGCCGGGTTCCATCAGACGGCAACGGCCGGAGCCTTGGGTGCGGCTGCTGCCGCGGGGCGGATCTTGGGATTTGACGCGGGTCGCATGGCCCACGCACTCGGGCTCGCGGCGGCGCGCGCGACCGGTCTCAAAGTGCAATTCGGAACTATGGGCAAACCCTACAATGCCGGGTTGGCAGCATCGACCGGGATTGAGGTCGCACTGCTGATCGCAGCTGGGTTTGAGGCCAATCGCGAGGCTCTGGAGGCTCCATTGGGGTTCGGGGCCACCCATCACGGCGCTGGTGATCTGGCGGCGGCCATTGAGGGGCTCGGTTCGGTTTGGTTCTTTGCGGATGTCCTTCACAAGTTCCACGCCTGTTGCCATGGGCTCCATGCGGCGTTGGAGGCCGCAGCCGAGCTTGACCTCAGCGCGCCCGAGATTGCGACCGTCGAGATACGCACGCATCGGCGCTGGATGACAGTGTGCAATCAACCCGCGCCGACAACCGGCCTCGGCGCCAAATTCAGCTATCAGACAGTGATCGCGATGCGGGCGCTTGGCCTCGATACGGCGCGGCTCGATGTTTATTCGGATCGGACTTGCGCCGATCCCAGACTGCTCGCTCTGCGCGACCGAATCCAAGTGGTCGAAGATCCGTCGCTGAGCGAAACCGAAGCCGTGCTCACCCTGCTGCGCCGCGACGGACAGCGGCGCGAGGCGCGGCATGATCTGCTGACGCCGATACCGATCGCGACGCGGGAGGAGAGGGTTCGTCAAAAGACGGCGACCCTGATCGGCTCGGGGATGACCAATCGGATTTGGAGCCTGCTGCAACAAGGCGGGCGGGCATCAGATCTGTCGGCATTTCTGCGGGTTGACGGGGTCGATGACAAGCGCGCTGAGCACATGATGTGATCGGAACAGACCTGTGCGTTGCCGTGCCACGACCGTGAGATAGTTTGTGTGGACGACCAAGATTGGCAGCTTGGCTCGTGGTGCGCGACGCGCTTTACTTTGCGCAATCACCCTACGCCTCCGTCACCGCCTCCGAAAGCAAGGCCAAGGCATGATCGCGCGCCGCCAGTCGAACCTGATCGCGGCCGAGGGGTCCGAACTCGACCGTTTCCGCTTTGGGATCAGCGCTCTCTTGCGCCACACCAAAACAGACCCGGCCTTCGGGCTTGAACTCTGACCCGCCTGGCCCGGCGATGCCGGTCACCGACACGGCGAGGTTGGCGCCCGATCTGGCCAGCGCTCCGGCCGCCATTTCGCGTGCGACCTCCTCGGACACGGCGCCATGGGCCGCGAGCGTCTCTGCAGAAACGCCCAACATCTCTTCCTTGGCCGAATTGGAATAGGTGACAAATCCACGTTCAACCACGGCTGATGAGCCCGGAACATCCGTTAACGCTGCGCTTACCATCCCGCCCGTGCAGCTTTCTGCCGTCGCAATCGTCACACCTTGCGCCTTGGCGCGGTCGAGAAGTTCAGCAACCTTTACCATCCAAGAACACCATGCCAGATCCCGGCGAGCGCCACCACGCCGATCGCCGCCAGCGCGCCGGCGATCACATCGTCCAGCATCACGCCCAAGGGATCGTTCCGGCGATCTGCCCAGCCGACCGGTCCGGGCTTGAGGATGTCGAACAGCCGAAACAGCACGAAGGCGGCGATCCAGCCCGGCCAGAGCCGGAGGATATCGATCTGCATCGTCCAGGCGGGCCAGGAAAGGGCCAAAAGCGCGATCCATTGGCCCACGACCTCGTCGACCACGATCTCGGACGGATCGTGATCTGACGCACCGGCCGTCATCTGCACTGTCGCCCACCAACCGGCGGCAAAGGCCAGAAGGCTGGCCAAAGCCAGCGCGGGAAAGCCCCCGGCAACGTGGAGACCCCAGGCCAACGGCAGGGCGGCAAGCGATCCCCAGGTTCCCGGGGCAGGGCGCAGATAGCCTACACCCGCCACCGTTGCGATCGCACCGGCCAGCGTCATGACCGGACGAGTGTTGCGCTGGCAAGCGCGGCGATGCCTTCGCCACGGCCCGTGAAGCCCAGACGCTCGGACGTGGTGGCCTTGACCGAGACCTGATCGACCTTGACCTCCATGATCGCGGCCATCGCGGCGCGCATCTTTTCGGCATGCGGCCCGATCTTCGGGAACTCGCAGATCAGCGTGCAGTCGACATTGCCGATGGCATAGCCCATCTCAGAGGCGAGCCGCACCGCGTGCCGCAGAAAAACGTCACTGGCCGCCCCTTTCCACTGTGGGTCCGAGGGCGGAAAATGCTGTCCGATATCGCCCTGGGCCAGGGCTCCATAAATGGCATCGGTAACGGCGTGCATGCCGACATCGGCATCGGAATGCCCGATTAGCCCTTGGTCATGGGCGACCTCGATCCCGCAAAGAATGACGTGATCTCCGGGACCGAAACGATGAACATCGAACCCGTTGCCCAGTCGTATCGTCATGTTCTGCCTTTCCAGAATGCGGGCCGCCCGGTCGAAATCCCGCGGCAGTGTAACCTTCAGATTGGCTTCATCGCCAGGCACGATCTGAACGGTGAGTCCGTGTGCGCGCGCGACCTCGACGTCATCCGCCGCCCCGCCGGGATGGGCGGCGTGCGCCGCCCGGATGGCGTCATAGTGAAACCCCTGCGGCGTCTGCGCGCGATACAGCCCGCGGCGGTCCTGAGTTCCGGTGACATGTCCCGTTTCGCCGGTCCAGAGTGCGTCCGTTACGGCCAGAGCCGGGGCCGCTGCGGGTGCAGTCTCAAGCGCGGTCACGACCTGTGCAATGGTTTCGGTGCCGACGCATGGCCGTGCCGCATCATGGATGAGGACGCGGTCAGTATCTGTCGCCGACAGGGCCTCTAACCCAGCCCGGACCGATGCCGCCCGATCCGCCCCACCGGTTGCAATCACCAGATCGGGGTCGTCCAGCAATGACGCGCGTTCCATGTCATCTGCGTGCAGCACCACCACAATGCGTTGCACCAGGCCCGAGGTCCGGAACGCTGCGATGGTATGCATCAGCATCGGCATCGCCTCGATCATACGCCATTGCTTGGGGAGCTCGCCCCCTGCACGTTTGCCGCGACCGGCCGCAACGATCAGCGCCGCTATGGTCATGTGCTGGGTCCTTGCCGATCCATTGCCGGGGCTTTGTTTAGGCCCTGAGTCTGGCAGAGGCAATGACCCCCAACATGCTGCCTATTTTTTGGGCAGGTGCTGCAATTTTGATGTCCCGGACACAAAGGGCAGATTGTGCATTCGCTAACGCTTGGATAGCACGAAATGAGTTGCACAAGGTTTAGTCGTTTGGACATCGCTCTGAAAGCGTCCACCCTCACTCCGCCGGTCTTCCTGGCCCCGATGGCCGGGATCACTGATCGTCCGTTCCGTGACCTTGTACAGCGGTTCGGCGCGGGGCTGGTGGTGAGCGAGATGGTTGCGAGCCAGGAGATGGTGCAAGCCAAGCCGGGCGTGCGCGAGCGCGCCGAGCTGAGCGCCGATGTCGAAGGAACGGCAGTACAACTTGCTGGCCGCGATCCATATTGGATCGCGGAGGCCGCGCGGATGGTGGAACACCGCGGCGCAAGGATCATCGATATTAATATGGGCTGCCCGGCTAAGAAGGTGACGAATGGCCTGTCGGGCTCGGCGCTCTTGAAGACGCCCGATCACGCTTTGAAACTGATCGAAGCGGTGGTTGACGCGGTGCGTGTACCAGTGACGCTCAAGACGCGGCTCGGATGGGATGACGGGCTGAGGAACGCGCCACAGGTGGCCCGCTGTGCGCAGGAAGCCGGTGTGCAGATGGTGACGATCCACGGCCGCACCCGATGTCAGTTCTACAAGGGCCATGCCGATTGGGCGGCGATCCGCGCGGTGACCGACGCCGTGACGATACCGGTTATCGCCAATGGCGACATCACCGGGAGCGCCACGGCGCGTGCGGCGCTTAAGGCATCCGGTGCACAGGGCGTCATGATCGGGCGGGGCGCGCAAGGCAAACCCTGGCTTTTGGCGCAGGTGGCCCATGATCTCTTTCGCACGCAGGCGCCAGACGTCCCCATCGGAGCGGACCTCGTGGATATGGTGATCGGGCATTACGAGGCGATGTTGGCCTTCTACGGATCTGATCTGGGCCTGCGCGTCGCGCGCAAACATCTGGGATGGTACGCGGACACCGCCGCGTGCCCGCCCGCATTGCGCAAGATGCTTCTGACCTCGCGCGTCCCGGCCGACGTGATCCGGTGGCTGCCCGAGGCGCTGTCTCCGGACGGGCAGGTGGCCGCATGAGCGGAGGCGACTTGAACGGACAGGACAGCGCGCTTTGGGCCTCGATCCCGGTGCCGGCCTTCCTTATCGACGGGCAAGACAGGATCGCCGAGGCGAACTCGGCCGCCGAAGGGTTTCTGAACGCCAGCGCCAAATCCGTGCGCGGTCAGCCGGTCTGGGACCTGATCGCGGTGGACGCGCCGCTGGAAGAGGCGCTGACCCGCGCCCGGCGCGACAGCACACCGCTTTTCGTTAATGATGTCGACGTGGGAACCGGCAGCCGGGCGCCGCTGCAATGTGCGCTTCAGATCGCGCCGCTGCAAGGCCAGCCAGGCACGATGGTGTTGATGGTGTCGCCGCGCGAGCTTGCGGGCCGCATGACGCAAAGCCATTCGGTCAAATCGGCGGCGCAATCGGCGATTGGGATGGCTGAGATGCTGGCCCATGAGATCAAGAACCCGCTTGCCGGGATCACCGGGGCCGCACAGCTTCTCAGCATGAACCTCGAACCGCAGGATCTGGAGCTCACCGATCTCATCGTCGAGGAAAGCCGGCGCATCGTTAAGCTCCTGGAGCAGGTCGAGCAGTTCGGCAATCTGAGTGCGCCGGCGCGACAGCCGGTCAACATCCATGACGTGCTGGACAGTGCGCGTCGCTCGGCGCTTTTGGGATTTGGCGCGCATATGAAGATCATCGAGGATTACGATCCTTCGCTGCCAATGGCGATGGGTGATCCTGATCAACTTTTGCAGGTGGTGCTGAACCTGCTCCGCAACGCCTCCGAAGCTGCGGATCCGCGCGGCGGGACGATCCGTCTGCACAGCTATTTCGAACATTCCTTCCGCCTGCGCCGCAGTGATGGTTCGGGCCATTCGCTGCCTTTGCAGATCGAGGTGATTGATGACGGCCCCGGCCTGCCGGACGAGATCAAGTCGGACATTTTCGACCCCTTTGTATCCGGGCGCGAAAACGGAACCGGGCTTGGTCTGGCGCTCGTCAGCAAGATCATCTCGGACCATGACGGATGGATCTCGGTCACATCGGTGCCAGGGCGCACCGTTTTTCGCCTGTCGCTACCGCGTGAACCGCGCAGCAAGAACAGGCCAACCAAGGAGACACCCTGATGGACGGCACTGTTCTGGTCGCTGATGACGACCGCACGATACGCACGGTTCTGACCCAAGCGCTCACGCGGGCCGGATGCAAAGTACACGCCACAAGCTCGCTCACCACACTTATGCGATGGGTGGGCGAAGGCAAAGGCGATGTCGTCATCTCGGACGTTGTCATGCCAGACGGCAACGGGCTTGAGATGTTGCCGAAGATCGGACAGGACCGGCCCGGTCTGCCGGTGATCGTGATTTCGGCCCAGAATACGATCATGACAGCGATCCAGGCGGCCGAGGCGCAGGCCTATGACTACCTGCCGAAACCCTTCGATCTGCCCGATTTGATGAAGCGGACGGCCAAGGCGCTGGACCAGAAGCGCCGCTCGCGCGCTGAAGCCGCGATCGAGATCGACGAACGCCCAGACGAATTGCCGCTGGTCGGCCGTACGCAGGTCATGCAGTCAATGTACCGGCTAGTGGCGCGGGTGATGAACACCGATCTGCCGGTTCTGATCTCGGGCGAAAGCGGGACGGGCAAATCGCTGATCGCGAAGGCGATCCACGAGTTCTCGGATCGGCGCAACATGCCGTTTGTGACGGCCACCGGCGCGGACCTGCAGGAGCTTGAGGGTCCCGCGCGGGTGCTGGCGCGGGTCAAGGGCGGCACATTGCTGATTGACGAAATCGGCGACATTGATGAGGAAATCCAGGCGCGCATCGTTCGCATGATGGACGCCCCGGGAGACCACGCGCCGCGGTTCATGGCCACCAGCCAAGGTGACCTTGCAGCCGCAATGGATGCGGGGCAGGTGCGTCAGGATCTCTATTACCGCTTGTCCGGGGCCACAATCCACGTGCCGTCCTTGCGCGAACGGGTCGACGACATCCCGCTGCTTGCCGATCACTTTCTGGCTCGGGCCGAACGCGACGGAGCGCCCAAGCGCTGGCTCAGCGCAGATGCGGCCGAGCTTTTCCGCGCCTACAGCTGGCCAGGCAATGTTCGCCAGTTGGAAAACGCGGTGCGCCGTCTTGTGCTCACAAGCCGCGCGGATGAGATTGCCCGATCCGAGGTCGAGGTGGTGCTCGGCAGTCAGCCCGAGATGGAGCCGGTCCTTGGTGGCGGTGATTCCGAAAAACTCTCGGCATCGGTGGCGCGACATCTGCGGCGCTACTTCGATTTGCACGGCAATATGCTCCCGCCGCCGGGGCTATATGCCCGGATTCTGAGGGAAATGGAGCTTCCGTTGATCGAAATCGCCCTCGACGCGACCGGAGGAAACCAAGCTAAATGTGCCGATTTGCTTGGAATTAACCGCAATACCTTGCGCAAGAAGATCACGGATCTCGATATTCAGGTGACACGCCGCCGAAAATTGATGTAAAAACGCCACATAACCCGTGGCGAACCGGTCGCAGTGCCGGAAAAGATCACGAGATATGGCGGTTTGTCGCGCGAGCGGCACAATTTGACGAGGTAGACGGGTGGCGACCCGGTCACAGAGGACTCCGTTGCCGGCGTTCAGCTGGTTTCGACGTGGACACTGGGCGCGCAACGTCGCGACCTTGGGCATGGTCATTCTGGGCCCTGTCCTCGCCGCGCTGACCTTTTCGGTGCTTGGCCCGCTTGACCGCACAGCTTCCGAAGCAACCCTGCGCGTCGTTCTTCTGGCCGACCTGGTCTATGTGCTCTTCGTTGCGGCAATGGTCATGGGGCAATTGGGCCGGCTGGTGGCCGCGCGACGGGCGCAATCGGCGGGCTCGCGGCTGCACCTGCGCTTGATCGGGGTCTTCGCCCTTCTGGCGCTTTTGCCAGCAGTCGCAATGGCGGTGTTTGCCGGTCTCACCATCAATATCGGGCTTGAGGGGTGGTTTTCCGAGCGCGTGCGCAGCGTGGTCGGCAATTCTCTGGCCGCTGCGCAAGCCTATGAGACCGAGCAGCGGGAAGATCTTGCGCAGGATGCGGTGGCGCTTGCGCGTTACCTTGATCAAAGCCGCAATGTCACCTTCTTTATGAGCGATGCCGAATTGCGCCCGATCCTGAGTTCCGGGCAAAGCCAGGTGCAGCGCGGTCTGCGCGAAGCCTATGTGATCGACGGCACAGGCGTGATCCGCGCGCGCGGCGAGCGGTCCTACCTATTCGACTATGAACAACCGACCGAGGAGCAGATCCGCGAGGCAGGCCGTGAAGGTCTGCTGGTCATGCAGGATTGGGACAACAACGAATTCCGCGCGCTCGTCCCGCTGCAAAGCTTTGTTGATCGGTTTCTCTATGTCAGCCGGGATGTCGACGGAGAAATCCTGAGCCTCTTGGACGAAACGCAGCAGACCATCCGGCTTTATCAGCAGTTGGAAAGCGAACGCGGCCGCGTGGTTTATCAGTTCGGGCTGCTCTATATCGGCTTTGCCATGATCCTGATCCTGGCCGCGATCTGGCTGGGGCTCTGGTTCGCCGAACGTCTTTCGCGACCAGTGGGTCGACTGGCGGGCGCGGCACAGCGCGTGGGCGCAGGTGATCTGGATGTCCGCGTCACCGAAGAGGCGGGTGATGACGAAATCGCAATGTTGGGGCGGTATTTCAACCAGATGACCCGACAGCTCAAAGGCCAGCGCGACGCTTTGCTTGATAACACGCGGCAAATCGAAGAACGGCGGCGCCTTTTTGATTCTGTGCTGAGCTCGGTGACGTCCGGGGTTGTCGGGCTTGACCCGCAGGGACGCGTGACATTTGTGAACCCTTCGGCAGAACGGCTGCTTGGCTGGACGGAAGATCGGCAATCCGTGCCGCTAAGCGTGGCGGTTCCTGAATTCGGGCCCTTGTTCGAGGTGGTGCGCCGGTCTCGATCGGGCACCGCGCAGGATGAGATCAAGGTCAGTCGCAAGGGACGACAGGAAAATCTGTTGGTCCGCATGGCAACGCGCGGGTCGGACGCGGGTGGTCTGGAAGGCTACGTGGTGGCTTTTGATGACGTGACCGATCTTGTCAGCGCGCAACGGATGGCAGCTTGGGGAGACGTGGCACGTCGCATCGCGCACGAAATCAAGAACCCGTTGACACCGATCCAACTCAGCGCCGAACGGATCAAACGGAAATTCGCGCCAATGGTCGGCGATGACAGCGATCGCCTGGAGTCGATGACGGACGTGATCGTTCGGCAAACCAATGATCTGCGGCGCATTGTTGACGAGTTCTCGAGGTTCGCGCGAATGCCGGAACCGGACCGGCGGGAAGAAAGCCTCAGTGATCTGGTGCGCGGTGCAGTGATGCTCCAGCAAACCGGTCAGCCCGGAGTCGATATCCGGGTCGATCTGCCCAAGGC